>CAZMKZ010000019.1:0-34875 GCA_964567185.1 uncultured Thermodesulfobacteriota bacterium
TTCAAAGGCAGGAAGTTATTTCCGTATTGGTTTTCTTTGTCTTACTTTCTTTTTTCCAAAAGAAAGTAAGGGGTCTGGCGCAGTCCGGGTATTTCCTTGATGGTCTTGTGTTTTTTTATGAAGTACTCCACGGCTATTGAGCCCTGGTACATCTTTTTAAGTATCTCCCTGTCGTCAACTACCCTCATGGCCTGAACTTTTTTTCTCTCTCTTAATATGTTGAAGATGTTGACCGTCACGTTTAGCGCGGCCTTTAGGATGGCCTTTGCCCGCAGGGGATTTTCTCTTAAAAGGGCGTAGCCCATGGTGGCCCCCTCAAGCGCGAGCCTTACGGGCAGTATGCGGAGCAGTGTGGCCACGGAGTAGTTTTTCAGGACCATTACGAGGTTATTTCTGTGGTTAAGGTACAGGTGCCTCGCGCCTTTACGCTCCATTCCCGCGCTTCCAAGGTGGAAGATGCGCGCTTCGGGCACGTAGATGACCCTGTATCCGAGCAGATGAATACGCCAGGCAAGGTCTATTTCTTCCATGTAGGCGAAAAAACTCGCGTCCATGCCCCCGGCCTCCGTAACCACGTCTTTTCTCGCGAAGAGGGCGGCCCCGGAGGCCCAGAATATCTCCGTGCTCACCTCATACTGGCCTTTGTCGGACTCCACCTCGTCAAAGATCCTGCCCGCGGCAAGGGGGTAGCCGAATTTGTCCATGAGCCCGCCCGCGGCCCCGGAGTACTCAAACCTTTTTTTGTCCGCGAGAGATAGTATCTTGGGCTGGGCGAGGGCTATTTTGGCATCGCCTTCGCAGGCGCGCACCAGCGGAGTGAGGCAATCCGAGTCCAGCACTACGTCGTTATTAAGGATAAAGACGTATTTGCCCGAGGCGGCCTCAATGGCCCTGTTGCACCCCCCGGCATAACCGACATTGGTCTCTGTGAAGATGAAGCGGAAGCTCGCGTATTTTTTTTTCAGGGCCTCAAGCTCCTCCGTTAGCGGGCTATTGGAGAGTATTAAAACCTCTATTGAGGGGTATTGGATGAACTTCAGGGAGGCCAGGCACTCCCTGAGGAGGCGGGCCTCGCCGTAGTGGATTACGATAACGCTTACCGTTGGTGTCCTGTGGCTCATGGCTTTTTTGCGGACCTCCTCATCTTCATGTCCACGCCAAGGTAGATTACAAGGCCCGCGAGGGTGAGTATGGAAGTCCATAACCCTATCAGGAAGGGACGCGGCCTGTAGATAAATACGACCCTGTGGGAGCCTTTTTCAAGGACAAGACCTCTCATGACGGCATTGGCCCGCAGTACGGGGCGTTGCACCCCATCAACAAAGGCCTTCCATCCGGGGTAGTAGAAGTCCGTTAGCACGAGCACGCCCTTTTGGTCAAGGTCAGCGACCATCTCTATCTTTTCCGGCGCAAGGCGCGTTATCCATGCCCTCTTCAGGCGTGAGTCATGTCTTCGGTCAAGGCCTGCGTCTCTATCGAGGATGACGGTGCTTCGGAGGTTGAAAAAAGGCGAGGCCAATCTCTCAAGGGCCTTTTTATTATCGCTTATGGTTTCGCTGTTATAGACAACATAGGCCCTTGGAAGGGCGCCATCGTTCTTGTATATCACGATGCCCTTATTTTCGTATATCTTGTGTATGCCCCAGGGCATGCCATTGGGAAATGCCTTTTTGCCGTGTTCCATGATGAACCTTACGCTCTGCAGGTTCATGAGGCGCAGGTCCCTGGGCCTGCCACGAAGCTTGTATATGCCGTCGAAGGTATTATCCCGCAGTATTTTTTTGTTCCCCTGTATGACGCCGACAAATCTTCTGTAGGAATCAAGGCTCAGTGTATTGGTGTCATTGAGGACAAAGACCTTCTCAAGGGTGCCGAATTTTTGAAGGAGGGAATAATCATGGAGAAAGTCGCTGGCAATGTAGGTGCGTGCCTCGCCCTGGACTCTTCTCAGGAAGGCGCCCTCTTTTGCGTATGTCTTGAAAATGCCGGGTGTCTTCTGCGGGTGGTTAAAGAGTTCCACGACGTTGTAATGGAAGAGAAAGGCCGTAACAATAAGGGGTATGATAATGACGGCCCCTCTGTATTGGGCTGACCTGCCTTCAAGGGCCTTGAAGATCGCCTCAGAACCCATGGCGCTGAGTACGGCGGTGGCAAACGCCGTGAGCCAGAGCCAGCGCATGGGCATGCGGAATATCTTTCCCGTGGGGATATAATGGTAGTATATCTTGTAAATGGGCGTGTAGGTGCCAAGGGCCAGCAAAAAGGTCACGATGGCCACGAATACGAAGAACATGGTAATGGTAGAGGACTTTTTCTTACGCTTAAAGACAGCCGCAAGACCTAATATCGCAGGTAGCACTCCGATATATAGAGAGCCTTTGTTGAATAATTTTTCCCCCAAGAAGACGGCCTTGTTTATGAACCATGGGTTCATGAAGGACCTTAACGGCTCTACGTCCTTAAGCGAGAGTCCGGTATGGTCTCTGCCCGTAAACCCCGATAGCTCCATGAGGGGGAACCACTGCAGGGAGGAGAGGGCGATGGCCATGGTCCCGCCGATGGAGAGCAAAAAGATGGGCCGCAGGCGTGTCTTGCCGTATTTGCGGTCCATCCAGAAGAGGGTGAGGGCGTAGGCCCCTGTCATGAAGATGGTGTGAACGATTATCTGCACGGCCCCTGTAAGCATCTGGCATGCCAGGGCAAGGGTAAAAAATACGGTCCAGCGGCCCGAGCCCGTCTCAAAGACCTTATGGGTCAAAAAGAGAATGAGTGGAAGAAATGACATGGCGCCGAGGAGAGAGGGGTGTGTGACCTCAAGTAGAAGGGGGCCTGAGAACATGAAGACCAGGGCGCCGGTGACGGCCCCTGCGGTCTGGATTTTAAGGCTTTTGCGGAGAAAGATAAAGGTGAATAATCCGGCCAGGGCTATGTTCAGAATGGTGGAATAACCCATGGCAAGGTGGGTGGGCAGGATGTAATAGAGAAAACTGAAGGGAGAAAAGAGCCCGAAGAGCGCGGAGCCGAGAAATGGCACGCCCAGGGCCTGGTAGGGGTTCCAGAGCGGGATATGGAACCCCTTCATGGAGCCTATGCCGTACCTGATAATGGGATAATAGAGGGAGTACAGGTCCGCGGCGGCGGGAATGAAGGCTGTAAGCTTCCCCCTGGCCGCGCCTGTGACGTCTATCCTCCAGTAGATAATGGCCAGGACCAGAAAGAGTATGGCCGCGGGCAAGGTTGTGAGTCTTCTCACCCCTCAGTCCTCTCTTCTCAGCTTCCAGACCCTTATTGACGCCTCGAGGACTATATTTTTTCCCATCTTCGATTCCCCGATGGTCCTTTCCCTGAAGACTATGGGGAGTTCCCTTACCTTGAAGCCTCTCTTAAGCGTATGGTACTTCATCTCCGCGAGAAAGGCGTAGCCTTTGGCGAATTCTTTCTCATTGATTATGTCTTTTAAGACCCTTGCCCTGAATAGATTGAAGCCCCCGGTCCAGTCTCTTATGTCGTGGCTGAGGACGAAGCGCGCGTAGAGGTTGCCGCATTTACTGAGGACGTGCCTTGAGAGGGGCCAGCCCTCTATCTTCCCTCCCCGCACATACCTTGACCCTATGACAAGGTCGGCGTCGCTGGTCTTCATCTCTTCAAGGAGCCTTGTGATATCCCCGGGGTCGTGGGAAAAGTCGCAGTCCATCTGCTGGATAAACTCGAATCCATTGGCAAGGCCATGGTGAAAACCCTCGATATAGGCAGAGGCAAGCCCGAGTTTACCTTTGCGGTGAAGGACGCTTACCCTCATGGTCTCTACTGCGAGCCTGTCGGCAATCTTTCCTGTGCCGTCCGTTGAGTTGTCGTCTACCACAAGGATATGCGCGTCTTTTACCTTCAGGACCTCGGTCACCATCTTCGCAAGGTTCCCGGCCTCATTATATGTAGGAAGTATTACAAGTAGTTTCATATCGAGATGCGGTTTCCTCACTGATTGTTACCTGAAATTCATTGGAATGAGTTAGATGTAATATCTTAACTACAAGTAGCCCAGGGCTTCAAGTTTTTTCTTCGTATCCTCGTCGGCGGCAATCTGCTCCGCCTTTTCCCCTCCGGCCCTTTCTGCAAGCCACTCGCTGAGCATCTTCTCGAAACGCGCCGAGACCTGCGGGTTATCTGCTGCCACGTTTTTTTGTTCCGCGGGGTCTGAATCAAGGTCATAGAGCTCCACGGTGCCCTTTGTCATCTGAAAGTTGGCGAGATAGGATATGTCGTCAAGGGTCTTTATGAACTTCCATTTGCCTGTCCTTATTGCCACCTGCGAGCCGTGGCCGCCCTCGTCGATGACATACTCATGGACCTCTTTTTTCGTGCCGTCCATGAGGGGCAGGAGGCTCTTTCCTTCCATGCCCTCTACCGGCAGGCCGAGGATATCGAGGGCCGTGGGCGCAAGGTCCACATTCATGGTCATGGCGTCGATTACATTCCCGCCGGAGATTCTACCTGGAAGGCGCATGACCAGGGGTATGTGCATGGTCTCGTTATAGACCCCCACGTGAGAGAAAAAACTGTCCCTGTCACCGAGGCACTCGCCGTGGTCCGCCGTTATCATGACAAGGGTATTGTCCATTATGCCGAGCGCTTCCATGCCCCTGAAGAGGCGGTCAAGCTCATGGTCAAGATAGGTTATCTCCGCCCCGTACTCGGCAACGGGCACGCCGATGCTGGAGATACCCCTGCTGGTGAGCCATTTTTTTGTCTGTGGGTGCATCTTAATATCCTCTATGGAGGCCGCGTCTCCACTCCCTTTCGCCGGGCTGTACATCTTGTGAAAGGGTTTTGGGGCCTGGTATGGAAAGTGCGCGTCATAGAGGTGTATCCACGAGAAAAAGGGTTTTTCGCTATTTTCCCTTATCCAGTCGCCAAGGATGTTCAGGCCCTGTGAGGCGGTGCGCTCCCTTCCAAGCACTGGAAAGAAGGCACTAAAGCCCCGTTCTATGCCTCTGCACCAGTTGGGGTTGAGAAGCGATACGCTCACCACCGCGGAGCTCTGGAAGCCTTCCCTGCCCAGCCTTTCGGCTATGGTATCAAGGGGAGGCAGGTTGTACTGGTAGTTGTCCAGCGTCTTTATGGTCCTCGGATACTTCGAGGAGAGTAGAGACATATGCGATGGTATGGTTATGTGCGATTGGGCGAAGTGCCTTTTGAATACAGCGCCTTCTCGCGCCAGCCGGTCCATGCAGGGCGTCTTTACGGTTTTGGAGCCCATGAAGCCCATGCGGTCCGCACGCACGGCGTCAAGGGTGATGATGAGGACGTTCGTGTGTGAGATGCTTTTGCGTTTAATCCTTTTTTTGGCGGCAGAGGTTATCTCAAGGGGGCCGAGGCCCATAATCTGACTGCTTTTGTTGCTGAAATGAAAGTCCAGGGTCTGGCCGCCGTATTTGCCAAGGTCTATATCCACATCATGCCACGCGCTTTTTGTAAGCCTTTTCGAAAGAACCGCAAGGGCGTTTTTCGAGAAGATGTTCACTCTTTTTCCTTCCACTGCCACGTCTATATCGAGCCCTCCCTTGAGGCTCATACCCGTTGGGCCGCTTCTTCCCCCCATGCCCATGGTCAGCCTTGCCCCCGCGGGCACGGCCACGCCACGGTATATGAGCTCCGAGCCGTTTTCCAGCGATACCACCTGCCTGGCGTCGTCGCCGAGATAGAGGACGTCTTCGAGCGTGGTCTCCTCTTTAACCTCATAGCGCACGATAAAGGCCCTGTTGATTTCATCAAGAAGGCCCTGTATTGCGCCCTCTTCATTGACAATGGCGGGTTCGCTCCACCCGGCCCAGTCATACTCCGTGTCGCCGCGCGGTCCGGCTGAGGTCCTGAAGAGGAGCGCGATGGTTTTACCCTCAAAGGCCGTGAGAGGCACGCGCTCATCAAACCACTTTCTCTCTTGTGTATTTTCCTTGGGGTCGATGTATCTCTTGAAGATGGAGGTGAGGACCTTGCCTTGCTCCACGAGCAGCTCGAACTCCACGCCGTCGCCGGGTTTCTCCCAGGCCTCCTCGTTTATGCCAAGGCCAAACTCAAGGGCATCGCCTTTTTTAACGGCAATGCGCCTGAAAGATACTGTCATGGAGGTGTCGCCAACGCGTATGGCCGGGTGCTCGAAGAGGACGCGGCGCTCCTCGCCGGCTACCTTGAAGGCGCTTACGTTCACCATTTCCTTATGCCGGTACTTCGGGTAGGCGCACTCGGAAAAGCCCTTGCCCTCTTTTTTTACCTCGGCGCTGAAGATATTTCTTACAAAGTCATAACCCGCCGGGATGGACGGTGCGGTGAGCTCCGCGTAAATCTCCTCAAGCTCGCCGGCGTTTTCGGCTATGGACTTTACGGCGGGGATGGTATGGCGCATCTTTTCGAGAAGTCCGGGGTTATCGATAATCTCCTTTATCTTCCTGTAAAGGTCGGCCTCGTCGCCTGCGCGGAAGTTCATGCCGCCGGCGCCTTCGTGGACATACTCGGCAAGCCCCCCGATATCCGAGGCGATTACCGGCACCCCGGCAAGATAGGCCTCATGCACCGTAAGCGGAGAGTTCTCGTACCATATGGAGGGCACTATAAGGGCATCCATGCCTGAGAGAATCTTGCCTACATCTTTATTATCGTAGCTCCCGGCGAGTTTGATGGACTTGTTGTCTATAAGGCCCTCAAGGTCTTTGTCATAGTCTTTGTAGCCGTCATAGGCGCAGTACCGCCCGTATATGGTGAGCGTGGCCTTATCGTCCGTGACGCGATTGAAGGCCTTTATCAGCACATGTACGCCCTTTGAGGGTATCCATGAGCCGACGTACCCGAAGCGAATCTTCTTTGATGGTTTTCTCTTAAGCCCCTTGAAGATGGTCTTGTCAAATCCGTTGTCAAGGTAGGCTATCTTGTCTTCGGGGATGCCGAAGGCAACGAATTTTTCTTTCATGAACATCGATGGCGAGACGAACCTGTCGATAAGTGAGCAGACATTCCTGATGTGTTCGGTGCGTTTCTGTATCTCATTGGCTGGCTTATCATCATCTTTTTGCAAGACCTTTGATGAAAACAGAAATGCCTTTCTGAGGAGCTCCTTTGCCCGTGAGCTTCCCTTTAGCGAGGGTATGCCCTTTTTGAGCGCTGAGGCGGCCTTTTTGGCCCGTCCTCCCATGGCTATCTGCGAGGCAAGGCAGAGGGCGCAGGCGTCAGGGGAGGGGCCTTTGCAGAGGGTGAGCTCGCGGTCAAGGAGCTGGCCCCTCTGGCAGAGGAGCCAGAAGTCGTGCAGTGTGTATACAACGGGTATGCCCCTTTTTTTCGCCTCTTCCACGCAGGTGGTGGATAGACAGGTGAGGTGGTGAAAATGGACTACCTGCGGGGATACCTCGTCAAGGAACTCACCGAACTTTTCGGCAATCTCGTCATTACGGTATGTGCGGGAAAAGTCCGGGCAGTTCTTGAAGTTGTTGTTGATGGCGGTGATATCAAGGCCCATTTGCCGGGATTTTGCAACGGCATACTCGGCCTCTTCGGGGTCTGCCGTCCTGTGAAAGACAAAGACCTCGTGCCGCGTTGAGAGCTCCACGGCGAGGTTACGGGTGTAGACCTCGGAGCCGGCCATATTGGCGGGAGGAAAACCGTGTATCACAAGGGCTATGCGCATATCAGACTCCCGCCGCTCTCTTTTTTCCATGGCCCTTTGCCGCGTCCCTCGCTCCGCTGTACTGGGCGTATACGCTTAAAAAGCTCGCAAAGGGGAGGCGTAGAATCAATGAAAACTTTTTCAACAGAGAAGGCTCCTTATTCCAGACATAGGCCATATCCACTGCCGCGGATTTTACGGCGTAGCGCAGGATGAGTTTTTTCGTGGGCACGGTCCGCAGGCCGAATATCTCGTTAAGGCGCCTGTGGCAGAGCCGCGTCCTCCTGTACTCATAGGCCAGCGACCTTGAGTGTGAGTGGGCCACGCGCGCCGCGGGTTCATAGACTATCCTGAAGCCCGCCTCAAGGGCCTTTTTTGACCACTCTATATCTTCGCCGAAATCGGTCTTCTCGTAAGGTATTTTTTTCCAGACATCTTTTCTTATGGCCGAGCAGACATCATCGAAGTTGCAGAAAAAATACTTCTCCATGGGCCTCATCTTATCGTATCTCTCGCGGTCCGTGATTTTAGAGACGTGCCTCTGCGTCCTGCCCGTGAGCCACTCGTCGAGGTGTCTTTTTGTAAGCACGTCGGCGTCGTCCCTTGGGACCTGCCTCGCGTAGACGCCGGCCACGAGGGGGTCCTCGTTAAAGGGCTTTATGAGGGCCTCAAGCCAGCGCCTGTCCATGGGCAGGGCGTCCTGCGTCATGAGGACGACGAACTCTCCCTTTGCGAGCCCGATGCCTTTGTTTCTTGTATCTCCGTGGTTGAACTCCCCCGGCCCTATCTCATAGAGCCGTATGGGAAGCCCCTTGAGGCGCTCCAACGTGCCGTCCGTGGAGCCCGAATCTATAATCAGCACCTCAAAGGGAATATCCGTCTCTTGAGAAAAGATTGCCTCAAGGCATTCTCTGAATAATACTCCTCCGTTAAAGGAGGGTATGACTATTGAGACACGGACCTGCTTCATGAAGGCAATCTACCCCACCCCTCCTATCTCTCAGCCCGCTCCCTCTGCAACAAAAGCCGGGGTTTTCCTTGAGATAAGCCGCCTGTATATCTTTTCCATGTCATGGGCGTCATCGCCTATGGTCTTTACTTCCGGCAGTCCACCTCGAAGCCTCTCAAGGAGGCGCGCATCGTTTATAATTGCCTCCATCTTGTTACGAAGGTCCGCGGCGTTGCCTGTCTTAAAGACAAGGCCCGATACTCCGTCTTCCACAAGCTCCGCCATGCCGCCAAGGTCGCTGGTGATGACAGGTATGCCGGAGATAAAGGCCTCGTGGATGGTAAGGGGCGAGTTCTCAAACCATATGGATGGCACTATGAGGACATCGATTCCAGAGAGCACTTCCGGTATATCGTGGTTATCAAAGGAGCCCATGAAGCGCACCCCCGTGTCTTCGGCGCCCTCCTTTAGCTTTGCCACATAATCGGGAAACCACGTAAGGTCGCCGTATATCTTGAGCTCGGCCTTTTTGCCGCCGAGCCCCTTGAATGCGTCTATGAGGACATGAACCCCCTTGTGGGGCACAAGGCTTCCCGTGTAGCCGAAGCGCACCTTCTCTTGTTTACCCTTTTCAACCTTTTTTTTGCAGAAACCGGAGACATCAAAACCATAATCAGAGTGTAGTATCTTATCTTCAGGGATGCCGAACTCAATGAAGCGGTCTTTAAGAAAGAGAGAAGGGGCGATGAAGAGGTCCACGTCATTAGAGACATCGAGTATGCGAAGCAGCCTCTTTCTTACGGCGGGGACGAGTTTTTTAGCGGCCATGGTATCGAAGAGCCCGTTGAACTTCAGGAACGACCTTGCGGCGAGCCCTGCGCCGGGCGAGGCCTTGCCGGCCGTTTCCCTGAGCCTGCTTGAGACCTTCCCGAAGAGCCTTTTGGCCCGGAATGAGTTCTTCGAGTACCTTGATACGCATTTCGCGCACTTTGCGGGCTCAACATCATGGCATATGGAAAGGTCCGGGGCGATTCTCTGGCCCCCCAGCGGACAGGTAAGCCAGTAGTCGTGAAGCGTAAAGACAACGGGGATGGACCTTTTTTTTGCTATGCCTATATAATTCAGCGAATGGTTGATAAGGTGCTGAAGGTGGATTACGTCGGGCCTGGTCTGTTCAAGGACATCAATGAACAATCTGTCCATGTCAGGGTTTTCGTAGGTCTCCTCGAACCCGCGGTAGTCTCTGTTGACGATGGCCTCAAAGTAGGGCAGTTCATCGTAAAGACCCTGGCGGAGGGAGTACTGCCGGGCGCCCCTTTTGGCCTCGGTAAAAAAAAGGCTTACACAGTGGCCTCTTTTTACGAGTTCTTTAGAGAGCTTGTATGTGTAGACCTCGGAGCCCGCCGTGTGGCGCGGCAGAAAGTCGTGGATAACCTGGAGTATTTTCATGTTTTTGAAGGCTTTTTTATTATGCCGAGGCGTTTTAGCGCCTTTACGCTCGTGGATTTTTCGAGGACTTCAAGGCGTTTTATACGCTCATCTTTTTTTTCTACCGTATGCTTGAGGCTATTTATGTGTTTATCCCTTGCCGCGAGGACTTTTTTGAATTCCTCCCTCTCCGAGTCATGGGCCTTTTTCATATCCCTGTATCCGAAGAGGGTGATAAAGAGCGAGAGCCACGATAGATCAAGGTCCTTCTCCTGCCCCGCGGTAGCGGCCAGCCCCTCTATCTTTTCGATAACCCCTCTCTTGAACCCGCCCCTGCATGAGGCCAGGAGGTGGCGGTACGAGGGCTCGCGGTTGTCGCCGCTGTAATAGTTGCTGTTATAAAAGACATTGATCCTTCCGGTAATATCCCTCAGGAACTTTTCACCTGTCATGTAAAGGCTTAGCGCCATCATGGGGAGCCAGCGCTTAAGCGCCCCGTTGGGCACTGATAGGGCCTCCCAGCCGTTGGTCTCAAGTGATTTCATTACTGCGGCCTCTTCGGGCAGGCCGTATTCCAGGTGTTCTTTTAAAAAGGCGTGTTCCTCTCCGCCTGCGGCCTTTATGACGTCGAAGAGTATGCGTTCGGCCTCTTCCACGGCACTGGTCCTGAAAGGGGCGGCTATGAATACGTAATTTTTAGCCACCCTCTTTAGTTCCCCTATAAAGGTCTCCCTCTCCACAGGGGCGATATGTTCGAGAACATCTACGCTTATGACAATATCAAAGGCCGCCTCCCTGAATGGCAGGGAGGTGCCGTCACTGCGGATGAATCGGCCTGCCGGAGATATCACTCTGTCAACTATAAAGATATCGTCTTCCGGGAGAAAGTCCAGCATAAGTCCGGGGCTACCGCCTACGTCAAGTATACGGCAGGGGGTATCGCCCTCTCTCACCGCCTCAATGGCCTCCTTTACGACCCTGTATCTCTGGTACTGATCAAAGGGCAGTTTAACCGGGTTCATGGACCTCTTCCTTTATTTCCCACGATGTGGCTATGGATACAAGACCATGCTCTATTACATTACCCTCCATGACCTCGAATATGAGGGCCTTTTCCATGTGGTCTATGGGGGTGGGGGCAAGCTCGCAGTGGTCGTAGCAGTAATAGGAGATATAATAAGAGCCCTTCAGTAGCGGCAGGTTATCGACAGAGCAGGTGACATGGCCGCTTGTGCCTTCCCTGAGTTCATTAATCTCCATGGGTACTTTGTGCCAGAGGTGGTTAAGGCCGGAGATGTATGTGCCGTCATTTTTGAAGATGCCTATGCCGAAGACGGGATTTTTCGTTGTTTTGCTTACACTGTAGGCGGCATCTATGACCATCGTCTCGTTGGGGTTGTATACGTAGCGCTCGGTGCCGTTGCTGTCAAGGAGCCGCACCTTTTCTATGCTTATTGAGCCCTCGCCCCACCTCGGGGTGCCGGCCTGTTCTCTTATGGCGGTATTTATTTTTTGTATCTTGTCCTCTCTCTGCGCGTGCACCATGGTGAGATACCTGTCTACCACCTCGTCGGCCGTGCCGTTTGCCACGAGGCGCCCCCTGTCCAGCAGTATGACATGGTCGCATATACTGCGAAGATTATAGAGGCTGTGTGTGACTATTACAAGGGTTGTGCCCTTTCTCTTCAGGTCGTTTATCTTGTTGAAACATTTACCCCTGAAGTACTCGTCACCCACGGCGATGACCTCGTCTATGAGCATTATTTCGGGCTCCATGGCCACCATTATGGCGAAACTCAGCCGCATCTTCATGCCCGCGGAGTACGTCTTTACCGGCAGGTCTATAAAGTCCCATAGCTCGGCAAAGTCAACTATCTCCCTGAATTTTTTATCCGTTACTTTTTTTGATATGCCCATGAGCGAGCAGTTCATCAGGAGGTTGGCCCTTCCTGTAAAGTCGCCCCTGAAGCCGGCGCCGAGCTGAAGCACGGAAGTGACCTTTCCTCTCATGCTCATGCTGCCAGTAGTGGGCTGGCTGAGCCCGGATAGCAGGCGCAGGAGCGTGCTCTTTCCCGCGCCGTTATGGCCTATTATGCCGCAGGTAGTGCCCTTCTCTATCTCGAAGTTGATATCTTCGAGAACCCATATGTCCCTGTGCCGCTTTCTGCCCTTTGGAAATACCATCTCCGCGAGCCTGTGCGAGGGCTTTTGGAATATTTCGTATCTTTTTCCGAGGTTCTCGGCCTTTATCGCTATCATGGTTTATAGGAGGTCCACGAGTTTCATATGGTTTTTAGTAAAGAACCTGTATCCAAATATGAATATGAATACGGAAAATATCATGAAATATATGAAATCCCAGCCAGGCAGCCTGTCATTGAGCAGCACGTCCCTGTATGCCGTAACAAGGGAGGTCATCGGGTTAAGGTATATGAAAAACCTCAACTTTGCCGGCACTATGGAGAGGGGAAAGAAGACGGGCGTCAGGTACATCCACATCCTGATGAGCGGCGTCATGAGAGGGCCGAGGTCCCTGAAAAAGACATTAAGGGCCGACAGGAGGAGAGCGAAACCCATTGTCATGAGAAACTGGAAAAATACCACTACCACAAGGAGGGGGAAGAGATAGCCAATGCTCCTTGTGAGGACAAGCCTGAAGACGAGGAGTATGGCTATGCCTATGAGCTCGCTTATGAGCCCGGAGATTACCAGGGAAGTATGAAGCGCCTTCAGGGGAAAGACCACGTTTTTTACGAGGCTTGCGTTCTTTGTAAGGGTGTTTACCGAGGTCGTTATGGCCTCCTGAAAGGTCAGCCACGGCAGCATTCCGCAGAAGAGATAGAGGGCGTAGTGGTTGGAGCTCTGTCCTCCCTTGAACCTTACGCCAAGGATGACGGAGAAGACCAGCGTGTATATGATAAGGAGGAGTATGGGATTTACCACGGACCAGTAGAGCCCCAGCGTGGAGCCTGCATAGCGCGCCCGTAGGTCGCTCTTTACAAACTCTGCCACAAGGTCCTTGAACTCAAGGGACCTCTTAATGCCTCTTCGCAGGGCAATGACCATTACTCTTTTTCCCCTTTTCCTGTATCTGTGATGTCGGCTATTTCTTTTTTTGCGAGCCTCTTTGCCGCGTCAGAAACGCCGCTGCCGGCCATGGCCCTACGGTATGCCCGGAGGGCCTCGTCTGTCCTGCCCTGCGCCCTGAGGGTAAGCCCCATCTTATAGGCGGCGGCAAAGCTTCCGGGGGCCTTTTTCAGCGCCTCTCCATATCTTTTCTCGGCCCTTTTCCACTCTTTCTTGAATCTGTAAGAGTCGCCAAGCATTATTAAGGCCGCACTGCTTCCGGGGTGCGTCTCAAGGACCTTATTGGCTTCGGCCATTGCCCTTGCCGCCTTTCCCGTGGAAAGGTAGCCGCGGGCCAGCCCCAGGCGCGCCCACTCGCTCGTAGGCCGTGAACGAAGAACCCGTCCGTAAGCGGCGATGGCCCTGTCGTACTCCTTGCGGCGCATGTAGAGGTTCGCCATGGCCATGTTGAGCCCCGCGTCTCCGGGGGCCTGCTTCAGGCCTTTGGCGAGCATTACCTCTGCCTCTTTTATTCTTCCGGCCTTCAGATAATACCTCGCAAGGCGGCTCTTTGCCTCACTGCCCGCGGGGTATGCCTTTAAGGCGGCGCGGAACTCCCGGGCCGCCTTATCCGCCTTTCCGGTCCTCTCATATATTGTACCCAGGGCCAGATGCACGTCATAGTCACCGGGGTCTTTTTTCTCTTCCTCTAAAAAAAAGGAGATATCGTCGAAGCGGGCCATCTTTGCAAATGCCTCGCGCGAAAGGGTGTGC
The DNA here is from genome assembly GCA_964567185.1 of uncultured Thermodesulfobacteriota bacterium. GTDB lineage: Bacteria > Desulfobacterota > GWC2-55-46 > GWC2-55-46 > JADFVP01 > JAJRZX01. The sequence continues at coordinate 13,869 of CAZMKZ010000019.1, forward strand.
CCGGCGATCTTCTTCATCTCCCTGTCTTCGGCCCCGGAAGCCCTCCCCTTTAAGAAGATGAGCCCGGCGTTGCCCCAACCGGCCAGGTCAACGTGCTTCCACCGGTTTATCTTTCCCCCGGTGAGGTTGAACCTCGGCCCGCCAGATGTTACGAAGGAGATTATTAAATCACGTCCCCAGTATTTTTTCAAACCCGCTAAATAGGTGAACCATCTTCTATCACTCATATTGCTTTTAGGGTCTATGTAACGGGAAAAGAGTTTATCAAGCCTCTTCTCCTTAATATCGTAGACATATACCTCAAAGAGCGCGCCGTCTCCAAGTTCCCTGTGCCATACCACGGGTGACTGGCCGATGGAGAACCTCAGGGCCGAGTCGGCGGGGACATGCACGGTAAATGATGTGTATACCTTGGACCAGCCCCTGCCCGGCTTTTGCAGTATGGCGTCCTTCAGGAGCCAGGCGTTACGGGCGACCTGGTTGGCCCTGAAAAGGGGCACACCGCGGCCGCTACCCAGTATTACCCCGCTTTTAGCCTCGGTGAGTTTTTTTACGAAGTCATAATACAGGGGCATCGCGCCGCTTGCCCCATTATCAAGGGCCTCTTTTGCCTCATGGCCTATGGGGATTATTTCTTCTTTTACCGCGCCTCTTTTGAGCACATAGGTACCGCCTCCCACTTCTTTAACGGGGTATGAACTGGCTATATGGTAATTTTTTATTATGTAGCCGTGTATGAGGGGCATGTGACGGCTAAGCGTCTTGCCGTCAAAGCTCATATCCGAGTAGATGACATATTTCAGCCCCGGCCGCTCCATGGCCTTGATTACCACGGCCTCGTCCATGGCCCCTGGCATTATGAGAGGGTAGGGCACGGCGCTCTTTCTGCCCGTGAGAAAGTAGTACATGGCCCCCGTGGGCACCACAAGGATGGCCTCTTCCGGGGAGGTATTACCCTTGATGTCTCTTGTTACGGCCCTTATTACGGCGGCGCCGTTACTGCCCGCCCTTATCCCGTAAGCCCTTGCAATATGCAGGGCCTCCTTTTTTTGTCCCGGTGGCGGATATACAAGGGGCATGTAGGACGAGGCGAGGCATATGAGGGAAAAGAGGCATATCAGGGTAAAGGCGGCGCCCCGTGAGATGGCAAGGGCGCGGCCCGTGAGCGGAAGCCTCCTGCCCAGCAGCGCCCCTGTTATCATGATGGGGGGCAGTATGAAGGTGAGGTGGTGAATGTCGCTTCGCGGGAAGACGCCTAAAAAGAGGAAAAAGGAGACAAGCACAAGAGTCGTCTCTTTCCACTGCATCTTTTTGCGTATTATGCCGGCGGCGGTGTAGAGTACCGATGCCGCGATGATGAGAGGCGGCAGAAGGTAGATAACGGCAACAACGGCCTTTATCCATGCCTCCCTTGCGAGGCCCTGTCTCAGCGTCCATATGGCGAGGTCCCTGAATGGTATGAAGTTATAGAGTTCGTTGTAGAAAAACAGGGGGTTTCCCCTTGAGAGCAGTGGATAGGGCTTGTAGTAGACGTTTGCCGCCTTTTCGAAGAGGGAGATGAAGGTATACTGCACCATAGGGGGCAACGCCCCCTGCGAGTAGAAGTAGAGTATGGTCAGAAGTACGGGGACGATGAAGGAGAGGGAAAATATGAAGACGGGCTTCCACTCTTTTTTCGCGGCCAGCCGCGAGAGGAGAATGAGCCCGAGCCCCGCGGTGATGAATACCCCGTAGTTCTGTTTGAAGAGCAGGGCAAGGCCCGCCGCGGCCCCTGATATGATGAGCGCTACATACGATGATGACCCCAGGTAGCTTAAAAAAAAGAGCAGGCCGATGAGGACGAAGGTAATGGAGGTCTGTGAGTACCCGGGCCACCTGTATGCCGGGATGGCCATGGAGATAAAGAGCAGGGTGATGATGAAGGAAGTATGTTTTTTAAGGAAGTGTCCGGATATGGAATAGAGGAGCAGACTGTTAAGGACAAGCGTTGCCCCGGCCAGTACCCTGCCCGTGGTCACCGAGTATCCAAGGAGCGAAAAAAACAGGGCCTGCAAATAATATACGCCGGGCATGATGCCCGTGACTATGTCTCTATAGAGGACGTCGCCCTTTGTAAGCCTCTCGGCCACGTAAAGGAGAGCGCCTTCATCAAGCATGGATATGTCGTTGTAAGAGAGGGGCAGGTAGAGGGCTGCTGCAAGGACAAGGACGGCGATACCCGTTCCATGGGGCGAAAGGGCCTTGAGGGACGTTTTCATATAACCTTTTTCCGCACCTTTGCTATCATGTAGTCTTTTTTGAAGGGGAACATGTCGTAGAGGCCCCAGAGGAGCCTTGGGATGGCCCCGGGTCTTCGGCCCAGTTTTGCCTGCACGGCCTCCCAGTCGCTTTTCTGTCCTGTCTGGGCAAATTCGAGGATAGTGAAACCGCTCGCTTCCAATATCTCCTGAAAGGCCCTCTTTGTAAAGTACGAGACATGGCCCGTGAGGATGCTGCCCTGGTTTATGGCCCCGTACCGCTTTCTTGCCGAGCACTCCACGCCGGGAGGCTGAAAACCGAACAAGAGGAGGAGGGTGTTCATCAGCGAGTCGAGCCTTGGTATATCCACGATGGCCGTGCCGTCGTCCCTTAAGACGCGGTGAAGCTCGGTGAGGAGGTAGTCTGTGTCGTGAATGTGCTCCATGGTCTCCATGCAGGTGACGATGTGAAAGGTCTTATCTTCATAGGGCAGGGGGGCCCCGCTGTTAAGGTCGCAGCTTATGGCGTCTACGCCCTTTTTTATGGCCCCCTCGGTATGTACGAAATCCACCCCCTTTACCACGCTTGCGTTGATACGTTTGGCAACGAGCATGGTGGCAGAGCCCGTTGAACAACCTATGTCCAGGTACTCCGGGTCTTTTGCCGAGCGGGGCAGGAGGCTTAATACCCTGGCGACCCTCTCATCAACGTAGTCGGGCACAAAGTCGTCCCATATCCTTTTATTTGTCTCTGAAAGACTCATTTTTTTTATCCTCTTGGAAAAAAGAAGGAAAGACAAAGAAAACCAATCAGGGGAGAAGGCTTGCTGTCATTTCCCCTCCCCCGGCCCCGCTCTTCTGCGGAGGATATAATCATATAAGAGGCAAGCGTCCCTTGGCAACAAAAAAAACCTTAAACACCGGGCAGGGTTTGCCGCGGTGATTGGCCCGGGGCCATGAACGTGGCGTTGAGGGAACTTCTTGACAAGAGGCTATAAGAGAGAATATTATTACAAATTAGGAGTATCCGTTGGTATATCATGCCGCTCACATGGTTAAAGGTTGGATATCTTTATTAGCATGGATTCCTATAGCGATATAATCAGTAAGCGGGCACTTGCCGGCGTCATGATCTTCAACGCCGCTAAAGAGCTTATCTATGTCAATGAAGAGGCCAAAAAATTCCTCCGCGCCTTTATGGATGAAGGGAGCGCTCCTTGCGAGAGGGCGGACGACCCCGCTCCGGGCGTGCCTGAAGGCATACTCTCACTCTGCGACGATCTGCTGGCCCATGTGGATGGCGAGGAGGATGAAAAAAAGCACTTTATTTACAAGAACGTCCTCTGCGGCGGCGAAGATTTTTTTCTGAGGGCCATTCCCATACACAGGATATCCCGGGAGGAAGATGCCTCCCATATAATGGTTACAGTAGAAAAATTCTCCACAAGACTAACGGCTGATGTGAAAAAGATAGGCTCAAAGTTCGGACTCACAAAGCGGGAGATAGAGGTCCTGAAAGGTGTGGCTCGGGGCATGACCAACAGGGATATCTCAACGCTCCTCTTCATTAGCGAGTATACGGTGAAGGACCACGTGAGGAGCATAATGCAAAAGATAGACGTTAATAACAGGCCCCTTTTAATATGCAGGATATTCGAGTGTAATCAATAATTTTTCTCTTTACTTTGCCCTTGACCCTGATCTGGGGCTTCATGCAACCACCCCCTTTTTTTCCATGTTCTTAAAGGCATCCGGCGGGCGGCTGAAATCCCACTTACGGGGGATTGACAACAGGGTGTGTAATGAGTTAATCTAATAAAAGATTTTCCGGAAGCGGCCTTGTCATAAAGGCCTTTTGGCGAAAATCTTACGAAGACGAGAGCCTTTCCACGGGCCTTCCGGTTTAACCAACTCGTCACACCGGCATGGGCATAAACCCCTTTGACCTTCATCCCTCACCACAAGAGACCGCATACAACAAGAAAACACTTCATGATTAATCACACCGATATCACTGGCAGGGTAAAGAGGGCTGTTATACTGGCCGATGGGGAGCATGGGCTCCTTACACCGCTTATAAAACACGGGCCCATCTGCTCTCTGCCTGTTTTTAACAGGCCTATCATAGCTCACACCATTCAATGCCTCTCTGATAACGGCATCACCAGCGTAGTGGTCGTGGGCAGGAAAGGCGCCGGACCGAAGATGCCTGCGTATTCCTTTAGCGACAGATGTCCCCTTGTAAAGATAGAGTACTTTGAGGAAGATGTGCCAAGGGGGACGGCCGGGGTTTTACGCGACCTTGAGGATTTTTTTGAGGGTGAAGACGTCCTGGTCATTCAGTGCAATACCTTTGCGGAGTTCAACGCCGTGGATGAGCTTGTAAGATTTCATCTTAAAAAAGGCTCGGCCCTTACTATCGGAGTCTCACACCTGCGCCATTCCACCCTTGAGACTATTACGGCGGCCGATGACGGTCTTGTCGATGATATTTCCATCATTCACGCCTCAAGGGAGAGAAGGTCCGCCGTAAAGTCAGAGGGCATCTTCGTGGTAAACTCCAGCGCCCTCTCCCTCATCGATGAAGAGGGGTACTTTGATATCAAGGAACAGCTCTTTCCGGCCATGAAAAAGGCCTCTCTGCCCGTCTATATACACAGGGTCGACGGCTATATAAAGACCATAGAGAGCGTTGACGATTATTATAACCTCCACAGGTCCCGTATCCTTGAGGGACACGTGCCCGGGGGGCTCAAGGAGGTGGGCGCCAATGTCTGGGTGGGAAGGGACGTTGCCATCTCCCCGAGATCCTATCTCCTCGGCCCGGCCGTAATAGGGGATAATTGCGTGGTGAGGGACCATGCCCAGGTAATCGGCCCCGTTATCCTCGGAAGCGGCTGTGTCGTTGGCGAGGGCGCCATAGTGCGCGAGAGCATACTCTGGCAGGATACGGAGGTACGGAGCAGGGCAAGTCTCTTTTACTGCGTTGCCGCCTCCAATACGGATATAAAGGAAGGCCAATCATATAACAATATGACCCTTGTGGGCGACATAAAGCACGGGGATGTGAATATAGTCCCCTCCAGGGAGAACGCCCAGAGCGTAAGCGGCGTTACCATGGCGAAGATGGAGGCCGTACGGTCACGGGCCTACCTTATGATAAAGAGGACGATGGACTTCATGCTGTCGGGCATTGCCCTCCTTGTCCTCTCCCCGCTCATGTTCGCCATAGCCCTCATCATAAAGCTCGATTCCCCGGGCGCGGTTATCTACTGCCAGAAGAGGTGCGGCAAGGACGGGCGCGAGTTCAGGATGTTCAAGTTCAGGACCATGATAAAGGACGCCCATCAACTGCAGAAAAAATACATGAAGCGCAAGAACGTGGACGGCCCTGTCTTCAAGCTGGACAAGGACCCGAGGATAACACGGGTGGGCGCCTTTCTTAGAAAGACGAGCCTCGACGAACTGCCCCAGCTCATGAATGTCATAAAGGGGGATATGAGCCTCGTGGGGCCCAGGCCCCTTGTGATGGGCGAGATGAAGTTCAGCCCGAGCTGGAGAGACATAAGGCTGAAGGTAAAGCCAGGCGTGACGGGGCTCTGGCAGGTGGAGGGAAGAAGCAGCCCTTATTTCCATGACTGGATACGATACGACGTATCCTATGTAAAGGAACAGTCTCTCACCGGAGACTTGAAGATACTCTTGAAAACGGTTAAAGTGGTGCTAAAAAAGATAGGAGCCCGGTGACTTGATAATTTCACATAAGAAAATGACGATACTGCTTGCTGTGATTGCCCTCTTTATTTTTCAGGGATGCGCGTCTTTCCACGGTAAGGGACAATCAGAGGCCGACGCCCTTGATAACGCTCTATCTGCCGAGAAGCCGGCCAAGGTAGCCGAGTTCATACTGGGACCCGGCGACAAGCTTGATATTACGGTATACCGTAACCCGGACCTTACCAAGACACTGCAGGTAAGTCCCGCAGGGAATATCGATTACCCCCTTGTGGGGTCCATGCGGGCCGCGGGGCTCAGCATCTTCGAGCTCAAGGCCAATCTAAGCGATGGGTTGAAGAAGTATATAAGGAACCCGCAGGTAAGTATCGGGGTGATCTCCACCCAGAGCCAGAAGGTTACGGTCCTTGGAGAGGTGAGAAGGCCGGGATTTTTCCAGCTCTCGGGGGGCCTTACCACGCTTGAGGCCATCTCCGGAGCCGGCGGCTTTACACTCGACGGCAAGACGGGTAGCGTTCTTCTGATAAGGGGGGGGCTCAAGAACCCCGTAGTGAGTAAACTCGATCTCCAGGCCGCCCTCAGCAAAGGCGACCTCTCGCAGAACGTCACTCTCGCCAGAGGGGACATTATCTACGTCCCCAGGACCACCATAGCCAATGTTGACCGCTTTTTCGGTCATCTCTCCACTATACTGGGCCCCATGCTGGATCTTGAGAGGGGGTACTTCATAGGCCAGCAGATAGAGCTTGGAAACAGCAGAGGCTCCGCGCTCACTGTGCCAGTTAGATAAAATAGATAAAAGGCTGATGAAAAATCGGAGTCCGTTGACCAGGCGGACCGGTAATTTAACCATAATAAAAGGTATAAGGCCCTGAAAGAATGAATTCCGCAAACAACTTTACCAAAAAAGACCTGCTTTTTAATATCTTCCATACACTTTTCAAGAGGAAGTTTCTCATCATAGGGCTTACGGTCCTCACGTACGCGTCCTTTATCTTCGGGACCTACCTTGTCACGCCCCTATGGGAGGCTACGGCCCTTGTGATGGTGGAGCCCAATCCCAGGCAGCAGATGATTCTCTTTGACAAGATGGCATCGCCGTCAGGCCAGATTTCACAGATAAACCCCGTGCTCAACATGGTGGAGATACTGACTACCAGGGCAATGGCGGAGGATGTTGTAAAGGAGTTCGGCCTTGACGCGCGGAACAGGCGTAAGGGTAAGCACCCGAGGGGACTCCGGGAGAAGACAAAGAAATTAATAGCCAATGTCTTTACCTTCCCCATTGACGCCCTCATGTGGATAAGGGGCGCTACTCCCTCGGAAAAAAACTATCTTGCCGACGCCATAGACGACTTTCAGGATGATGCCGAGGACATTGATGTGGAGGAAGACACCTCGGTGATAACACTCAGCGTATGGGAGGAGTCACCGAAACTTGCCATGGATATCGCCAACAGGATGGCGGAAAAGATGGTTGAAAAGACGATGAATCTTACCAGGGGCGAGGTAAACAGGGCCTATGAGTTTGTGAAGGGGCAGGTAGAGGAGTCGGCGCGCAAGCTCGCGGGCGCCGAGGAGGCCCTGAGGCTATATAAAGAACAGACCGGCGTTGTGAGCATAGACAATCAGAGCGCCGCAGATATAGGAAGGCTCTCAAGCATGGAGACGGAGCTGGCCGAGACAAAGGTCTCGGCCCGTGAGACGGAAGAGAGGATCAAAGAGGTCAAGGAGCAGATAGGCGACAAAAAAGAAATAGAGGTGGCCACAAGCGTAATATCGAGGAACCCTCATATCGATCAGCTGAAGAGCTCCATCATAGATGACGAGCTCAAGCTCGCCGCCCTCCTGACGGAAAAGACCGAAGCGCACCCTGATGTCGTGAATATGAAGTCGGCCATAAGGGAGGCGAAGAAGAACATGAAGCAAGAGGCCGAGATGGTCCTTGATTCACGCACAGAGAAAAAGAACCCCATATACGAGGACCTTCAGAAGAGGCTTGTGGACCTTGAGATAGACTCCTATGGCCTGAAGTCCAAGATGCGCGGCATCAAGCTGGCCATAGACAATATTTACAAGCACCTCGGTGAGTATCCATCCAAGGAGGAGCGCCTCGCAAGGCTTACAAGAGAGGTGGAGATAGAGGGCGGGGTCTACAATAACCTCAAGTCCAAGTTCGAGGAACTGAGAATACTCAAGGCCACTGACATCGGAGAGATGCGTCTCAGCGTGATAGACAAGGCCTATCTCTTTGAGAGCGACGACCAGAGCTGGCCCATGTGGGTTCTTAATATTCCCGTCGGCTTTATTCTCGCCCTTTCCTTTGCCCTTGGCCTGGCCTTTTTCATTGAATACTGGGATGATTCCGCCAGGAGCGTGGCCGAGCTGAGGAGCAAGACAGGGAAGAACGTCTTCGGGGCCATGCCCCTTGTTGAGAGGGACAAAAACGGAGGGGGCGGCAATGGGCTCGTTTAAGCAACAGATAAGGGAGTTTTTCAATAAACAACAGGATATGGGCGCCGCCGCCCGCGACCTTGCCATTAATCTTCTTACCCACGCGGAGCGAAGCGGCCAGAGGGCTTACCTCGTAACAGGTGTCTCATCGGGCTGCGGGACGACTTTCGTCTCCATTGAGCTGGCCAGGGCCATGGCCGCCTTCGGAAAGAGGGTGCTTCTTGCCGAGGCCTCCCCCGGCCGGTCCGTACTTGCGCAGAGGCTTGGGCTGGCAAGGGGCAACGGGGTCTCTGAATATCTTCTGGGCAAACCGCTTGATGGCTTGATAGAGGAGCGCGGGAAGAACCTCTTCATACTCACCGATGGAAGAAGAGACGATCAGCTCTTCTCCATCAAGGAGACAGAGGAGCTTTACGGCAAAAGCAAGGGTGAGTTCGATATCGTCCTTATGGATTCCGTTAATGTCTCTTCGCCGGCCTTTCATATTCCCTCCTCCATGGACGGCGTCATCCTTGTCGTGAACGGCGAGTCTGACGGGCACGAAGCCCTTGCCTCTTCCATCAAGGAAGTTGAGGACACCGGCGCCAGGGTTGCCGGCCTTATCCTTAACAGGCAAAGGCAGTTTATCCCCGATTGTCTCATGCAGGTCCTGGGCCTCCGCTGAAGAGAATCTCTATTATGAAAAAGCAGGGTATCTTCAAGGCAACGGGCATCAATTTTGCCGCCAAGGCCAGCGGCAGTGTGCTGGGGTTTGCGCAGTTCATCCTCATAGCCAAGGTCTTCGGCATTGGCGTTGAGACGGACGCCTATCTTATCGGACAGACCCTTCCCATGATGTTCTCCACCATTGGGGAGATTGTCTTCGGCTATACGCTTCTGCCCGTATTCATAGAGTACATGGAAAAGGGAAGAGAAGAAGAGGCCTGGCTGATAGCCGACGTTTTCTTCACCATTGTGGGGTGTGTTGCCCTCGTCTTCAGCGCACTGGTCTTTATCTTTGCCCCGTACCTCGTAAAGATACTCGCCCCGGGTTTTGGCGAGGAGGCCGCTGCTCTGACGGTATCCATTGTCCGCCTCATGAGCCCGGCCTTCTTCCTTATAGGCGTATCAAGCATTAACGCCACCATCATAACGGGCTTCAAGCACTTTACCGTTCCGGCAGTGGCCTCGCTCTTTTTAGGCATTTGCAGCGTATCGGCCATAGTATTGCTCACAGGTTCAATGGGTATCATGGCCGTGCCCGGCGGCCTTATGGTGGGCCTTATCCTTCAGGCCATTGTGCTGTATTTCTTTCTGGCGCGAAAGAGGGCTCTTCGCCCCTCATTCAGGTTCTCTGCCCCCGGCGTGGCGCAGGTCTTCAGGCTCATGGGGCCGAGGCTCCTTACGATAGTGCTTAACAGGACGGCGAGGATAGTGGACCGCATTCTCGTCTCATCTTTCGGGGCGGGTCTGATATCCGCACTCATATACGCCGATAAGCTTACGCATGCCATCTGCCTTGTGCCCCCGCTTGCCCTTACGAAGTCCATGTTTCCCGACCTTGTCAAACACTTTGCCTCTGGCGACAGGGAGAGAGTGAAGTCTCTGCTCATGAAGGCCATAAGGCTTGTCTGTTTCATATTCCTGCCCGTGACGGTCATAGTCTTTGTCTCCGGGGAATCGCTCATTACGCTCTTTTTCAAGAGGGGCGCCTTTGACGTTGCCGCTGTAAGGAGCACGACCATAGCACTGAGGTTCTTTACGCTCGGCATGCTCGGTCTCGCCCTTAACGCTATCATGAGGAGCGCCTTTTTCAGTATGCAGGACTCGGCCACCCCGCTAAAGCTGGGTATACTGAGTTTTGTTGTGAATATAACCTTTGACCTTATCTTCATGCGCATATTCGGTTTCGGCGGCATAGCGCTCTCTTCGTCCCTCGCGGCGGTTATTAACACCCTTGTCATGTACAGGCTGCTTGTCAAAAAGAATGTCTTTGACGGGGCCTCGGAAAAACTCACCCCATTTCTCAAGAGGGTCTTCCTGGCCGCCATCTTCATGGGGGCCATAATGTGGGTCATGGAAGTCTTTGTCAAGGAGGGTATTCTGGCGGGCCACGGCAAGGCCCATCTCGCGGCTTTTTTCGGCGCCAATATCCTGCTCGGCCTCCTTGTATATATGCTTATCTGTGTGGCCCTGAGGGTGAGGGAATATAAAGCCCTCTTGAACATCGTGGGAGTGGTCTGCCGGAAGGGGGTCAGGTTTGCTCACCGCGCCATATAGGAACAAGGGCCCGAGGCCGTACCTGGGTTACAGATAAAGAGTCCGCTTATCTCTAATATCAGGATGGGGGTATATGACTGAGAGGGTATCAAAACTCGAGTTGAGAAGGGTTCGGAAGGGCGATGAGGAGATGCTTGTCGAGATATTCCGTGAGGTATTCGGCGTCGAGCTGGGCGTGGGGTACTGGCGTTGGAAGTATTTCGACAATCCCTTCGGCGAGCCGGTGATGTATGTGGCCGTTGACGGCGGAAGGGTTGTGGGGGAGATAGGCGGCATACTTTGCGAACTCATGGTGGCCGGCAGGGAGGTCCTCGCCGTTCAGGTCGTGGACATCGTCATACTGGCTGAATACCGCAAGGGAGGCCCTTTTTTCAAGCTCGAAAAACTGGCCAGAGAGGAGGCCAAAGAACGCGGCGTATCCCTCAGTTACGCCATATCTACGAAGAGGCACTACAAGATAACCACGAGGCTGCTAAAATACAAGGGGGTCTCTCCCATTAAGAGGCTCATAAAGATACTCGACCCCTCGCCCTATCTCAAGAAAAAGATGGGGCCCATAGGAGGCGTTGTGGGAGGGGCCGGCAAGGTGGGGCTAAAATTCCTGCGCCCGGGCCGCCTTGCTGAAGAAAAAGGCATGGAGGTACGGGTAATAACGGCCTTTGACCCTGCCTTTGACGAGCTCTGGGAGAGAGAATCCTTGAATCACGGCATAGCGGTGGTACGCAGAACCCCGTACCTCAAGTGGCGCTATATAGATAGCCCTATGAATGATTACAGGATAATAGCCGTCTACTCCGATAAAGGCCTTCACGGGTATATGGCCCTGGGTTCGGTGGAGCGTAACGGCGTAAAGCGTGGAAGGATAGTCGATGTATTTGTAGAAAAGGATAATAAGGCCGCCGCTGGCATGCTCCTTAACAATGCCTGCGAATATTTTTACGAAGAGGGCTGTACACTCATAGCCACTTGGGTGCCCGAGTCAAGCTGGCTGACCCCCCTCTTTATAAAGGCTAAGTTTGTCAGCAGGGATACCCCTCATGACATTATAGTGCGTCCGGAGGTGGATGATTATGATATAGATTATCTCTCAACACCGGAGAACTGGTACCTTACAATGGGTGACAGCGATTATTTTTGAGACTGGAATAGACCTTTTATGAGCGCGAAGGTAAATAAGAGCAAGGTTAAGAAGATAGTCTTTGTAATGCCCTCCATAGGCATGGGCGAGGTGGTCTTCATCTCCATGGTGGTTGGCGTTATAAGAGAGAACATGCCGGGCGCCTCCATTACCTTTGTAAGTGGGGCATACTCCTGCGCGTTTTTGCGGTTTATCAAGGGGGTAAAGGAGTGCGTCGCCCTTGAGTCACTGGGTTTTTCCGCAGACCGGTTTTCAAGCGGCGGCGGCGTATTGAGTAAGCTCAGATACCTCTGGCTTTTGCCGCGTTTTTTCTTTTTTTTCCGGCGCGGCTCCTATGATCTGGCGGTAATATCCGGACGGGGCAGGCTCTTTACCTCATGGATATATCTTGTCCTGCGCCTCTCCGGCACAGGCGAGCTGGTGCTCCTCGGTAAGGTATTGCAGAGGCATCTCAGCTCCGGGACCCATGTAGTCGAAAGCTACAAGGCCATATTAAGGGAGATGGGCTTTATTGTGGGCCGCGATGCCCGTCCCGAACTTAACCTGCCTGATGATGAGGCTGAAGAGGCCAGAGAGTTTCTGGCTGGCAAGGGCATGGAGAAGGGGCGTCACAAGATTATAGGCATATGCCCCTTAAGCACAAGGTCCATAAAGAACTGGTCGCCCGCTAAGTTTCTTGAACTCATGAAGAGGCTCGGCCAGGACCCTGATGTGATGTTTATCGTATTTGCCCATGGCGACGAAGAGGCGGTTGCCCGCTTCAGGGACGGCTCCGGTGCAGGTGCCCTTCTTGTTGGGAGCGTGCCCATCGCAAGGCTCATGGCGCTCATAAGCCAGTGCGACCTCTTCGTGAGCGTGGACACGGGCCCCATGCATATAGCGAGCGCCTTCGGCATACCAACGGTGGGAATATTCGGCCCTACTTCGGCGGCCATGTACGGCCCTTACGGAGAAGGCAACCTTGTGCTCGGCGCCGACGTATCAGGGTGCAGGTACTTTGAGCCCACATTCATGGCCGGCGGCCCGGTGCAATTATGCTACAAAGAGGACAGGTGCCTCATTGATAAAGAGAGTTGCGTGAACAGGATAACCGTGGAACAGGTAGTAGAGGCGTCCGGGAAGCTCCTTCCGGGATTGGCCCTGCATTAAAGAATCTATGGAGGAATAATGAAAAAGAAAGTTCTTATGATAGGTCTTGACGGCGGCACCATGGCCGTAATAAAACCCCTGGCGCGAAAGGGCCTGCTGCCCAATCTCGCATCCCTCATGGAACGGGGCGTAAGCGGCGACCTTGAATCAACCATGCCGTTCATAACCCCTCCGGCCTGGGCCACCTTTTTCACGGCAAAGCACCCCGGAAGGCACGGGCTCTTCGACTTTACCAAGACCAACCCCGAGACAGGGGAGCAGGAATTTGTCAACCTTGGCGACGTGCACTCCGATACCCTCTGGTCCATCCTTACAAAGAACAAGAAGAAGGTATGCTCCATAAACGTGCCCCTTACATACCCCATGCCAAAGATAGACGGGTATCTCATAGCCGGGCTCATGAGCCCGCCGGACCAGCTAATCACCCACCCCGAGTCTCTCGCAGAGGAGATTACCGGCAAATGCGGTTATATCGCCGATGTTATCTTCATGAGGGACTGGAACAAGGATAAGGACAAGATACCGGCCCTGCTTACAAATTGTACGGAAAAGAGGACGGACAGCACCATATACCTCATGAAAAAGTTCGACTGGGATTTTTTCATGACCGTCTATACGGAGACGGACCGCATGCAGCATATACTCTGGGACTACCTTTCCGACGAGAGCAAGGCGTCGGAACTGAGAGACAAGGTCCTCGCATATTATACCTTTCTTGACGCATCCATCGGGAGGCTTATTAAGGAGGTGGACGAGGATACCACCATAATGGTCATGTCAGACCATGGTTTCGGAGCTGTTGACAAGAAGGTCTACCTGAATAAATGGCTAAAAGACATGGGTCTTCTGCATATAAAGGGCGGCAAGACCATGTTTACCAATTACCGCCGCAAATTAAAGGTCAAGGCCTACAGGGCCATTACAAAGTCGGAGAGGCTTACAAAGATGCTCTTCGACAAGCACAGGAACCCTAAATCCGTGGCGGGGTATAAAAAGGTCTTTGAGTGCATGGACTGGGAGCAGACCCGCGCCTTTACCGCCTCCAACACCGACCATGGCATATACATCAACCTGAAGGGGCGAAACCCCCACGGCATTGTTGAGCCGGGCAAGGAGTACGAGGAGCTACGGGACCTCATCATGGATAAATTAAGGAAGTTGAAACACCCTGATACGGGTAAACCCATTGTAAGCGAGGTGCACAGAAGAGAGGAAGTATACAGCGGTCCATTTGTTGAGAGGGCCCCTGATATACTTTACGTGCTCTCAGAAGGCAGGCATATCGTGAGTACCCGTCATACGGATTTCATCTTTGAGACCCCGGAGAGGGATACGGGTTCGCACCGCATAAACGGCATGTTCATAGCCTGCGGCAAGGAGATAAACAAGAACAAGGAGATAGACGACGCGCGGATAATAGATGTCATGCCCACCATACTCTATGATATGGGCCTTGCCATTCCCGACGATGTAGACGGCAGGGTAATGACGAAGATATTTACCCGGGACTTTCTCAATACTCATTCTCCCAAGTCCACGAAGCCGGAGTTCGTTGATAAGGCCGCCGAAGACCTCCTTACGGCAGAGGAAAAGGGAGAGATGGAGGAACGCCTGAAAAGCCTTGGATATATGGATTGATATATGAGGGTTATGCATATATTCAGCGGCAGGGAGACCGGTGGTATAGCCTCCGTGATACTGCCGCTCCTTAAAGAGCTGAAGGGGCGGGGCATGGATATTATGCCGGTCTTTCTCTGCGAGGGTCCCATGGCAGGTAAGGCCCGCGGCCTCGGTCTTGCCCCGGTGGTAATCAGCCGCAGGCATTGCCTTGACGTTATGCTTATAGCGAGGCTTTCGGCCTTGATACGCAGTGAGCGGGCGGATATCGTGCATACCCACAGCGTGAGCGGGAACTTCTACGGCAGGCTTGCGGCGTTTTTCGCGCGCAGGGGCGTTATCATTACCTCTGTGCACGCCGATACCTACAGTGAGCTTATGGACGCCACGGGCTCGGCGAGAAAGGCGGGGGTCTGGCATGCCACGGACCTCTTCATGGCAAGGTTCTCACGGGTCCTTATAGCCAACTCCAGGGCCACGGCAGAGATAATGAGGCAAAAAGGCGTAAGTGAGTATAAGTTGAGGGTTGTATGCAACGGCATTGATTGTTCCCCTGCCCCGGCCCGCAGGGCCAAGGCCTTGAGAAAGGAGCTTGGCATAGGCGACGGCGCCGGCGTGGTGGGTAGCGTGGGCAGGCTCACGGGCACTAAAAACTATCCCCTCTTTTTGAGGGCGGCAAGGTCTCTGCTTGAATCAGAGCCGGATGTGTTTTTCCTCCTTGTTGGCGACGGTCCCGAGAGAAGCTCCCTTGAGTCCCTTGCCCGCAGGCTCGGCATAGAGGAGAGGGTCATTATCACGGGCTGGCAGGAGGACGTGGATAGATATATCGCCCTTATGGATGTATTTGCCCTTACCTCGGTGAAGGAGGGCTTCGGCCTTGTCATACTCGAGGCCATGAAACAATCAAAACCCGTTGTCTGCACTGCCGTGGGGGGTGTGCCTGAGGTGGTTGCCCATGGGAAGACGGGCTTTCTGGTGCCAGATGGCGACGAGGCGGAGCTTGCCGTAAAGTTAAAGATACTTCTTGTCAACCAGTCGCTTCGCCGGAGGCTCGGCAGAAACGGGAGAAAGAGGCTGGAAGAGGAGTTTAGCCTGGAAAAGATGGCCGATGAGATAACCGCCATATACAGCGAGGCCTCATGAGCAGTGACGCAAAACCGAGAAAGGTCCTTATAATCGGCCTTGACGGGGCAACCCTCGATATTATACGGCCCATGGCCGCGCGCGGTGAGCTACCCAACTTGAGCGCCCTTATGGATGGAGGGGCAGGCGGTGAGCTCGCCTCCACGATTCAGCCCACAACTCCGCAGGCCTGGACTACGTTCATGACCGGGTGCACG
This sequence comes from uncultured Thermodesulfobacteriota bacterium, assembly GCA_964567185.1. Taxonomy (GTDB): domain Bacteria; phylum Desulfobacterota; class GWC2-55-46; order GWC2-55-46; family JADFVP01; genus JAJRZX01. The sequence continues at coordinate 29,798 of CAZMKZ010000019.1, forward strand.
GCGGCAAGGCACGGCATATTCGACTTCATAGAGCGCGTACCCCGCTCCCATGACGTGCGTTTTGTGAACGGCAGTTTCAAGCAGGTAAAGAGCATCTGGGGTATACTCTCGGAGCGGGGCCTCAAGGTGGGGGTGGTGAACGTGCCCTTTACATATCCGCCGGAGGAGGTCAACGGCGTCATGATTTCCGGCTTTGACGCGCCCGGGCTTAACAGCGGCTTTGTCTACCCGCCGGAGTTCTACGAAGAGATCGTTGATAAGGTGGGTCCCTATGAGCTTCGCGGCACCTTCCCTATTGGAAAGAAGAAGGCCGATTACAGGGTGGCGGACATAGACCGTGTGGTTGATAACAGGACCGCTGTAAGTAAATATATAATGAGAACACGGCCATGGGACGTATTCATGGTGGTCTACGGGAGCACGGACCATGTGCAGCACGTCTTCTGGCGCCAGATGATGGACAAAGAGCGCGGCGTGAAAAGCGGGGAGGTGGAGAGGTTCGGCGATATCATCGCCCATACCTACAGAAAAGTGGACGAGGCCGTGGGAGAGCTTGTTGCCTCCTGCCCCGAGGGGACGGTGGTGGCAATCATGTCGGACCACGGTGGCGGGGAGCTGAAGAAGGTAATAAACCTCAATAACTGGCTATGCGAAGAGGGTCTGCTCGCGTACAGGAAAAAGCAGATAAAGAAGACCCTCCTTGAGGGCGGCAAGACATTTACAAAGAAGTGCCTCTCAAAGGGTTCGAGGGACTGGATAAAGTCGAGGTTTCCCGGGCTAAAGGACAGGACAGAGTCCCTCGCGTATTTTGCAGGCATAGACTGGGCCGGCACAAGGGCATATTCATGGGGCATGTACGGTAATATCTCCGTTAATCTCCGGGGCAGGGAATATGAGGGGACCGTGAGACCCGAGGATTTCGAGAAGGTACGGGGGGAGATAAAAGACAGGCTTATGAAGTTGAGGGCCTTTGACGGCGAGGCCCGTCTCGTGGAAAGAGTCTGGATGAGGGAAGAGCTTTACTCCGGGCCGCTCCTTGAATCGGCCCCGGATATTATCATAGAATGGAAGGACTACTCCTACTACACGCAGGGCAACCTGAAGCGGGGCGACGGGAGCGTCTTTCTTGAGAGACTCAGCATAGATTCATCGGATTTTGAGCATACGGGCACGCACCGCCTGAACGGCACGCTTGTCCTGCAGGCCGCCGGGGTCATAAAAAAAGGCGTTGCCATAGAAGGTGCGGGCCTTGCGGATGTGGCCCCCACGATACTTTACATAATGGGCCAGCCAGTGCCCGGGAACATGGACGGACGTGTCCTTACAGAGGTCTTTGAGGATGAGTTCATGGCCGCCAACGGGCCTGTAAGGCACGATGCAGACGATGGACATGAGAAGGCGGAAAAGGTTGCCTATTCTGATGATGATAAAAAGGAAATGGAAGAAAAACTAAAGGGATTGGGGTATCTGTGATGGATAAAATCAAGTATCTTTTATGGGGCGCCGTTGGTTTCGGCTGGTTCTTTGTCGTAATGATCTTTACATATTTCGTTTTTACCAAAATGCGTTTTTAAGGTGAGGTCATCATGAAGGTTTTCAGCGGTTTTGCCATAGCAGTCCTGGTCTGTCTTGCCGCGCCCTCGTGGGCGGCTTCGCCTTTCGGGCTCCATGGCGTGTACGGCGACGCCGCGGCGGTGCGGGACCTGGGAGTAAGACAGGTGAGGGTGGCCGCCCTTACATGGGGGTCCATAGAGCGGCAGAAGGGCAGGTATGATTTCTCCCGTATAGACAAGGGCATCAGTAAACTGCAGGGCCGCGGTATTGATTCCATAGTGGCCACCATCAGGGACATCAATAAATGGGGCGGCAACAGCCGGGCCCAGAGGGGTTATAAACGGGGCCATCCGCTTACATCGAGCAGCGGCTTTCCCTCGGATATAGAGGCGTGGAAAAAATTCATACACACCGTTGTGGAAAGATACGACGGCGACGGCATCGATGATATGCCGGGGCTCAAGTACCCCGTCAGATACTGGCAGGTAGAGGGCGAATGGATGTGGCAGTGGAAGGACACGACGGAGAATTATCTGCGCTTTCTTGGCATTACCTACAGGGAGATAAAGAGCGCCGACCCCTCGGCCAGTGTCATATGCGGCGCCATTACGGGCGGCATAGCCTTTGCCGTTGGCGAGGGCTTTGACAGCCGCGGATACTTCGAGAAGGGCGGCGGCAAGAGGGGACCCCGGAGGGTGCCGAGGGCGCGGCTCCTGAAGAACAGGAAGTACAAAAAGGCCATCAGAAAGGTGAGGACCCTTCTGAAAGATGGAAAAGACTCCTTTGATATCGTAGACGTGCATATCTACTCCAGAGACGCCTACAGCATCCCCTCAACCGTGGCGTGGCTGAAGGCTGCCATGGAGAGATACGGCTACTCAAAACCCGTCTGGAGCCTTGAGAACGCGGGACCTTTTTATGGCTATTCAGAAGAGGCGCAGGCCGGGGAGGTGGTAAAGAGGTATATCCTCGGCGTATCCGCGGGTCTGGAAAAAATATTCTGGAGTTCTCTTCACGTAACCCAGGGATGGTCTGAGAACTACAAGAGGCTTAGCCTTATCGATGATAACGACAGGAAAAAAACGGCCTATTTTACCTATAAGCTCCTGAGCTCAAGGCTTGACGGTTTTGACTCCATCAAGAGGCTGGATATGGGCGAGGGGATTTACGCCTTCAAGGTGGAAAAGGGCGGTGCGGCCATATATGTGCTCTGGTCCGAGAGAGGGGGACGGGTGCGTCTTCCCGTTGCCTCGGCAAGGGTAAGGATTACGGAGACGGTGAGCCTTAAAAAAGAGGAGCGCGCGGTCCACGGCAATGAGATAAAGATAGATTCAGGGAGCGCGCCGATTATAATTGAAGAACTTTAACGCCATAATACATAGGGGAACCGGCGCGGTTGTAGCGTTTTTTTTCGCCTGCACGGGTATTGCCATAGGTTATTCCCTATTCGTGGGCGTTGTGCTGACAATGGCCGCCGCGCTTGGAGCTATCTGCTTTTACAGCCCTGTCCTGGGTATGCTGGCCGCGCTCTTTGCCGTGCCCCTTGACACCCTGGGCAAATTAACGCCCAGCGGTTCCCTGACAATGGCCAAGGTAATAGTGCTCTTTACGCTTATTGCCTGGTTTGTAAGGTCCCTGCTCTCAAAGGACGATAAGATGATGACGCTCATCTTTGAGAGCCCCGTAATGATTCTTTCCGTCTTTTATCTAATCTTCTCATTTACTTCCATAGTCAACGCCGCTGACAAATCTCTCTGGTTCGGCTTATTCACAAGGAGGATAAACCGTTTTATCCTCATGGTGCTTATCATAAATCTTCTTGGCGAGAAGAAGGTCTTCAAAAAAGCGGTCTTCATACTCTTTCTGGCAAACCTCCTGATTACTGCGAGCGCCGGTATCTTCGAGCTTACCACGGGCACGCCTGTATTGAGGCTGGTGGGCCAGAAGATAGACACACGCGTGATAGAGACAGGTGAGATAAGGATAATAGGCACGGCGAGCAACCCAGACTTTCACGCCGCCTTCATGATACTTCCAACGGGGCTTGCCCTTGCCCTTGCCTATCTCGCGAAGAAAAAGAGGCTCAAGCTCTTCTATCTTTTCGCCCTCGTCATATTCCTCGTCAATATCTACGGCACGGGTTCAAGGGGGGGGCTTATAGGCTTTTTGCTCGTATGTCTCGTCTTCTACCTGCTAACGGAACTGAGGTGGAAGTGGCTCTATGGCATAGGCGCCATATCCGGCATATTGCTAACGGCCCTTGTGGCCGCGGTGGTACTGCCGAGCACCCCATTCGGCAGGTATACGGGAGAGACGGGGACAAAGACCATTACATATCGGCTCGGGTGGATGAAGATGTCTTTTGACATGATAAAAGATCACCCCATACTGGGTAACGGTTCAGGCGGTTTCCTGCCCTATTATCACAGATATGAGGTCTCAAGCGTTCCGAAAAAACCGGAGATGCCGGAGAACAGTTTTCTTCAGTCATGGCTGGAAAACGGCATATTCTCGCTCTTGAGCTATATGGGGCTCTATATTTTTTCTGCCTTCAACATGGTGCGCATAATGCTGAGGACAAAGGACCCTTATATGAAAAATATGGCCATTGCCTTTTTAAGCATCATCGTGGGGCTCGGTTTTTTTGCCATGACCGCAAATGTGCTCGAGATAGAGACCTACTGGATGGTCTTTGCCTTCAGCGTGGTCTTTTTCAATATTCACAGACGCGAAGAGAGGAGGCTTTCGGATGCTGTGTAAGGTGTGCGGGGCCAACGACTTGATGACGAAGTATCGCCTGAGGGATTTTGACGTTATGGCCTGCAGGTCATGCGGCACTGTAAGTCTTTATATGAAGGGCGGCGGCGGCGAGCCTGAAGATGTCTATTCCTCGGATTATTTTAACGAGCGGAGCGCCTATTTTTTCGGCAACTCCGTTGTGGACCCCGCTGAAGGCGAGGAGTCTTCGAGCATAGCTGACTTCAAGCGGGGGCTTGACCTTATCGAGGGGATGAAAAAACCAGGCAGGCTCCTTGACATCGGGTGCGCCATGGGCGTCTTTCTCGCGCTGGCCAAAGAGAGGGGCTGGGACGTGCGCGGCACCGACGTATCGGAGTTTGCCGTGAAGTTCGCCTCAGAGCGTTTCGGCATGGACTGCAGAAAGGGGTCTCTCAGGGAGGCCGGGTTCCCGGACAGGTACTTTGACGTTATCACCATGTGGGACGTATTGGAGCACTTTGAAGACCCGCTTTGTGAGCTTGAGGAGGTGCGGAGGGTGCTGGCCGACGACGGCGTGCTCATATTCGATACCCCTAACGAGGAGTCTCTCATGAGGCTTCTGGCCCACATGGCCTACGTGGGCACTGGTGGCGCGCTGAGTTACCCCGTAAAAAAATTATACCATGAGTTCCATCTCTATTATTACTCGCCCCGCACGGTGAGGCTCCTCTTCGAGAGGGCCGGTTTCAAGATAGTGGAGCTGAGAAAAAAGACCATCCCCATTACAAAGGCGCGGGGAAACAGGG
>CAZMKZ010000020.1:0-33527 GCA_964567185.1 uncultured Thermodesulfobacteriota bacterium
AAGCCTGTTCCCTATTGGTTTTCTTTGTCATACTTTCTTTTTTCTAAAAGAAAGTATGGAGGCGGCGAGCGGATTCGAACCGCTGGATGGCAGTTTTGCAGACTGCTCCCTTAGCCACTTGGGTACGCCGCCAGTATCTTGAATGCAGGGTGGCTCCGGCCATGTCCGTTGATGAGCCAGAGGGTCTTATATCACAGTACAGGACAGATAGTCAATAAGACCCGTGGATGCGGTATAAGTATATATGCCCCGTGCCTCTATGGAAGACCCGCCTGATTGCCCTTTTTTACTCCTGAAGGGTCCTGACTTCAGCACAAAAAAAACAGGTTTCATATATCATACGGGGGGGCCTGTTTTGTGAGGCCTCCCTTTTTTTTGCCCCTTTGCCCACCCATTGCAGTGCACTTTTGCATTCACTCCTTGAGACAAGCCTTTGCGCTAAACTTTCATCCCTCCCTGCCGATACTAAATAATATAGACACTGCTATACCCGCGCAGAGAGGTGTCAGGATGAAAACCATAGCGCGGTCACCGGTATAGTTGAGATCTTATTGCCTTCAAGTCGATTTTTTATCCATGAGGTGCTCGTAATGGTTTTTTTATCTCCATGGGCATTAAGTGGCCTGGCGTTCTCGTAGGGGAGATGAGGGCAAGGGCCTTGAATATAAATACAGGCAGATAATGACGGGTGCAGGCGAGGAGGCGCCCTTTACTGCGGCGGAGGTTATAATACGGTGATAAAGGTTCTGATCCTGATTTTATTAGCTATGGCAAGCCCCGCTTTTTCAGTAGCCGGCCCTTATCCGGGCCGGGGTTATCACGATTTTTCCGGTAGATGCCTTGATTGTCATATAAAAATGCCGGTGCCGGGTGGAAAGAGGCCCACGCTTAAGAAGGACGTCACCGTTCTGTGCGAGAAGTGCCATGAGGAGCAGGACGGCCTCTCTCACCCCGTTGACGTAAGACCCGTCATGCAGGTGCCCGATTACCTGCCCCTTGACTGGAGGGGCATGGTTACCTGCGTGACCTGTCATAGCGTTCATGAGCCGGGTTTCGGTCCCTCTCACATCAGGACAAGCGCCGGGGGGCAGGGCTTTTGCGTGCTCTGTCACAGCGGCCTCGATGAGAAGATGCACAGCGTATTTGGCGCGGGCGCACATATGGGCGGGGTGGTAAAGGTGGCCTATGCGCCTGACAACCATGGAGAGGTACGCCTTGATGAGATGTCCATAAGGTGCATGAGCTGTCATGACGCCATCCTGGGCACCGAGTCCACTGTGGCGAATGTAGATGTCTTCAGGAGCCTTCATAGCAACACTACGGGGCTTAGCCACCCCGTGGGGGTTTTATACTCCGAAGCCAAGAGAAAATACAGGGGCGCGTACAGGGAGATTTCAAAGCTGCCCCCGCAGATAAAGTTCTACGGCGGCCGGGTCGGCTGCGGGACCTGCCACAGCCCCTATTCAAGCGAACATGCGCAACTGGTCATGAGCAATTACGGGAGCAATCTGTGCCTTACCTGCCATATTAAATAGACGGTCACGTAGTTGAAAGTTTTTTAACTTTATGCTATTATGCCGAGGTGTCCTATGGGCGGATACCCATGGTTCAGGAGAAGGCGGTTTTTCATCAGAAAGGGGCTACAGGGCCGCTTTGTGGGCGACTGTCCGTTATCGTCACGGCAGGACTCCCTATCAATATTATCGCCGCTTATTTCCTCATTGATAAAAGGCTCGGGGCGAGGCTCGATAGAATTCACTTGCAGGCCAACTCTACCTTGGATATAATCTGGCCTGTTATATGGAAGCTCTCCCTTGTGAGCGTTTTCTTTGTAGCCCTTGCAGGGGTTGTGCCGGGGTATTATCTCATGAGGCGTCTTGACACGGCGCTTGCCTTTTATCTTGAGGCCATGAAAAGGGCCGGGCAGGAGGGGGACCTGACCGTGAGGGTTGCATCTCAATCTCATGGCATACCTGCCGTTGGCGGCGCCTTTAACAGGGCCATGAGGCTTCTTGATGAGAGATTCGGAAGGGTAAGGCACGCGGCCGCTCATATAGAAGACAGCTCCATGAAGGAATTGAGTCGTCTTATGGGTCCCCCCGGAGAACCATTAAGAAGAGAAGTCCTCATAGAAGAACTGAATCATATGATGTCACGAAGTGAAGAAGCCTTAAAAGATATCTCAATATTCAGGGTATGATAATATATGAGACAAACTTCCCGAAGACGCTGCGCCTCTGTTTTTATTAAGATTTTTATTGCCATAATCTTTTTCTCCCTTCCCGCTCTTCTGCTCCCTACGGAGGCCTTCTCCGAGTGGCCCATGTTCATGAAGGACAGGTCTCATTCTTCCTTTGCGGCGGCGGCTCCGAGGCCGCCCCTCAGGGTACTCTGGAAATTCACCACTAATGGGCCGGTCTATTCATCGCCCGTTGTCTCGGGCGGCAAGGTCTTTGTAGGCTCTTACGACAAAAGGCTCTATGCCCTTGACGAGAGTTCCGGCGCCAAGCTCTGGAGCTTTGCCACGGGCGGTGAGATTCTCTCAACGCCCGCTGTCAAGGACGGTCGTGTCTATTTCGGCTCAAAGGACGGTAAATTCTATTGTCTTGACGCAGGGGACGGAAAACTCATCTGGAGTTTCACTACCGGGGGTTCCATACTTAACTCTCCGGTGGTGGGCGACGGCAAGGTCTTTTTCGGTTCATCTGACGTGAACTTCTACGCCCTTGATGCCGGGACAGGCAAGAAAGTCTGGCGGATGAAACTCCTCTCTTACGATAGATACAGCGGCATATACTCATCTCCCGTGTACTACAAGGGCGCAGTAGTCTTTGCCGGCAAGAACGGGCTGGTATACTCACAGGAAGGCAGTAGCGGCGGCAGAAACTGGGGCTATCTCTCCAACTCGTCCATATACTCAAGCCCTGTTGTGAAGGACGGGACGATTTACCTCTCATTCGCAAAGCGAAAAATAATGGGCTTCAAGGCTGAGACCGGCGATATTACCCTCAGGAAAAACACCGGCAAGACCCTTGCGTACTCCTCTCCCGTTGTGGCGGGCGGCAAGATTTATCTGGCCTTTCAAGATGGCCATATAAAGGCCTACGGGATGCGGCGCGGCAGAGAGCTCGCCGATTACAAGCTCCCTGCGCCCATTAACTCCACGCCTGTTGTTACCTCCAACGGTTTTATCTATGTGGGGTGTGAGGACGGCAGTATCTATGCCATTGACATTATCCTTGGCGAGGTAAGCTGGAGTTATGCCACGGGCGGGGGTGTGCATAGCTCGCCGGCCATATCAGGCGGAAGGCTCTTTATCGGTTCAAAGGACGGCTCGGTCTATGCCTTCGGGCAGTAGATTCTAATGGCTTTTTAATCTTTATTGTGTAAATAGATAAACTTCAGGCAACGGGCGGTAACGCCCGCGCTGACATAAGGGTCAAGTCATCATGCGCGCAGTATATACCGTACTCTCAAGAAGCCTTGCAGTCCTCTTTCTCCTTTTTTTCGTGGGCTTTGGTTTTGCCAATGCGGCGAACAAGAAGGCGCTCCCAAAACTCTCTTATGACAGGGCCTCTGCCAGAAAGTCCCTTATAAACCCGCACGAACAGATAAACGACGAGGGTGAGGTCCTATGGTCAAAGTGTCTTATCTGCCATACGAAAATGCCTGATACGGAGAACCTGAACTCGCCTGCGAACATGGAGCTTCGTTTCAAGAATGAGATTGATAAAAACTGCTATATCTGCCACGTTGTAAGAAAACACCCCGGCGCCGAGGGCATAGGGCCGCAGATGAGCGGTTTTGTTGCACCCAGTCACCTTACGGATCTGTCAAGAAAGATATACCTGAACATGAGGCTTGAGAAGAAGGAGATACCTGTTCTTCTTCCACTTGACCCGGCTACGGGCAAGATATTCTGCGGGACATGTCATAACTCCCATGAGAGGGGGTTGCTTTACGGCAGGGCGGACTGGGGCGCGGACCAGGAGGTTCGTCTCAGGAGCGAGGGGCTCGATATCTGTCAGTACTGCCACAGAAAATAGGTAGGCATGGTAATGTCATGAAAATGAATCTTTCTTTTAACGGTTTTTTTGGCTATCACCGCGGCAGGGGGAAAGGGGCCTTGCGGCGCGCACGGGCATTGTCATGGCTCGGTCTTCTTGTTATGGCCCTTGTATTTGTCGCCGTTGGCTGCGGAAGCCCGGATATATCCTCGCAACAGTCCAAAGACTTCAAACACAAACCCCTCATATGGCCGGAGCCTCCGGCCCCGGCTCGTATAGCCTTTGATATCTCAATAGCAAGGCCCGAGGACGCCGGCATCAAGAAGGGTCTGTTTAAAAAGATAGTCGATGTCATTATAGGCGAGGACAAGAGGTCTATGGTGAAGCCCTACGGCATCGCCGTAGATACTCACGGCAGGGTTATAGTGGCGGATACGGCCTATAAGAGGATTCACATATACGACAGGAAGAAAAAGAAGTATTTTTATATAGACAAGGCAGGCAAGTCCTCCCTTGCCTCGCCCATAGGGGTGGCCACGGACAGCGATGATAATATATATGTGAGCGATTCCATGGCGCGAAAGGTCTATGTCTTTAACTCCAGGGGGCGTTTGATACGTTCCCTTGACGGCGGTGTCCGTCCCACGGGCATAGCCGTTGACGCCGCGAGAAAGCGTCTGTATGTAGTGGATACAGGCGGGCATAAGGTGAGGATATTAACCCTGCAGGGTAAACTCATAAGGAGCTTCGGAGGTCTCGGCTCTGCGGAGGGGCAATTTAATTACCCCATGGATGTCTTTGTTGACGGCAGTGGTGATCTATATGTAACGGACTCCATGAATTACCGGGTGCAGATATTTGACATGAACGGCCGTTATCAGACGAGTTTCGGAGAGCACGGCGACGGCACAGGCGACCTCGGCAGGCCCAAGGGCATAGCCGTGGACTCCGAGGGCAACATATACGTGGCCGACGCCATATTCGATACAGTGCAGATATTTTCGCGCAAGGGCGCCTTTCTACTCAACTTCGGAAAACTCGGTTCAGGGGCAGGGATGTTCTGGATGCCGGGCGGGGTCTTTATAGACGGCGCCGATAATATTTACGTGGCGGACCCGTACAACAGAAGGATAGAGGTCTTCGAGTATCTTGGCGGCGGCGGCGGGGATGGCGCAAGGAGGCCCGGCCGCCGTGGTTAGCCTGGGGCCAGGGGCTTAATGTGGGCGCGGGTTTAAAAAGGGCGTGTGCCTTAAGATGTGCCGCGGATTTAAAAAGGTCATAGGTTTGGCAGAGGCGGGCTATGATGACCTGTGCGGGGAATAGAGAGACCGCCTGTCTTGTTTTATCTCTCATTGAGGATAGCTGGTTAGCTACGGGAGGGTTGTTTTGAAATACACCGAGCTCATAAAAAGCAAAGCCCCTTATGGTGAAAGGGCTGAGGGGTGTCCCGTGATGGTACGCAGGGCTATGCGCGCTTTCTCGCGGCGCTTTGGGTTGCTTACCCTTGCGGCCATGTTTTTTGTCCTGCAGGGCGGCCCTGCCTTTGCCACGGTTGCCGCTACAAAACACAACTTCAGCGTATTTTCATCGGCTGCGGTAAAGACCGTAACCACCACGAGGATATGCGTCTTTTGCCACGCCCCCCATAACGCTAACCCATCGGGTCCCATATGGAACAGGGCGGACTCCGGGGCCACCTATAATATCTATCAGAGCGATACGGTCGTGGCAACCATGGGTCAGCCTACGGGCTCCTCAAAGCTCTGTCTATCCTGCCACGACGGCACCATTGCCATAGGCTCTCTTCTGAATCTCACCGGAGTTAAGGGTCCGGCCACCCTGCCCGTTACAGGTCCCGGGGTGACTGCCGGCAAGTTGACCTCTGCCTCTACCGCCTTTATAGGAACGGATTTACGGGATGACCACCCGCTTTCCTTTGATTATGCTCTCTCTTACCCTGACAATGTTGAGATAAAGGCGCCCTCGGCCATGCCGCTTGAGGTGAAGCTCGATAAGAATAACATGGTCCAATGCACGTCCTGTCATGATCCCCACGGGACCATATATCCGTCCTTTATGGTAACGACCCTTGAAAACGGCGTGCTCTGCGAGGCCTGTCATGACAAGAGGTACTGGAACACCAACCCATCGGTACACAGGGACTCTCTTGCCCTCTGGAACCAGGTCGGTGAGAACCCCTATCACCTTGATATGGGCGCATCGGGCTTTGCCGATGATACGCCGCAGATGCATAGCTGTCTCGCCTGTCACCGCGGCCATGGCGGCATGGCCGGAAAAAGCCTTTTAAAGGGCACAAACCCCATAAGCGGCCTTATTGAAGATGAGGAGTGGACCTGTCTTAACTGCCATAACGGCAACGTTGCCGCCAAGGATATAGATTCCCTTTTTATCAGGCTCTCCAAGCACGATGTCAAGGGTGTGAGCGGCGCCCATGTGCCCTCAAGGGGCTTTGCCGGCGACCCGGTGCGCGAAACCGCCGCCAACCTCGGCACTAACAGGCACGCCGAGTGCGTGGATTGCCACAACCCACATGGGGCCAAGGCCGGCAACCACACCATAGGCGGAATCAACGGTGATATCATAGGTCCCAACATCTTGGGCTCATGGGGCGTTAAGCCGAACTTATGGCCTCTCTCCGGACCGGTCCTCAGCTATCAGGTCATTGATTTCATATCTACTACGCCGGGAGGGGACAACCTCGAAGGCTACCTCTGCATGAAGTGCCATTCATTTTACGCCTACGGGATTACACCGCCAGACGTGCCTTCGGGCAACGCCGACGGCAGTATCGTAAAGGAATCCGACATTACGGCTGACTTTAATATAAATAACGAGGGCATCCATCCCGTTTTCGCGCAGGGCAAGAACAGGCCCCTGCCCACTGCCAACCCCAACTGGCCGGCAAACGGACTTGGCCTTACCAATACATTTACCTATCTTGATTTTCCCAGCGGAGGCACGAGGACAGGTTTCTTCAACGTGACTCACGAGTCCACCATGACCTGCACGGATTGTCACGGCCCGAACTCGGCCTCGGATCCGCAGGGTCCTCATGGCTCCAGTAACAAGTGGATCTTGAGAAACAACGAGAGGGCGGTGGGTTCCGTGCAGAACTTCTGCTACAACTGCCACAGGCGCGATGTCTACGGAGACGAGGGCTATGTGGGGCCAAACGCTAACTACTCAAGAGTGCCGCACCCCGTGGACGGCCTGGGCATTAGCTCGCCTTTTTATGCGACAGGCGTGGGCACGGGCAACGACAGCAACCGTTTCGGCAATCTCTGTCTTACCTGCCACGGCGGGGCTTATGATTCGGTAAATAACGTTATGAAGGGCATACACGGAAGCGACGCGCCCGCCGGCACGGTGGCGGGGTCGAGCCCCCTCGGTTTCAGGCTTATGAACGGGGCCTGTATCGAGTCTTATGTGCCGGCTACGACTACAACGGGGGCACAGCTCTACTTCAGGACCGTCAATACGCTTACGGATAAGGTATGCAAGAATAACTTCACCAATATCCTTACCGGCGTTACGGCCACATATAACTGTAATACAGTGGCTGACTGTTCCAATTAGGGGCTCTGCCTGATGTTTTTTTTAATCAATCGAAAGGTATCCCTTTGAACTCGGGAGGGGCCGCTATATTTTTACGCGCGGGGGTATCTTTAAGCTATTTAAAGAGCCATGCCTTGCGCGGGAGAGCGGGGTTGTCCTTATGTCTCTGAGAACCGGTTTTTATGTGGGCGCGGCAATGGCCGTGCTTGTCCTTATGCATGGGCTCGGTCTATCTACGGTGGCAGGGGCCGCCGCGAGGGGCCATAACCCCCATGATTACTCCAAAAAGGACGAGTGCGCCTACTGTCACACAAGCTCAATGCCGGCCTTGAAGTTTGACTCCGTAACCATCTGCACGCGCTGTCATGATGGGTATCTCGGCAATCACCCCGTGGCAAAACATCCAATGGGCAAGAGGCCGGGGATAAACATAAGCAGGCTGATGCCCCTTAGCTCTGATGGCAAGATGGTATGCTACACCTGTCATGATAATCATAACAGGTCAAGTTATCCTAACATGCTCAGGACAGATTACCTGCGCTTATGCTCCTCATGTCACAGGGGCTACTGAATAATTATCTCTATGGGAGGTCTTTTTAGAGTGAAGTTCTTGCGTTTGTCCCTGATACCTGCGGTCCTTGTGGTCCTTATCGCCGCGTCCATGGCGTTGCCGGTTTGGCCGGCCGCTGCGACGGATATAAAAGGCCCGAAGGGGTATCACAAGGTTTTGCCGCCCTCTTGGTACGGCTCCATCGTGATGAAGAAAAACATAAAGAGTGGAGACAACGTGGCGCCGGTGGTCTTTAAGCACTGGCTTCACAGGAGGTATTATACCTGCAATGTCTGCCACGGCACCCTTGATTTTGCTATGAAGGCCGGCGGTACGGATATCAGGCAGGCCGATATAGAGGCCGGCAAACAGTGCGGGGTCTGCCATAACAACGAGGTCGCCTTTGGCCCCGATAAATGCCTCCGCTGTCATTCATACGGCAAGGAAGTCACGGAAAACTCCAAGTTGGAGCATATTGCGAGTGGTCTGCCCGCAGATGGTTTTGGTAACAAGATAAACTGGGCCAGGGCCCTGCATCAGAATAAGATAAGGCCCACGGCCTCCCTGGAGGGCAGGAAAAAACTCAAGTCCATTAATAAAGACATCATCATGCCTTCCTCAAGATATACCCCGGCCCCTCCGGATGTGCTCTTTCCCCATAAGGCCCATACCGAGGCAATGGACTGCAAGTCCTGCCACCCCGGGCGCTTCAAGGCTAAAAAGGGAGGCAACCCCGGCATGGACATGATGAAGATAATAAACGGCCAGTACTGCGGGGCCTGTCACGGCAAGGTTGCCTTTCCCCTTGAGGATTGCTTCCGCTGTCACTCTCAGGCGCAGACAATACCGGACTGGATTACCGGAGAGGATGTAATTAAAGACAAGGCCGCCACGGCAAAAGAGAAGAAAAAGAGAGAGGAAAAGAAAAAAAGAGAAGAAGAGGAAAGAAAAAAGAGGAAAGGGCCGAGGAAGTTCCTCTTTTAGTCCCGCCTTACGGCAGTATGAGCCCATGGTAGAGCTTTTGCGCGATTTTGTTGCCGCAGAATCCGCAAGTTTGAATCCTCTGCCACCCGGGGGCCTTATCAGCCCCTGATAAAATCCTTCACCACATGGCCGCCCTGTCACCCGGGGGTCAAATATGCTAATATAGGGCCATGGAAGTTATCTCCGCCCATACGAACGCGGACTTTGACGCCCTTGCCTCGATGATAGCCGCTCTAAAGCTCTATCCTCAAGCAAAGCTCGTCTTTCCCGGCTCCCTTGAGAAGACCTTGAAGGGAGCGCTCCCCACCCTTGACCTGAAGTGCAAATTCTACAAGATTAAAGATATCGAGCTATCGCTCGTTACCCGTCTCATACTCGTTGACGTGAGAAGTTCCACGAGAATCGGGGCCCTTGCCTCCCTGACGGGCAAGAGCGGCCTTGATATCCATATCTACGATCACCACCCCCCCGCCGCCTCCACGGCCCCGTCCGCCGACGACCTCCACGGGCAGGTAGAGGTGGTGAAAGAATACGGGGCCACCACTACGGTACTCGTAGAGGTCTTGCAGGAGAGGGGCCTTGATATTACCGTGGCCGAGGCTACCCTCATGATGGCCGGTATCTACGAGGATACGGGCTCTCTCACATATCCCTCCACCACTGTTAATGACCTCAGGGCCGCCGCCTTTCTTCTATCAAAGGGCGCCGACCTCTCCGTTGTATCGGATATGCTCAAGCGGGAGCTTACGCCCGAGGAGGTCTCCTTTCTGAATGAACTCTTGAAAAGCGAGACTACCGTCACCTTCGGCGGCTTTGATATGGTGATAGCCCAGGGCGTCTTTACAAGGCATACGGGCGATATCTCCATACTGGCCCATAAGATAAGGGACATAGAGGGCATGGATACGCTCTTCATGCTCGTGGATTCCGGTGACAGGATTCACGTTGTGGCAAGGAGCAGGGGTAGGGGTGTGGACGTGGGCCTCATATTAAGGGGCGTGGGCGGCGGCGGGCATGCCCACGCGGCCTCGGCCACGCTGAAGGGCCTTACCCTTGTCGAGGCGAGAGATGTCCTCTTGTCGGCCATTAAAAAGGGTATCTCCTCTGTTCAGAGCGCCGGGGATATCATGAGTTTCCCCCCCATTACCGTTGGCCATGATAAGGCCCTGCGGAACGTAGCCGCCATACTCGGCAGATACAATATAAACGCCATACCCGTGGTGGACGACGGCGTCTTCAAGGGAGTAATTACAAGGCAGACCATTGACAAGGCCATGTATCACGGCCTCGGGAGCTCGTCTGTAAGCGATTTCATGACCATAGACGCGGAATGCGTTACACCGCAAACCCCTGTGAATGAGATAAGGGAGATGTTCATAAGGCACGGGCAGAGGCTCATACCCGTGGTAAGCGGCGCCGAGGTGAAGGGCGTTATTACCAGAACGGATATACTGCGGCTCCTGCAGAAGGATATACGCGGTGACGAGCCCAGGGTAAAGGTCATTACCAGCCTCATGCGCGAGAGGCTTCCGGCGTGGCTTATGGAGATATTAATTTCCCTTGGCAGGGTTGCCGGGTCCCTTGACTGCAGGGCCTATGTGGTAGGAGGTTTTGTCAGGGACCTCCTTCTTGGAAGGGATAACCTTGACGTGGACATCGTCATCGAGGGCGGCGACGGCATAGCCTTTGCCAGGAGCTACGCAGAAGAGATGCGTCTCAGGGTGCGCTCACACAAGAGGTTCAGGACGGCGGTCCTCATATTCCCCGATGGGTTCAAGATAGACGTGGCCACGGCGCGCCTTGAGTATTACGAGAGCCCCGGGGCCCTGCCCACTGTTGAGCAGTCTTCACTGAAGCTCGACATATACAGAAGAGACTTTATAATAAACACCCTTGCCGTTGAGCTTAATCCCGCAAAATTCGGAACCCTTATAGACTTTTTCGGCGGTCAGAGGGATATAAAGGAGAAGAAGATAAGGGCCCTCCATAACCTTAGCTTTATCGAGGACCCTACGCGCGCCTTCAGGGCGGTGAGGTTTTCGGTGAAGTTTGGTTTTTCCATAGAGCCCCATACGCGGAACCTTATCAAAAAGGCCGTCAACCTTGATGTCTTCAAGCACCTTTCGGGCCCGCGCATACTCGAAGAGCTTAGGAGCATCCTTGAAGAGGATACGGCCGTCAAGGCCATAAAGGGACTTAAGGCCCTTGGGCTCCTATCGCTTATCCACCGTGGCATTACCTGCGACGCGGCAAGGGAGGCCTTTTTTGAGAGGGCCAGAGAGACCCTTGCATGGCACAGGCTCCTCTATACGGGCGAAGGAGCCGAGGGGTGGCTGGTGCTCTTCCTGGCCCTTACGGACGGACTCAGCGAGGCCATGCTGAAGACAGTGATAAAGAGGTTATCCATATCCGGAAGGAAAAGGGTGGAGATACTCTCATCAAGGCGCGCCTGCCGTAAGGCGCTAAAACGCATTGGTTCGGGACGCCTCTTTAAGAATAGCGAACTCTACAGCACCCTCGCCCCCCTTCCCATCGAGGGCATACTGTACATGATGGCAAAGACGGAAGACGAGGCTGTCAAGAAGTCCCTCTCAAACTATATCACCCGTCTGCGGGGCATTACCCCGGAGCTCAAGGGCTCGGAGCTGAAGGCCCTTGGCTTACAAGAGGGGCCTGAGATAGGCAGGGCCCTTACGGCGCTGCTCTGCCGGCGCCTTGATGGAGAGATAACAAAGAAGGAAGAGGAGATAGCCTTTATGAAGGAGTACATGGCCAGGGTCCTTAAAAAGCCTCTTCTTCGCTCTGATGGGGGGGAGTAGGAAGGGGCGGGGGCGGGGGTTGCCCAGCCTTGTCTCTTTGTGCAGGGTATTCTCTTTTATGAGGCCGCCGCGCGTGACCGTGCGGGTAATGAGAAATTCCGGCAGCCGCGCCGTAGTTAAAGACCTTGACAAGGAGGAGTTTATTTGAATAGAATACATTCTTAAATATCGACGCTATTTTTTTGGCCGTCATCTTCAGCAGAGGGTCTTCAGCCTTTTGCCCTCATGGCCTTTTTTCCTTTTGTATTCATAGCGGGGCCCATAGCTCAGTTGGAAGAGCCACCGGCTCATAACCGGTCGGTCCCAGGTTCGAGTCCTGGTGGGCCCACCAATTTCTATTTCAGGAGAGTTTTCTTGTCAAGACCGATAGAGATACTTGAAGGGATGCAGAAGATTGACCTTGTCATAAAGGGCATGGAGGACGAGGAAAAGGATTATAATAAGAGGATATCAGTCCTCGACGCGGAGTTGGAGCGTATTAAGGGGACCATTGATGTTATAGAAAAAGAGGCAAGCGGCCTTAAAGAAGCCGTGGGAGAGGTGGACCTGCGGATAAGCCAGGCCAACGAGAGAATAAGTAAAAATGAGGAAAAGATACGCTCTGTAAGCGGCAATAGAGAGCTTAAAGCCCTTAACAAGGAGACGAGCACCGCCGGAAAGATAATCCGGCAGGCCGAAAAGGATGCCTCGGAACTGAGGGGCAGGTTGACTGAGCAGGGGCTGCTTAAAGAGGCCAGACAACTTGAGGTAGAGCGGATAGAGACCGAGATTGAGACCTTGAAGGCAGAGCTCGGTGAAAAGCGCACCACCTGGAAAGAGCTCCTCGATGGCAAGAAGGCGGAGCGCGAGACCTTGATGACGGGGCTTCCCGAGGCCCTTTACCGTGTATACGAGAGCATCAGGAAAAAAAGAGGCGGAAGGGCCGTTGTTCCCTTGAGGTCCGAGGCCTGTCAGGGCTGTTATATGCATGTGCCGCCCCAGCTTTTTGTAAGGCTCAAGAGGGGCGACGAAGAGATAATAAGGTGTCCCCATTGTGACAGAATACTTTACGTAGAGGGCGTGGGCGAGGCAGAGGCCTCCTGACCATGTCTCGAAAGTCCACGCCCCCGCCAGCCGCCCCTTCTTCTCCCAGCCTCTCGCCCGGCGAGAGGCTGCTTGAGGCCCTTGCCGAGGACCTTGACCTCGAAAAATCCATTAAAAAACTTCATATTTCCAGAGACGAGGCCAGAGAGCTTCTGCGCGGGTTTATCAAGGGCAAAAGGCCTCTGACGCGGCCGGTCCCTTCAAGGACGGTTGCCTCAAAGTCCGGCCCATCAAGGTCCTCCTCTTCATCTTTATCACAGGCCAAGGGCAAGGCCTATGACCTCTATGTAGACGGCGGTTCGCGCGGCAACCCCGGCCCCTCCGGGGCCGGGGCCGTGATAAAGACTCGTGACGGCACGGTTGTCAAGAGGCTTAAAAAAAGCCTCGGCACGGGCACCAATAACAGGGCCGAGTACATGGCCCTTATAATGGGGCTTGAGGCCCTCGGTAAACTCGGCGCGAAGCGTCTCCAAATCTTTGCCGATTCCGAGCTTATGGTAAGGCAGATCAGCGGCAGATACAGGGTGAAAAGCCCTATTTTAAAACCCCTTTACATCAGGGCCATGTCCCTTCTCTCTTGTTTTGCAGACTACAGGATAAACCACATCCCCCGCGCCTTGAACAGCGAGGCCGACGGCCTTGCCAACGAGGCCATGGACAGCAAGGCCTGATAAGGGGGCAATCCCTTGGCTCCTCCTTGTTTTTCTTTCTTCTACTTGATTTACAGACCCCTTTCAGCTTATTATAATAAATTATTGATGTAAGGGTGCGCCTCTTCATAGAGAAGGCCCGCTCCTTACCGGAAGGACGCCGGAGGGCATGGGGCGGCCGCCGCCGGCCAAGGCCTGCGGAGGAAAGTCCGGACACCACAGGGCAGGGAGGTCGCTAACGGCGACCAGGGGTAACCCCAGGGACAGGGCCACAGAAAACAGACCGCCCCTTCCTCGTGAAGGGGTAAGGGTGAAAAGGCGGGGTAAGAGCCCACCAGCCTGCCGGGCGACCGGCAGGGCTTGGCAACCCCCTCCCGGTGCAAGACCGAATAGGTTCCGTTTCAAGGGCGGCCCGCCCTTCGCCTCCTTCGGGAGACGGGCGGAACGGGTAGGTTGCTCGAGGCCCGCGGCAACGCGGGTCCCAGATGAATGGCCGCCGTCCCCTTTCGAGGGGATTACAGGATCCGGCTTATAAAATACCCTCCGGCGTCCTTCTCGCATGTAGCGCTGTAAGTCAGCTTGTTTATCTTGGAAGGGACAGGGCCGGGTAGACCCTCTCAATGAGGGGGCTCTCGTGAGGGAAAAAGGGGGGCTCCTCTGAAGTCTCCTTGCAGCCGTGCAAGTCTTTGTTTATGATGCCCCCGTGCTTTTGGGGGGACGCATCAGGTATTATCCCACCACCGAAGGCCTTTTATCGGGTCACTTTTCCATTCTCCATTTAAGCGGCAGGGCCTCCAAGAGATAAAAATGGGTATAAAATTAAAGTACGCGATAATCCTCTCCCTGTTTCTCTGCGCCATTACCTCTGTCATGGGTGTTTTCATGGTGGTGAACCAGAAAAGCTCCATGGAATCGCAGATAAAGTCCATGGCCGGCGCTGTTACAGGCGGGTTCTCGCGCAATAGCAAGTTCCCCATCCTTGAGAACGACAGCCTCGCCATGAGCCAGCTCATAGATAATATCCTTAAAAACCCCACCATATCGGACGCCTACATACTCGACGAGAACTTCGTGGTCAAGGCCCATAGCAATATGGAGACACTTGGCGGAAAATTCAAGCTGGCCGGCCGCATTGATAAGGCCCGTGGAGACTACCCCTGGGTGATAGCCGATGACGAGGGCGCAATTACTTACGCCACGCCGGTATCTTTTAAGGATACAAGGGTAGGTTACACGGTGGTCTCTTTTTCCAAGGCCTTTATCAGTGAGAGGGTGAGGGCCGCGGTGACGAGTCTTGTTTTCATAACCATAATCGCCATAATCTTCGTATCCCTGCTCTCCATACCCCTTGCATCGGGGTTTCTGGCCCCCATATTCATGGTGCTGAAGGGCACCAATGAAATAGTGCGCGGCAACTTTGACTACAAGATACCCGAGGGCCGCAGCGATGAGGTTGGCGAGCTTGTGAGGTCTTTTAATCACATGGCCTCGGAGCTCAAGAAAAAGGAGATTATGAAGGAGGTCTTCAACCTTTACGTCAGCCCTGAGGTGGCGGACGAGATACTTAAGGCTCCCGAAAGCCTTGACCTTGGCGGAAACAGGCGGCGGCTAACCGTTGTTTTCGCTGATATAAGGGGCTTTACCCGTCATGCACGGGGCATGAGCCCCGAGCAGACCGTTAAGATACTTAACAGGTACTTCAGCCTCGTTACAGAGGTGGTCTTCAGCTTCGGAGGCACTATCGACAAGTTCATAGGCGACGCCGTGATGTGCGTCTTCGGCTCCCCTATCTATACGTCCGCTCATCTTGAGCAGGCCGTGAAGACGACCGTTGCCATAAGGGACGTGCTTGAGAGGGTGAACGCCCTGCGGCAGGAACGCGGCGATCCCCCCTTTCTCATGGGCCTCGGGCTTGATTCAGGCCCGGTAATCGTGGGCAACATGGGGTCGAGACAGAGGATGGAGTACACAGTGGTAGGCGACGCCGTTAATATGGCATCACGCCTTTCGGATATCGCCGAGGGCGGTGAGATACTCGTCAAAGAGGAGCTCTATCCATCGATTAAGGATTTTGCCCGTAGCGTAAAGGTGGAGTCGGCTATTATAAAAGGTATTGACAAGCCCGTCGGCCTTTATAGTATAGTTGAGCTTAAGGATGGCTGGAGGGTTGAGGTTGACGAAGTTGTGGAAAAGACTATCAGGACCATGGGCGCGGCGGGCTTTCTGCCTTAGCCTCATCGTCGCGGCCCTTGGCCTCGTGCTTGGCGGGTGCGTGGGTGTTGGGCCTGATTACCTGCTGGCCAATGATTACAGACAGGCAGAGATACTCTTTGAAGAGGGTTTTATCCCGCAGGCAAGGGAAAAGGCCGAGGCTGTGGGTAAGCAAGACCCCGATTACGAGAGGTCCCGGGTCCTCCTCAAGGACATTAACGCCCTTGCCATGAAACTCTCAAGAGAGCACATGGAGATGGCCGAGGCCTATGAAAAAGCCGGCATATTGAAAAAGGCCATACGCGAGTATGGCATAGCGCTGCGTTATAATCCCTCCAACAACTGGGGCAGGAAAAAGCTGGCCATCCTCGGCAAGATTCCCACCGGTGATAAGCCGGGCGAGGCCAAGCCCGGGCTTGAGGAGATGAAAAAGGAGATACGCAAGGCCAAAAAAGACGAGGCAGTGCCTGAGACAAAAGCGGCGCGCCATTATGTCAAGGGCAAGCTCTATTTTGTCTCCGGAAAGTATAACAAGGCCATAAAGCACTTTAAGGCGGCCCTTAAAGACATGCCTGATTACAAGGACGCAGATGTCTTTCTGAGGCTGGCCCGCCTTGAGCGCAAGCACTTCATTGACTTTCATACCAAGCAGGGGGTGACCCTCTTTCAGAAAGAAGAGCTTGAAAAAGCCGTAAAAGAATGGGACCGCGTCCTTGCCATTGACCCGAAGAACGCCGAGGCCGCGGACTATAAGAAGAGGGCCGAAGCCATAGAGAAAAAGGTAAAGAAGATTAAAGACAAGCAGAATGGAAAGCAGGAATCCGCAAAAGACAAAAAAGGCATGAAGGCAGTTCCATGAGAGAGGGCGTTGCCTGAGCAGGCGTCCATCGCCCCCCCCATCCCCAGGTGTCATTCAAGCATCTTAAAATAACCCCCTGACTCTTTTAACGATTGAGAAGCCGCGCGGCGGCATATACCCATCGTCTGTCCTGCCGCGCTAAAAATGGGCGTATGTATACACATGCCCCTCTACTCCCCCACACACATCTCATGGGGCGGCCTTATTTAATGCCCCTCCCCTTGTATCCCGAGCGGTTATCGACGGTTATCTCCCTCCTTTTTTACCTTGAAAGGCGCTTTGTGGAGGTGTGTCTTTACATACCGCCGGCGCGGGGAAGATTGGGGCCCATGCGGCTACAAGGGCTATGAAGCAGATGATATATCCGACCCCCGGGGCCGCGCCGTGAGGCCGGGGCCGAGGGCGTTGTGAAATAATATGAATTCGCAGGCTTTATATGGCAGATATGCCTTGACAAAAAAATGCGGGGAGAATATAGTTGAGGCGTAAGGTGGGATGAAGTGGTATAGAGTGGTATAAAAGTCTCTTTAAGTGGTATCAATCCCCTCTGTAAGGGGGACGTGGTAATAAAGTAAACTCAGGGGGTCTCATCAATGTTCAGGGGCAGATTTGAGCATACCATCGACTCCAAGGGCAGGCTTAGCATACCATCGCGGCTGCGTGAGACCCTTAACGAGAGGTATGACTCAAAGCTCGTTGTAACCACATACGACGGATGTCTCGTGGCCTATCCACTTATGGAATGGGAGAAGCTGGAGGCAAAGATAGCGGAGTTGCCCGAGTTCAAGAAGGATACGCGGGCCTTTCTCCGCTTTTTTTATTCAAGCGCCGCTGATTGCGCCATAGACCGTCTGGGCCGTATTCTCATACCGCAGGCCCTTCGCGATTACGCGGGTTTTGAGAAGGACGTGGTCCTCATCGGGGCCTTCAGGCAGATTGAGATTTGGTCCAGAGAGGCATGGGACAAGGCCGAGGGCAACGTATCCACGGAAGAGATCGGCAATACACTTGAGCGTCTCGGTCTCTAATCATGGGGTACGCGCATCTGCCCGTAATGACCCGCGAGGTCATCAGGTACCTCGACTGCCGTCCCGGAGGCGTATATCTTGACGGCACGCTCGGAGGCGGCGGTCATGGCGAGGCCATACTAAAGGCATCAAAGCCCGACGGGGTCTTGATAGGCGTTGACCGTGACGAGGCGGCCATTGAGCAGGCCAAGAGGGTTCTCAGGGATTATAAAGATAGGGTTATTTTCATAAGGGCGGATTTCGGAGGCATAAAGGAGGTTCTTATGGGCGCTGGTTTCAGTGAGATAGACGGCATGCTCCTTGACCTTGGTGTCTCATCGCATCAGCTTGACGAGGCGGGCCGGGGGTTCAGCTTCAGGCTTGATGCCCCCCTTGATATGAGGATGGACAGGCGCGATAAAGTTACGGCCCATCATATCGTCAATACCCTTGGCGTGGACGAGCTTGCCTCGATAATAAGGCGTTACGGCGAGGAGAGGTTCGCCATGAGGATCGCAAGGGCCATTGTAAGGGCGCGGGCCATAAAACCCATTGAGACCACGGGTGAACTTTCCGAGTTAATCTCAGGGGCCATACCAAGGCGCTTTCACGGCACGAGGATACACCCGGCCACAAGGACCTTTCAGGCCATAAGGATAGCCGTTAACAGTGAGCTTACCGCCCTTTCGAAGGGGCTTGCCGAGGGCATGGACCTCCTTAAGAGAGGCGGGCGGATGGTGGTCATATCATATCATTCGTTAGAGGATAGAATTGTAAAGAGGGTTTTCAGAGAGGGCGCGTCGCCCTGTGAGTGCCCGCCGGACTTTCCGCGTTGTGTATGCGGAAAAAGGCCGGTCTTAAAGATACTTACGGGCAGGGTGGTAAAAGCGGGGGCTTTAGAGGTGCAGGAGAACCCGCGGGCGAGGAGCGCTAAGCTCCGTGCCGTTCAGAAGATATAATGCCCCTTACTCCATGAGAGAGGGGCGAAAGGGTGAGAGTTGTCGCAGACCTTTATCAAGAGATTGGGCTTTGGCGGAAGTTTGAGGGGGCAGAAGGTCAGGGCGAGGAGAAGTCCGCGGGACATGAGATTTATCTCCTCAGCGCTGCTCGTCTCCCTTGCCCTTGTCGCGGTGCTCTTTATCTACATCTGGTGCAGGCTAACCGTGGTAAGCATGGGCTACGAGATATCAAGGGCCAATATGAAGAGAAGCGCCCTTGTGGAGCAAAACAGGCGCCTCAAGATTGAGTTCATGGAGCTTAAGTCGCCGCAACGCATAGAGCGCATAGCCATAAAGGAGCTTGGCCTTGTGCACCCATCGGACGGACAGATAGTAATGGTAGGTAAGTGAAGAAGAAAAAGAAGAAAAAAAACAACATAAGGCCAAGGGTTTTTCTTGTCCTCGCCTTCTTTATCGCCGCCTTTTCGCTCATATTCATGAGGGCCTTTCAGTTGCAGGTAGTGGAAGGCGATGCGCTCAAGCAGATTGCCGCGCGTCAGCACGTTCGCACCGTGAACCTTAAATCAAAACGGGGCGGTATATACGACAGGAACCTGAAGGAGCTCGCCATAAGCATTGACGTTGATTCCGTATACGCCCAGCCGGGAAGGATAAAGTCGCCGAGGAGCGTTTCGCGCGCCCTTGCCCCCATTACGGGCATGAGCGCGAGGAATATTGAACACAGGCTCAGGGCCGGCAAGGGCTTTGTATGGCTTAAACGGCAGATAGACCTCAATGAGAGCGCGAGAGAGAAGATAGCGGCCATAAAAGGCGTGGGCATCATAAAGGAGAGCAGGCGTTATTACCCCAACAAGGGCCTTGCCTCCAACCTTATCGGTTTTACGGGTGTGGACTCCAACGGACTTGAGGGCATAGAGCATTCATACAACAGCTTCCTTACGGGCACGTCGCAGAGGATAATCGGCGGAAGGGACGCCCGCGGGCAGTTAATACTCTATGGCGATACGGATAAGGAGGTCCCGGTGGAGGGGATGAGCGTTGAGCTCACCATTGACAAGACCATACAGTATGTCACCGAGAGCGCGTTACAGAAGGCCATAGAGAGTAGCGGGGCAAAGGGCGGCATGGCCGTGGTGCTCTCTCCTGCAACGGGCGAGGTCCTTGCCATGGCCACTGCCCCTGGCTTTGACCCCAATAATTTCCGCCGTACCTCACCGGGCCTCTGGCGTAACCGCACCGTAACGGACGCCTTTGAGCCGGGCTCTGTGATAAAGGTATTTTTGCTGGCCGGGGCCCTTGAGGACGGCGTGGTAAGGCCCGATGATATCTTCTTCTGTGAGAACGGAAAGTACAGGGTGGCCGACCGCGTCCTTCATGACGCGGAAAAAAACGGATGGCTCTCTGTATCCAATATCATGAAGTATTCAAGCAACATAGGAGCCTCAAAGATAGCCGAAAAAATGGGCAGGGATAGGGTATACCGCTTTTTCAGGGCCTTTGGGCTTGGACAAAAGTCCGGCATAGACCTGCCCGGCGATACGAGCGGCGTTCTGCCCGAGGTGAAAGACTGGTCCGGCGTGACGCTTCACACCCTGGCCTTTGGTCAGGGGCTATCTGTCTCGTCCATTCAGCTTGCCTCGGCCCTTGGGGCCATAGCCAACGGCGGTTTTCTTATGAGACCCTATATCGTGAAAGAGGTAAAGGGCGGTAACGGAGATGCGGTGAAGGAGAATAACCCGGTAATAGTCAGGAGGGTTATATCCGCGGAGACGGCAAAGACAGTAATGCATATGATGAGAGGCGTTACCTCTCCCGATGGCACGGGAAGGAAGGCGGCGCTCGCGGGTTTTGATGTGGCCGGAAAGACGGGCACCGCGCAGAAGCCGGACTTTGTCAATGGCGGCTACAAGAGGGGCGCCTATGTATCGAGCTTCTTCGGCTTTGTGCCTGCCGAGGACCCCGCGCTTACCATAGTCGTCACCCTGGACGAGCCCGATAAGGGATATTACGGCGGTGACGTGGCGGCCCCGGCCTTTAAGGAAATAGCAGGTAAAAGCCTTGCATATCTCGGCGTTACGCCAAATGGCCGTGGTCGGGTCAGGCCGTCAAAGAGGGGCGGAGTGGGCATGGCTAAAGCGGCCGCTCACAGGAAGGCGAAGAAGGTCCGCAACGGGTTTACCCCTGATTTTACAGGGCTTACGATGAGAAAGGCCCTGAGGATATCCGAAGAAGGTTCCTTTGATATAAAGATGGTTGGCGGCGGAGTCGCCGTGCGGCAGAGCCCCGGGCCGGGAAGTCCCCTTAAGGGCACAAAGACAGTGAAAGTCTGGTTTCAGTGAGGACGCTCGTGCTTTGCGGTAGTGCGGGGGTCAAGTGGTTGATGAAGGCATGAAGGTTAGCGAGCTGAGAGATATTTTGGAAGGTTGTCTTGTCATTGGTCCGGAAGAAATAGAGGTGAGCGAAATTACCTGCGATTCGAGGTCGGCCATTAACGATAAATGCATATTCGCCGCTGTCCCCGGAGTAGACGTGGATGGATATTCTTTTATAGCCGATGCCGTGGACAAGGGCGCGCGCTGTATCATGGCCGAGAAACAATGGGATATGGGTCACAGCGGAAGGGGCGTAACGGAGATTATAGTCCCGGATGTAAGGGAGGCACTTGGACGGGCCGCGGCCGGTATCTACGGCGAGCCTTCAGAGGGGCTTACCCTCGTAGGCGTGACAGGCACCAACGGCAAGACAACGGTCACCTATGCGCTTGATTCCATATTCAGGGCCTGCGGTTTCGAGACCGGCGTCATCGGCACGGTGAATTACAGGTTTAAGGATAAAAGCGTGCCCGCGCCCACTACAACGCCTGACGCCCCGAACCTGCAGAGGCTTTTAAGGGATATGAGAGACGCCGGGGTTACGCATTGCGCCATGGAGGTCTCCTCTCACGGCCTTGACCAGAAGAGGGTCTGGGGGTGCGGGTTTGACGCGGCAATATTTACCAACCTTACCCACGAGCACATGGATTATCATTGCACCGAGGAAGATTACTTTCAGGCCAAGGCCGGTCTCTTCACCCTCTTGAAGGAGGGCGGCGTCTCGGTGATAAATATAGACGACTCCCGGGGTAGAAGCCTTGCAGGCCTTGCCCCCGCCGTGATTACCACGGGGCTGGCAAAAGAGGCCCAGATACACCCGAGGGGGTTTAAGATTACCGGTGAGGGCATTGAGGCCCTTGTGGAGACCCCGGCCGGGCCGGTCTCGGTATCGACAACCGTAACGGGCAGGTTTAACCTCTCCAATATCCTCTGCGCCATAGGTGCGGCTCATGGCCTCGGCATAGGGCGCGCGGATATGGAGAAGGGGCTAAGCGCCTTTAAGGGCGTGCCCGGAAGGATGGAGAGAGTCAGGCCGGAGGGGGCGGACCTGCCCTATGCGGCATATGTGGATTACGCCCATACGCCCGACGCGCTCTTCCGCCTGCTAAGCGCCGTGCGGGAGATGAGCGAGGGAAGGATTGTACTCGTCTTCGGATGCGGCGGCAATAGAGACAGGACAAAGAGGCCCGAGATGGGAGAGGCCGCGGCAAGGGGCGCTGATGTTATCATAGTGACTTCGGATAACCCCCGTGACGAGGACCCCATGGCCATAATCAGGGATATTGAGGACGGGCTCAAGGGCATCAGGTGTTTTAAGGCCGGTGAGGTAATGGATATCCCCCATGGTGAGAAGGGCTACATGGTCATTGCCGAGAGGGGCCGGGCCATAAGAAAGGCCGTATCCCTGGCCTGCCCGGGCGATACCCTGCTGCTTGCCGGAAAGGGGCACGAGGACTACCAGATAGTCGGCAATAAGAGGCTTCATTTTGAGGACTCCCTTGAACTCCGCAAAGCCATGGGGGGCGGACTATGATTGATATAGACGGAATAATCAAGGCCACGGGCGGCACTCCCCTCGAAGGCAACGGCGCCGAGGTCCTTGGCGTCTCTATTGATACAAGGACCCTGAAGGCAGGGGACATCTTTTTTGCCCTCAGGGGACCAAACTTTGACGGCCATGAGTTCATGGACGAGGCCTTCAGCAAGGGGGCCTCTGCCGTTGTGGCGGAAAAGGACCTTTTATCCGAATATCGCGGAAGCGGCGGCCTTGTCATTATTGTCGAGGATACGCTAAAGGCCCTCGGCGACCTTGGCGCCTTTATGAGAAGGCGTTTCAATACGCCCCTTGTGGCCGTTGCCGGAAGCTCCGGCAAGACTACGACAAAAGAGATGATAGCCTCCATACTCTCGCGGGACCGTTCTGTCTTGAAGACAGAGGGCAACAGAAATAACATCATCGGCCTTCCCCTTACCCTGGCGGGTATCCGCGAGGGGCACAGCGCCGTGGTGGCGGAGCTTGGCATAAGCGAGCCCGGTGAGATGGAGAGGCTCGTTGAGATAGCGGCCCCGGACGTGGCCCTGATTACCAATATCGGCCACGCCCATATTGAGAATTTCAGCGGCATTGACGCCATCAGCAAAGAGAAGGGTCTCCTGTACAAGATGGCGGGGCCGCATTGCGTGAAGGTGGTCAACATAGACGACCCCCTTGCCGTGGCCGCCGCGGGTATTGATGCCCTGAGGCGTCCGGGCATGGAGTATGTAACCTTCAGCTCCTGCAGGGTAGCCGATGTGAGGGCCCTCGGGCAGAAAAGGCTCGACGGCCTTGGCGGCGTACTCGTAACCTTTGACGTGAGGGGGCAGGTCTTTGATGTGCGGCTCAAGGTTCCGGGGCTCTTTAACGTGGCTAACGCCCTTGCCGCTATCGCCGCCACACTCCCCCTTGGCGTGTACCTTGATGACATCCGCAGCGGCCTCGGCGCCTTTGCCGGGCTTGGCGGCAGGATGGAGGTCTCAAGACTTGGCTGGATAACCCTCCTTGATGATACCTACAACGCCAACCCCGATTCCCTTCGCGTTGCCCTTGAGACGCTTGAGGGGGCAAAGGGAAGGAAGGTGGCCGTAATAGGGGAGATGAGTGAACTCGGCCAGGCCGCGGAGAGAGCCCACTTTGATGCGGGCGGCAAGGCCGCCGAGCTCGGCATAGATATCGTGGTGGCCGTAGGTGAGAGGGCAAAAGACGTGGCCGCCGGGGCCGTGGACGGCGGTATGGGACAGGAGAGGATACTTGCTTTTAAGGATAAGGAAACGGCCCTCACGGCCCTGCGGGGCCATATATTAAAAGAGGGAGATGTGGTCCTTGTAAAGGGATCGAGAGCGGCGGGACTTGAGTTTATTACTGAAGGACTTAAAACCGAGGGGGGTGCCTCTTGCGAGGCATGTGGTTAAAAAGACATGTTCTATTATTTTCTATTCCCCCTGGCAAAGTACCATACGATATTCAACGTCTTTCAGTATATAACCTTCAGGACCATATACGCGGCCGTAACATCGCTGGTATTGAGTTTTGTATTGGGGCCTTTTTTAATAAGGAAGCTGAAGATGCTGAAGGTGCAGGACGTGGTGCGCACGGATGGACCGCCCTCGCACGCGAGCAAGGAGGGCACGCCTACAATGGGCGGGGCCATAATCATCCTCGTGGTCGTATCCAGCGTGGCGCTCTGGGGCAACTTCTCCAATTCCTTTGTATGGCTTCTGCTCTTTGTTACCGTGGGCATGGGAATCATAGGTTTTGTAGATGATCTCAAGAAGGTCAGGCAGAGGGACAAGAAGGGCCTCAGCGCCGGGGTCAAGATAAGCTCGCAGGCGGTGGTTGCCCTTTGCGCGGCGCTTTTTCTCTACGGCACAGGCTTTGACACCGTTGTGACCATACCATTTTTAAAGGATGTGGCCTTTGATATGAAGTTCCTCTACATACCCTTTGTAATGCTCGTTATCGTGGGTTCATCCAACGCCGTCAACCTTACGGATGGTCTTGACGGGCTTGCCATCGGCCCCATGATAATTTCCATGGCCACCTATATGCTGCTTGCCTACGTAACAGGGCATACGAAGATAGCGGCATACCTGCATATCATGCATGTGGCGAGCGCGGCGGAGATAACCGTCTTTGCCGGGGCCATCGTAGGGGCAAGCCTTGGTTTTTTGTGGTTCAACACCTATCCGGCGCAGGTCTTCATGGGGGACGTAGGCTCGCTCTCGCTTGGCGGGGCCCTTGGCACTATCGCGGTTATGACTAAACATGAGGCACTGCTTCTTATCGTGGGGGGAATATTCGTCGTAGAGGCCCTATCGGTCATGTGTCAGGTAGGCTCCTTTAAACTTACGGGCAAGAGGGTATTTGCAATGGCCCCCATACATCACCATTACGAGCTGAAGGGGTGGGCCGAGCCCAAGATAATAGTAAGGTTCTGGATAATTTCCATAATATTAGCGCTTATCGCCATAAGCACACTGAAGATAAGGTAGAGAGCCGGTATGAATAGAGCGGTGGACAAAGTGACTGACAAGCCCGATAACGATAAACCCGCGTTAAAAAAGGCTGTCCCGGCCAGTGTCCTCTGGGGCCGCAGAGCCCTTGTGGTGGGCCTTGGTCTTACGGGCAGGTCTGTGGCGAAGTTTCTCTCCATCTGCGGGGCCTCTGTAACGGCCACGGACAGCAGAGACGAAGACGCCCTCAGCGATATGGAGGCCCTTTCGAAGATGGGCCTCAGTATAAAGGCCGGAGGGTTCAGAAGAGACGACTTTTTAAATGCCGACCTTATCGTGATAAGCCCGGGCATACCGGCCTCCAACCCCCTTCTTGAAGAGGCCGCAGAGCGCGGCATAGAGGTTATGGGGGGCCTGGAGCTTGCGAGCCGTTTTATCGCCGTGCCAACAATAGCCGTAGCCGGCACCAACGGAAAGTCCACGGTTACCTCCCTTGCGGGGGAGGTTCTGGCCGGCGCGGGGCAGGGCGTCTTTGTGGGGGGCAATATCGGAACCCCTGCAGTAGATTATTTTTTAAGCACGGAACCGGCGGAGATATGCGTCCTGGAGGTAAGCAGTTTTCAGCTTGAGTCCATAATAACCTTCAAGCCCCATATAGCCGTCTTGCTGAATATCACCGATGACCACCTTGATAGATACGGGTCTTTTGATGAGTATGCCGCCGTAAAGTTCAGGGTTTTCGATAATCAGGATAGCAAGGATTACGCCATCGTGAACGCCGCTGACGCGCTCATCAGGAAGGAGATGCTCTCCGGAGCGCCCTCTCACGGCAAGGCCAAACGCATACCCTTTAACTGTCAGAAGGGAGTGAAGACCGGGCTATATCAAGAGGGCGAAAACATCGTCTTTGCCCTCGAGGGCGTGCTTGAGTCCTATCCCATGGATGGCCCCGGCCTCAAGGGCGCTCATAATATGGAAAACGCAATGGCCGCCATAGCCGCCCTGCGGCTATCGGGGGTAAGCAGGGAGGATGTCATACGGGGATTAAGAAACTTCAAGGGTCTGCGCCACAGGATGGAGTTTGTAAGGGAGATAGGCGGCGTTCGCTATATTAATGATTCCAAGGGCACAAATACGGGGGCCCTTCTCATGGCCCTGCGGTCTGCGAAGGCGCCCGTTGTCCTCATCGCGGGCGGCAGGGACAAGCACGGCGATTACGGCATCTTGTTGGCAGAGGCGGCGCAAAAGGTAAAGCTCCTCATAGCCCTTGGCGAGGCGGGGCCCAGGCTTGCCAGGGCCTTTTCCGGTATAGTGACGGTGAAGACGGCCTCTTCCATGGAAGAGGCCGTGCGGATTGCGGCAGACGAGGCCGTTGCCGGTGATACGGTCCTGCTCTGTCCGGCGTGCTCAAGCTTTGATATGTTCAGGGACTTTAAAGAGCGCGGTGAGCGCTTTACCTCCCTGGTCCGTGCATTATAGCGGAACCATTAAGGAAGAAGTTGAATGGCAATACTTAAGAGAACAGATACGGACAGGTTCCTCATACTCTCGGCCCTTGCACTGCTTGTCATGGGCGTGGTGATGGTATATTCCACGAGTTATATCGTGGCCATGAACCGCTTTGGGGACGAGTTTTTCTTCATGAAAAAGCACCTCACCTACGCCTTGATAGGGCTGGTGGCCTTTGTGGCGGCCTCCCGCATTCCCTACACCGTGTACCGCAGGCTCGTATACCCAATACTTATACTGGCGGCCGTACTGCTGCTTCTCATATATGTGCCGGGCATAGGTTTCAAGGCCGGGGGCGCGAGAAGGTGGATTCATCTTGGCCCTCTGACCTTTCAGCCATCTGAGCCGGCAAAGCTCGCCGTGGTAGTCTTTCTTGCCTATTCACTATCGAGCAAGACGGAGAGGATTAAGGACTTCTATTTTGGTTTTCTGCCCAATATCGTCATCCCCGGGGTTCTTATCGCGCTTATCCTCATGGAGCCGGACCTTGGCACGTCACTTACCCTCTCGGCACTGGTCTTCATAATGTGCTTTGCCGGCGGTGTGAGGCTGAGGTATCTGTTCGGGCTTTTCATCCCCTTTGTGCCTGTCCTGTACATTGTAGTGACAAGGTACGCCTATATGCTCAGGCGGCTCATTATATTCATGGACCCATGGAAGGACGCGCGGGGTGCGGGTTTTCAGATGGTGCAGTCTTTTCTCGCCTTTGGCTCGGGCGGGGTCACGGGCGTTGGCCTCGGCGAGGGCATGCAGAAGCTCTTTTTCCTGCCCGAGGCCCATACGGACTTCATACTATCCGTAATAGGCGAGGAGCTCGGCCTTGTGGGCGTGGGGCTCGTCATAGCCTTTTACATTGTTTTCCTTATCTCGGGCATAAAGATAACACTCAAGGCAAAGGACCTCTTCGGCGCCTTTCTTGCCCTTGGGCTCACTGTGATGGTTTCCATGCAGGCGGCCGTCAACATGGCCGTTGTCATGGGGCTTCTGCCGCCAAAGGGGCTTACGCTTCCATTTATAAGCTACGGCGGGACCTCCCTTGTGATAAACATGGCCGCCGTGGGGATACTGCTCAATATATATATACTTCAGGACGAGGTGTCTTGATGAATTTTCATATAATAAGGGTGCGAAATTGAAGTTTATAATGGCCGGCGGAGGCACAGGCGGACATCTATTCCCGGCGATAGCCCTTGCCGAGGAGTTCAGGAAGCGGGACAGCTCCGTGGAGGTTGAGTTCGTAGGCGTCAAGGGCGGGCTTGAGGAGAAGATTGTCCCGGGGTACGGCTACCCCCTTACACTCTTGAACGTAGAGGGTTTTAAGGGCGGGCGCGGACTCAAGCGCGCCGTAGCCATAGTAAAGGTCCTGGCCGCCACCATGAAGGCCGTAAAGATTCTCCGCGATATCAGGCCCGACGGCGTAATTGGGAGCGGGGCATACTCATCGGCCCCGGTTGTCCTTGCGGCGAGGCTCCTTGGCATAAAGACGGCCATAATGGAACAGAACGCCCTCGCCGGGCTTACCAACAGGCTCCTTGGCAGGATAGTCGACAGGGTTTACACGGCCTTTCCAGAGGCGGGAGAGTTTTTTCCGCAGAAAAAGACCCTTCTTGCCGGTAATCCCATGAGGAGGGAGATACTCAAGAAGGTTTCTGAAAGCTCCGGCCTTCCAAAAGGCGGGACAGGGAAAAAAGGCAAGGCCCGCTTCACTATTCTAATCTTTGGCGGGAGTCAGGGCGCCACGGCCATAAATGCGGCCTTTCTTGACGCCACGGAGTATCTTACGGACATCTGGGACAACCTTGATGTTATTCATCAGACCGGTGAAAAGGGGTACTCCTTTGTGAAAGAGGCCTATGAGAGGAAGAAACTGAATGTGCGGCTCTATAAATTCATAGACTTCATGGCCGACGCCTACGCATCGGCGGACCTTGTGGTCTGCAGGGCAGGGGCCACCTCCATGGCCGAGATAGCGGCCTTCGGGCTTGTCTCCATCCTCGTGCCCTATCCCTTTGCCTCTGATAATCATCAGGAGGTGAATGCCCGGTGCATGGTGAATGGCGGGGCCGCGGTGATGATACCGCAGGAGAAACTCACGGGAAGGTCCCTTGCCGAGAGCATAAGGCAATTTTACGAGGATCCCGGAAAGCTCAGGGATACAAGGAAGAAGGCGCGCGGTTTCGGCCGCGTGGCCGCGGCAAGGGTAATTGTAGACGATTTCATGAACCTGCTGAAGATAAAGGGCGATTTCCGGGTATCAGCGGTAACGTAATCTTAACGTAGAAGAGGCGTGGAATATGTACAGGGGAAGAATAAAGAGAATTCATTTTGTGGGCATAGGCGGGTCCGGCATGAACGGCATCGCCGAGGTCCTCTTGAACATGGGCTACGAGGTCTCGGGCTCTGATGTCTCAGAGTCGGCCACGGTAAAGAGGCTTAGGGGCCTCGGGGCCGCCGTACACATCGGTCACAAAGAGGCCAACATCCGGGGGGCCCAATGCGTGGTCTATTCATCGGCTATCCGCGAGAGCAACATCGAGCTTACGGCCGCCGCCACTGCCAAGATTCCCATAATCCCGCGGGCCGAGATGCTCGCCGAGCTAATGCGCCTGAAGTACGGCATAGCCATAGCCGGAACGCATGGCAAGACAACGACTACATCCCTCATCGCCTCCATACTCGCGGACTCTGGGCTCGATCCCACGGTGGTAACGGGCGGCAAGCTCAACAGCCTGGGGGCCAACGCGCGTCTTGGAAAGGGCGATATCCTTGTTGCCGAGGCCGATGAGAGCGATGGAAGCTTTTTGAAACTCTCTCCCACCATCGCCGTTGTCACCAGCATAGACCGTGAGCACATGAACCATTACAGCGGCATGGACGATGTCTATGAGGCATACATAGGCTTTATGAACAAGGTGCCTTTTTACGGGGCCGCCATACTATGCCTTGACCACCCGGCCATTCAGGGACTTCTGCCCCGCGTATCAAGAAGGTTTATCACCTATGGGCTGGCGGCTCAGGCCGATGTACACGGCGCGAACCTTGCCTATGACGGCATGAAGACCTCCTTTGATCTCTTTGTCATCGGCAAAAAACTCGGGCGCATAACCTTGATGCTACCCGGTGGGCATAATGTGCAGAACGCCCTTGCCGCCGCCTCCGTGGCCCTTGAGCTTGATGTAGGTTTTGAAGACATAAAAAAGGGTCTTGAGTCTTTTTCCGGTGTAGAGCGGAGGTTTCATGTGAGGGGCGTCTTGCGCGGCGTTACGGTGATAGACGACTACGGGCATCACCCGGAGGAGATAAAGGCCGTGCTCGCCGGAGCCAAGCAGAGTTTCAATAAGAGAATAGTGGCCGTATTCCAGCCGCACAGGTTCTCAAGGACGGCCGATCTCTTCAATGACTTTCTCTCGGCCTTTAATGACGTGGATACCCTTATCGTCACGGACATATACCCCGCGGGCGAGGACCCCATCGAGGGCATAGACGGCCTCTCGCTCAGTAACGCCATAAAGGAACACGGCCACAAGGACGTGACCTATATTAAAAATGTCGCAGACGTGCCCGCCTACCTCAAGGGCGTGGTCAGCGGCGGAGACCTTGTAATTAC
This sequence comes from uncultured Thermodesulfobacteriota bacterium, assembly GCA_964567185.1. Classification (GTDB taxonomy): domain Bacteria; phylum Desulfobacterota; class GWC2-55-46; order GWC2-55-46; family JADFVP01; genus JAJRZX01. Next base: position 30,184 of record CAZMKZ010000020.1, read on the forward strand.
CCTCGGGGCCGGAGATGTCTGGAAGGCGGGCACGGGTCTTGTGGAGCTATTGGAAACCGATGAAGACGGCGTCAATCTCAGGGTGCTCTGAATGAATGATAATAATCTCTCCCGTCAGTATCCGCTCATCTTTGTAGAGCGTTTCAAGGGCAGGGTTCTCTTCAACGCGCCCATGGCGGATTATACATCCTTCGGCATAGGCGGGCCGGCGGATGTCATGGCCTTTCCAGCCGATGAGCATGACTTGAAGGAGATACTGCGCTTTGCCGTATCAAGAAAATTTCCCTTTCTTATTATGGGAATGGGCACAAACCTTCTTGTCAGGGACGGCGGGTACCGCGGGATAGTCATCAATATGAGAGAGGGCCTGCGGGATACGGAGTGGAATGAGGAGACCGCTACGGCCGTGGTGGGCGCGGGCGTGAAGGTCCCGTCCTTTGTGGCGGAGACGGCCGAGAAGGGGCTCTCGGGCATGGAGTTCGCCTGTTCCATCCCCGGCAGTATGGGCGGGGCGGCCGTGATGAACGCCGGGGCCTATGGCCGCGATATGAGCGCTGTCATGGAGGGTGTGGAGGTGATGAGCCGCAAGGGAGTCAAGAGTTTTGTGCCTGCCGCGGACATGGAATTATCCTACAGGTCATCAAACATAAGCGATAGTTCCGTAGTTACAAGGGTCCATATCAGGCTCGGAAAGAGCACTCCCGAGAAGGTGAGGGAGAGGATAAAGGGTTTTGTGGAGAAAAGGAGGGTAATGGCCTCCATACCCCCGGCCAACGCCGGGTCCATATTCAAAAACCCCGCGGGCGTGCCCGCGGGAAGGCTCATAGAAGAGGCGGGTTTCAAGGGCAGGACCGAGGGCAAGGCCTCTGTCTCAAAGGAGCACGCCAACTATATAGTCAATAAGGGCGGGGCAAGGGCCTCGGATGTGCTCACCCTCATGGCCCTTGTGCGCGACGGTGTTTACGGCAGGTCCGGCATACTGCTTGAGCCGGAGATAAAGGTTGTTGGAGAAGATGGTTAAGACGGCGCCATGTAAAGATAAGGGCAGGTGTTCATTGCCGGATAAGCGTGTAGGCGTGCTCCTCGGAGGGGTCTCAAGCGAGAGGGAGATTTCCCTTAAGACCGGGGCATCGGTCTTGAAGGCCCTCTCAGGCGCGGGTTACGGGGCCATAGCCATTGACGCGGGTGCAGACCTATTCACAAGGATAAGCGCCGAGGGCGTGGAGGTGGCCTTTATCGCCCTTCACGGCGGCTGTGGCGAGGACGGCTCCGTGCAGGGCGGCCTCGAGGTCATGGGAATACCATATACGGGTTCCGGAGTGCTTGCCAGCGCCATTGCCATGGATAAGATTGCCACAAAAAAGATATTGCGCCTCAACTCCATACCAACACCGCGTTTCAGCCTTGTGCCGACGGCCGAGGGCGTAAAGGGGATGAGGTTTCCCCTTGTGGTAAAGCCCTCGACAGGGGGGTCTACGCTTGGGCTGAGTATGGTGAGGGAGCCCTCGGAGCTGCCCGGGGCCGTGGAGCAGGCCTTGAGATTCGGCAGGGGTGTCCTTGTCGAGGAGTTTATAGAGGGCAGGGAGGTAAGCGTTTCCATACTTGACGGACGGGTCTACCCTGTGGTGGAGATTTTCACCGGCAAGGAGCTATATGATTTTACGTCCAAGTATGGAGAGGGCGGGGCCAGCTTCAAGGTCCCTGCCGAACTTACGGAGGGGCTTGGCGAGGAAGTATCTTCCATGGCCCTGAAGACCTACGTTGAGCTTGGCTGCAGGGGCGCGGCGCGCGTGGACATACTCATAGACAGGGAAAATAATCCCTTTGTCCTTGAGGTCAACACCTCTCCCGGCCTTACCGAGAGGAGCCTCCTGCCCATGGCGGCGGCAGAGGCGGGGTTAACCTACAGGGACCTTGTGGTAAAGATGCTCGAAGGGGCCTCTCTGAAGAGCGCCCTTGATGAGCGGGGTGAGAATGAAAAGCAGATCTGCCAATAAAAAGAAGAAGAGGAGCAACAGGAGGCGCAGGGAGCCCTTTTTAAGAAGGGCCGCGCATCGGCTGGCAGTGGCGGTAAAGGCCGTGGTAGCCCTCTCTCTTGTCTCCTTTATCTTATACGGCTCATGGTGGACATATAAACAGGTCCTCAGAACGCCGCGCCTTGCCGTAACGCGTCTGTCCGTAAGCGGGGCCTTGAGGGCCCAGCCCCGTGAGATTATAAGGCTCGCGGGCATAGAGGAGGGGCAGAACATCTTTTCGTTCTCGTCTTCGAAGGTGGCGCAAAAGATAGGGAAAAATCCCTGGGTCCTGGAGACGCGAGTAAAGAGGAAACTGCCCGGTACGGTAAAGATTGAGATAAAGGAGAGGCGGCCCGTGGCCATAGTGAAGATGAAAGGACTCTTCGTAATGGACGATAGCGGCGCGGTCTTCAAGAAGCTCTCGGCCGCCGACAGGCTTGACCTGCCCCTCGTAACGGGCCTTGGCAAGGATGCCGTTAATAATAAGAGCGCTCTTATGGCCCCTTTCTTGAGGCTCTTCTCTATTCTTGAGGGTAGGGAGGGCTTTAACCTGGAGGATATATCGGAAGTCCACTGCGACCCTGCTTATGGTTTTACCATCTATACACTTGACGAGGGGCTGAGGGTGGATATCGGGACCTCTGATTTTGAGGCGAGGCTCAAAAACTTCGAGAGGCTGAAGGCCATGGGCAAGGGTGTATTAAGAGGAGTAGCGGCCGTGGACCTGCGTAAAGCCGGAGAGGCCGTGGTGAGATACGACCATGATGTGGCAAAAGGGGGGGGAAGAGTCTAAATGTCCAAAAAAGAAGACATAATCGTTGGCCTTGATATCGGCACCACAAAGATATGCGCCATAGCCGGCGAGAAGACCGCAGATGGTGTTGAGATAATCGGCATCGGCACCCAGCCCTCAAAGGGGCTCCGCAAGGGTGTTGTCGTAAATATCGAGAGCACCGTTGAGTCCATAAAGCAGACTATCAAAGAGACGGAGCTCATGGCCGGGTGCGAGATAAACAAGGTCTTCTGCGGCATAGCCGGCGGACATATCCGGGCATTCAACAGCCACGGCGTAATAGCCGTAAAGAGCAGGGAAATTACACGGGCCGATATCGACAGGGCCATAGAGGCGGCCCAGGCCGTTGTCATACCCCCCGATAGAGAGGTCATACACGTCATACCGCAGGAGTACATCGTTGACGACCAGTCCGGTATAGAGGACCCACTGGGAATGATAGGCATAAGGCTGGAGGTAAAGGTTCACATAGTTACCGCCGCCGTTACCTCGGCACAGAATATTATCAAATGCGCCAATAAGGCCGGTCTTGATGT
>CAZMKZ010000021.1:0-33382 GCA_964567185.1 uncultured Thermodesulfobacteriota bacterium
CTGCCGACACGAGGATTTTCAGTCCTCTGCTCTACCGACTGAGCTACCTGGGCTTAAATGACAATATATTAAACTAATTTAAAGGAGCCCCTCTTGTCAAGTCTTTTCCTGTTCATGGGCTGTTGTCTTTACCGTGCCTCCAGGTCAAGGCCGCCTGCGCCTCTTGCGGGCCTTGCCGGGCGCGCCGAGACCCTCATCCGGCCCGGGTCGGCGTGACGCCTCAGCAGGCCTATCCTCTCAAGAACAGGGGGATGGGAGTAATTGAAAAACACATACAAGGGGTGCGGATACAGGTTTGCGAGGTTCTCCAGTGATAGCCTCACAAGAGAACTTATCATGGCGCCGGGGTCTTTTGTTATGCCCATGGCAACCCGGTCGGCCTCGCGTTCCCGTTCTCTTGAGAGCATATTGAAGACCGCACGCAAGGGCAAAGAGGCCATGGAAAGCAGAACGAAGAGTATAGCCGTCTTGGCAAAGAAGCCCGGCGGGCCTATGTGCAACGATTCTGTCAGGACCGTGCCGTTAAAGAGCCTGAAGGCCAGATAGAGCGTCACGAAGGTAAGCGCCCAGGTGGCAAATATATGCCTCGCCAGATGCCTCTTCTTCCAGTGGCCCGTCTCGTGGGCTACGACAGAGAGCAGCTCATCTCTATTCAATACCCTCAGAAGGTTCTCATATAAGACTATACGCCTTGCCCGGCCCAACCCCGTAAGGTAAGCGTTCGTATGCCGCGTCCTTCTTGAGGTCTTCATCAAACCGATGCTCCCTATCGTTACACCAGCCTTTTTCGCGAGCTTTTTTATCTCCCCTGCCAGCCCACGGTCATCCAACGGCCTGCTCCTCTTGAATATGGGCTCCATGAGAGGAGGCGAGACATAGACAAGTATAAATCCCGTGAAGGTAAATAATAACCAGCACCAGAGCCACCAGTGTGCCGGGCTTTTTTCCACGAGCCAGAGCCCCGCGTATAGAACCGCCGCAATAACTGCCGTTGAGATAACCACGGACCGTAAGGTCTCCAATATCCAGAGCCCGGGGCCAATCCCATTAAAGGAGTAGCGTCTCTCGACATGGAAGGTCTTTAAAAACCTGAAACAGAGGTGGAAGAGGCGCCATGCAAGGTAGAGGGGAAGATAAAACACAAGACCTCTACCCACGAAGGAGAAGTCCATGGAGGCCACGCGGCCGTTATACCACTCAAGGCCAAAGGCAAAAAAAAGGAGAAGCAAAAGCCCGCCAAGGGCCTTCTCATAAAGCACGAGCCTTGAGGACTCTAAAAAGCAGCTTCTCGACCTCGCTATGAAGGCGGCATCCCCGAACCCCTCTAATCCGCGGGGCACGCCATGGCCCTGTCCTTTTATATGCCTTATGTTAAGACATTCGAGCCAGAGGTCCGCAAGGATGGAGACGGCAAAAAGACCTGATAAGAGTATCCTGTCCATGATGAATGTTCCCCGTTGACGGGGTAGTCCTTATCTTATGGTTCCTGTCCGCGCGGGCCCGGAAAAAAACAGCGTGCCCGGATACAGGGGTTATTCCGATAGGCCTTTTTCACCGAGGCCATATGCCAGAAGAGGCCGCCTGCCCGCGGCGAGCATCTGAAAGGTCTGATAGCTTTTAAGGACCTTTTTCGTGTAGTTTCTTGTCTCCCTGAAGGGTATGGACTCTATGAACTCGTCATCTTCGAGGGGGAATCTTTTTCGCCATTGCCGCACGGAGCTAAGCCCGGCGTTGTATCCGGCTATGGTCAAGGCGGGGTTGCCGCTTGTCTTTCGCCACAAATAGGCGAGATACCACGCGCCAAGACGGATATTGGTCTCCGGGTCGCGGAGGGCCCCGGCGGTGAGGGAGCCCCCTCCCGAGGCCCGCTCTATGAACCTGGCCGTAGAGGGCATGACCTGCATAAGGCCAACTGCCCCTGTCCGGGATATCGTATCAGGGTCATAGGAACTCTCTTCCCTCATTACCGCGGCAACGAGCAGAGGGTCCGCGTCACCGGCAAGCCCCTTTGCGCTGATATACTCCACTACCTTCATGGGAAAGGCCACCCTCAGGAGCGCCGGCGCTATGGCCTCATTATGCCTCATTAATAGACCAAAATAGGAGTCATATACCTTTATGGCGTGATAGTAATCTCCGGCCATGTAAAAAGCGCGCATAAGATTAAAGACCATATCACGGTTAGGGCCGTGCGCCTTCAGGGCCCTGTCCGCTTCCAGTGCGGCCTCTCTGGTTAGCCCTGTGCTGAGAAGCACCATGGCAACGCGCAGGTCACCGTCTTCAAGCCCTCGCTCCATGAGCGGTCCCGCCTCCTCCTTTCCCCATATATAGGCGGCGCTCCCCTGCCCTCCATCAGGAAGACCAAGACGCCTGCCCGCCATGTAGCAGTAATAACCGGGCATCCTGCCGTCGCAGGCCTTTGGATACTCTTCCATTGCCCTTGACTTGAAACCCGCTTTTTCCATGGCCCGGCCGCGCCAATAGGCGAATTTCCGCCTGTTGGCCGCATTGAGCTTACCGGCAAAGATGTTCAGAGTCGTGTAGGCATCAGAATACCTTCCCATCCTGTACTCCAGCCATGCCATCCGCCAGGCGGCCTCAGGTGAAACACGGCCGGCCTCCTTCACGATGCGGCCATAAATCCCTACGGCCCGCTTCCACTTGCCGGCCCCCTCGTAGTAGTCCCCTTTCATAAACAGTGCGCGGCGGGCCTCACTGCTGCGGGGAAATCTCTGCGAAAGGGCCTTTACTGTCTCTAAAAACCCCTTTGCCTTATCCTCCCTTAAATATACCGTGGCAAGAAGTAAAAGCGTTGACCTCTCCATATAGCCATTCTTGCTATGTCTTCTTCTTAGCCGCCTGAGGCGTCTTCTCAGTATCAGCTCCGCCTCTTTGTATCTTTTCAGCCTGAAAAGGGTCTCTACCAGAAGGGGCTCGGCCTTGCCCCCGCAGGCCCCCGGGTCCTCCATTACAAGGCCATTTAGCGCCCTTGCCGTCTCAGTGTAAAAATAAGAGCTGAAAAGGGCCGTCGCGCGGCCGCAAGACTCGTCTTTTGTAAAGGAGAGGGGCTTCAAGCGCCTGTTCTCTTTCAGGAGCTTTTCAGCCTGCCGTGCGGGGGCCTTGCCGGGATGGTTGATAATAAGGGTTTTTATTTCCCGCATGGCCCCGGCGTTGTCCCCGGAGGCAAGCATCAGCCTTGCAGACCTTATTAGAGCCTGCCCGGCATTCACGCCATTGGGATATTTTTTTATAAAATCCTTGAGGACGATTTCTGCCTCTGCATCCTTACCCATCTCCTCAAGGACAACGGCCCTCTCATAAAGTGCCTCGTCTCCATAGGCAAAATCAGGGTATTGCCCCAGAATGGCCGCGTAGCTTTGCCCGGCGCTGGTAAGCCTTGAATCGGCTCGATAGGCCCTTGCAAGGTAAAGGAGCACGTAAGGACGTATCTCGCCAAGGGCCTGAGCCTCCTGAAGGTACTGGACGGCACTCTTATCCTCCCTCTCCAGGGCCCTCAGGCCGAGGACAAAAGAGGCCCTTGCCGCCCAGGTTGTGCCTTGATAGCGCTCTCTTATGAGAAGGAGCTCACGGGTGCCCCTGGTCTCCTCACCAAACCTCATGTCCTCAAGGGCAGAGGCGAGGGCCATGGCCGGAGGCCCGGCAAAACCCTGCGTCCCCGTCTTCCCGCCCCCTTTGCCCCACTTGAAGGCGGCGCATGAGGAAAGCATGAGCACCATAAAAAAGAGAATAACAGAATGTCTTGTCTTATACATGGCCGTTAAAGCATCCTCTTTCCAGGTATCAGGGGCCTTTGCGCTTCAGTCGCACTTTTGAGTATAACACGAGAGTCGATAAAATTAATCATCTTAAGAATATAACCCCTGCGGCATGAAGAATTTCTCGCTAACCCTTGATAAAAGAGACTCAGGGTATATAATAAAAAATTAAAACTTATTATTGAGGGGGTTTTTTTAAAATATGCAGGGATTAAAAAAATTAGCCGCTGATGAGCAGATAGCTTACTTTTCCATGGAGATAGGCCTTACCGATGATATACCTACCTTTTCAGGGGGTCTTGGCGTCCTTGCAGGCGACACGCTCAAGAGCGCCGCAGAGCTTAACCTGCCCATGGTGGCCGTAACGCTGCTTTGCAGAAAGGGCTTTTTCAGGCAGGTCCTCGACGCCGAGGGCCATCAGAGCGAACTGCCCGAAGACTGGGACCCGGCACAGCATATGAGACTGCTCCCCCACAAGATAAATGTCACCATCGAGGGCCGCTCCGTTGCCGTTGCGGCCTGGTGCAGAGATATTGTCTGCCCTGTGACGGAGTGGAAGGTGCCTGTCTTTTACCTTGATACAGCGTTGCCGGAGAACGACGAGCAGGACAGGGGCATTACTGATTTTCTTTACGGCGGCGACAATAGCTACCGGCTCAAGCAGGAGATAGTCCTTGGCATAGGCGGCGTCCTCATGCTAAAGGCCCTGAGGCTCAGGATAAAGAAATACCATATGAACGAGGGACACGCGGCCCTGCTCACCCTTGTGCTCCTGCGCCGCTTCAAGCGGGACATAGAGTCTGTATGGGATGAAAAAAAGGTATGGGACGAGGAGCGCGTAAGGGAGCTCTGCGTCTTTACCACCCATACCCCTGTTGAGGCCGGACACGACCGTTTTCCCTATGAGATGGTAAGCAGGATACTCGGGGAGATAATACCCGTTGATGAGATGAAAAAGCTCGCCGGCGACGATGTCTTCAACATGACCTATCTCGCCATGAACCTCAGTAATTATATTAACGGCGTGGCCAAAAAACACGGCGAGGTCTCAAGGCACATGTTTCCCGGCTACGAGATTAACGCCATAACAAACGGCGTGCATAGCCACACCTGGGTCTCACCGAGCTTCGCCCGCCTCTATGACAGGCATCTGCCGGGCTGGGCCAATGAGCCGGAGATATTCGTGCGTGTGGACAGGGTTCCCTCCGATGAGATATGGGCGGCCCACATGGAGGCCAAAAAAGACCTCATCGAGTATGTCAATGAGGTAACAGACGTGGATATGGACCCCGAAACCCTCACTATCGGCTTTGCCAGACGGGCAACGGCGTACAAGAGGGCGGAGATGCTTTTTGCCGACGTTGAACGCCTTAAAAAAATGGGCAGAGGCAAACTCCAGATTATCTACGCCGGCAAGGCCCACCCCAGAGACGAGGGCGGAAAGAAGATTATCTGCGAGGTATTCGCGAAGATAAAGGAATTGAAGGGCGCCATCAAGATAGTCTTTCTTGAGAACTACAAGATTAGCGTAGCCAAAAAACTGGTGGCCGGCGTCGATGTATGGCTGAATACGCCAATGAGGCCCAGAGAGGCCTCGGGCACAAGCGGCATGAAGGCCTCGCATAACGGGGTGCTCAACTTCAGCGTCCTTGACGGATGGTGGATAGAGGGGTATATAGAGGGCTCCACGGGATGGTCCATAGGACCCGAACCCACGGCAAGCCCTGTCTCCAACTACGATGTTGACAGCGAGGACCTGTACAGAAAACTGGAAGAGCAGATAATACCCCTCTACTATGAGGATAGAGAGGGCTGGGTCAAGATGATGCAGAGCGCCGTCGGAAAGGTGGCCTACTACTTCAACACACACAGGATGATGCGCCGCTACGTTACCGAGGCCTATATCCGTTAGCCCCGCGAGGGTGGGGAGGCGGTATGGGCGGCGCGGTATGCCGCAAGGGCTCTACGCAGATGGTCTCTGCATAAGAAGCGCCTCTTAAACCCCGGAAACCCCTCATTAAAAAACTCTCAGCGGCCCTCACCTTCAAGCTCTTTCATATCATTGCCCAGTTTTATCATCCGTCCCATGAGACGGAGTTCCTTCATGGTTTTCTCGTCTTCCGAGGTCAGTCTTATGGCGACACCGTCCTTTATCTCCTTTACTTCCACCCTGACCTCACCGTCTATGCGGGGTAAATGGAGGCAGGGTTGCCTGCCCCCGCAGGGGCCGGAGCCGCTCCCGTAAAAAAGCGGGTAGATGACCTCTGCGCCTCTTCCGCCATGCCCGGAGGCACGCGAGGACGGCGTGACAATAAAGGGCAGAAAAAACAATATGAGTAAAGCCGGATATATGAAAATTTTCATGGATACCTCCCTTGAAGAAATTATATAATTACAAGAGTCACCGTGAGCCGCCACTTTATACCCTGACCAGAGCGGCTCACTTGAGGCGCGGCCTTTAAACTCCGGAGCTATGGTCTCATGGTCTCATGTGAAAAACATCCCGGAAAAAAATCCGCTCTAGGATTTCCCTGCAAGAAGGACGCCATGCCGTTGAAGACCTTTTTTTTCATTATCCTTGCCGCCTTATTCTGCCCCTTTGCAACCTCCTCTGGGGCAGGCGCCGGACCTATCTTTCCGGAGCAGGCCCGGCGCGAAGAGGCCTTGATGCCCGCTCCGGTTGAGAGAAAGATGCTCCCTGTTACCGTAAAAAACAGTAAAAAAAAGATGGAGCCCTCCTTTACCATCGATACCAGAGACGGGCTTAACGCCGATGAGGCGGGCCTGCTTGCCATTTTGATAAATCCAGAGATTACGGGGCTCAGGGAAAAAAAGGGCCTTTTTATTCCGCAGCTCGTAAAATCAGGGGCCGTTGCGCCCCTTCGCTTACTCGCCGATAAGGGGGAGGAGCCTGCATCATGGCTCCCGCGCGAGAGGCTGCGGCTCGCCCTGAAGACGGTGCGGGCCATGAAAGGGACCGCACCCGGGGGTTCTCTGGACCTTGAGTCGTCCTGGCTGGAGTGGCAGGCCTTTGAGGCCGCGAGGCTTCATATGTACAGAATGATTAAGAGCAGAAGGGCCATAGAGCTATTGAGGCAGATAAAGAAGGTCTATAAAGACATCTACAAGGCCACCTCAGAGGAAAAACTCAAGAGACTATACCCGAAACAGCGCGCCACGGCGAAGCTCGGGTATGAAAAGATGAAAAAATCCCTCAGCAGAGAACTAAAAGAGCTCAGCGCGGGCAGGGTGGGGCTTGACCACGCGCTGGGCCTGCCCACATATGTAGAGGTCTCCCTTGAGCATGATATGAGCTTACCCATGCCCTCGGGCCTTCCTGCCTTAAAGGAGCTCACAGAGAGGCTAAACAACAGGCGTATTGATTTCATGGCCCTGCAGAAGGGGATAACAGAGAAGGACGTGCCCCTTATGAACTATATCAAGTCGAGGTTTGCCAAAATTGACGTCTTTATCCCGCTAAAGACCCCGGCGCAGTGGCTTGATACGGCAGGGGTGGGGCTTGAGATGGATTTGCCCATGTTTTCAGACGGTATGGGGATAATGGCAGTGGGGGGCGCAAACGGCGAGCGCCTCTACAGGGACTACAAGTACCGCATAAAGAGGGCTGTTGAAAATATCTCACGGCTTCTCCAGGGCATAGGCTTTATAAGCGATGAGATTGAGAAGATAGACGAGACCCTGCCCGTTCTCATTAAGGCGGCCAAAGACGCCGGCAAGGGGGATGATACCGTAAAGGCGCTGCAAAAGGAAAAGACCCTGCTGGCCGTAAGGCTGCTGCGCCTGAGATTGACGGGAAGGCTCGTTGACGCTACCATGGCCCTTGAGATGGCCTCGGGCGCAAGATTGATTAAGCCGTCCGCTCCGTAACCCTGTTTTCTGCTGAAGCCGCCCCTGCGGCAAGCCTTGCGCGGCCCTCCCATTTTGGCCCCTGCCACCGCATTTGCCCTGAAAGAGATTCTCTCGCCTGGCTTCAGCCTATTTCTTTTTCCGGAGTCTGGTCCGGTTTTTGAAGTTCACGGAGGAGCAGGTACCCGCCGATGAAGACGTTTACATAGAGGGTGCAGAACCTCCACAGCACGGTATAGAGGGGCGCCAGAGAGCCGCTTACAAAGGATGCCATGAGCACGAGGGAGCTCATCTCGGCAAGGCCCGAACCGCCCGGCGTTGGGCTGAAGTATGTAATAAGCGTGATGAGGAGCTGTATATACATGATAGCCACCACGTTGGCGTCCATGCCGAGCCCCCTTACGATAAAGTAGGGTATTATGAAACGGGTGGCGAAGAAGAGGCATGTAAATAAAAACCCGAGGAGCATGGCCGTCTTTCCGTGCCTGCACATGAATATGGAGGCCCCGCGGTAATTCAGCATGCCCTCGCAGATACGAATAAGCCTGTGCTCTACCCTCCCGCGCCTGTCTTTTATCCTTCCCGAGCTCTTAAGCCTGTAAAATATAAAGAGCAAGACCCTGTTAACGCTGTTTGTGAAAAAAACAGAAATAATAAATAAACCCGTGGCAATGGCCATCATGATGACGGCCGTCTTTATCATGACAGAGAAGAGATATCCCATATCCTGAGTCTTGAAAAAATAGAGCAGCAGGAGCGCTATGGTGAGAAAGAAAAGCGTGCAGACAAAGGTCATGATGGTCCCTGCCGTGGCCTCTGAGATGGGTATGTCGTCCCTTGTGACAAAATATATCTCGGCGATGCCCCCGCCTGTCTGCGAAGGCGTGGCCGCGCCGAGGAAGATGTTGCTGTAAGAGGCCTTTACGGCGGACTTGAAGGTCATCTTCCGGTTTATCACCTTCATGATGTAATAGGTGCGCAGTCCGCCGAGGGGACCCTCAAGCCAGGAGGCGGCTACGGCGATAAAGAGCATGAAGTAGTTCAGGCTGTGAGGGGCGATGTGAATGGAGCCGTTGATATTATGAAATGAGGGAAAAATAAATATCCCTATCTGCGTAAGAAGGGATATAGCGACAAAGATACGTATGCCTAATATTATTTTTTTTCTATTCATTATAAACGATAATCGTTAATATCGCCGCGGCCAGCGGCTCTAATAATAAAAAATATACCCGAATCATAACACACCGGCCCCCTTCGGGTCAGCAAAAAGACGGGGATGGCTTTTCGGGAGAGGAAGGGCAAAAACGATTATGGATTGCGCTTCTCTTAGCCCCACGCGCCGTTGAGCTCAGGGGCCGGCCTTGTAGCGGTTTGTTATGGGCATGCGCCTGTCTCTGCCAAAGGCCCGCGGGGTTATCTTTATCCCCGGGGCGGCCTGCCGGCGTTTGTACTCGCTTTTATCCACCATATCTATAACCCGCTTCACCATCTGCTCGGCAAACCCCATCTCCACTATCTTGGCCAGACTTTGATCCTCCTCTACATAGGCCTTGAGGATGGTGTCCAGCTCTTCATAGGGCGGCAGGGTGTCCTGGTCTCTCTGGTCCTCTCTAAGCTCAGCGCTCGGGGCCTTTGTGAGTACACTTGCGGGTATGAGTGGCGCCACGCCGCGCCTTTTGTTTATCCACTCGCATATCTTGTATACAAGGGTCTTGGGCACGTCCTTTATGACGGCGAAACCTCCTGCCATGTCGCCGTAAAGCGTGGCGTATCCAACGCTCATCTCGCTTTTATTTCCCGTGGTAAGGACAAGCCAGCCGAACTTGTTGCTAAGGGCCATGACTATATCGCCGCGTATCCTCGCCTGAAGGTTCTCCTCCGTGGAGTCCTCTGCTTTAGCGCCGAAAAATGGCCCAAGCCCCTTGAGGTAAAGCCCGAATATCTCGTCAATGGGTAGCGTCAGGAGTTCAATGCCGAGGTTTTCGGCAAGTTCCCCGGCGTCTTTCGTGCTCTGCGTTGATGTATACTTTGAGGGCATGAAGACACAGGTTATATTCTCGCTTCCAAGGGCCTCTTTCGCTATTACGGCCACAAGGGCGGAATCAATACCCCCGCTAAGGGCTATTACGGCGTGGGTAAAGCCGTTTTTTCTCGCGTAATCCCTTGTGCCCAGCACCAGGGCCCTGTATACCTCTTCGCAGGCGGTAAGCGGGGCAATTTTACGCAAAGGCAGTTTTGGTTTTTCCCCCCGCTTTTTCGAAGCGATAGTAATGGTCCGTAACCCTTTACATGCCCTGCCGCCCTCTATCCCCCCTTTAAGGGAAGGACCCACCTCAAGGTCATATACGAGCAGTTCCTCTTCAAAGGCCCTTGCCCGGGCAAGCACATCCCCGCCACTGCCGATGATAAGGCCCTGACCGTCGAATACAAGCTCGTCCTGGCCGCCTACCATATTGTTGTAGATGATAAAGACATCGTTATCCATGGCGCGTTCACTGAGCATCTTTTCACGGATAGCGGCCTTTTCCATATTGTAAGGCGAGGCATTTATGTTGACAATAACAGAGGCGCCGCACTCGGCCTGAAGACGGGCCGGGCCCTCCGGGGTCCATATGTCCTCGCAGACGCCAAGGCCCATGGTCACGCCCTTCAAGACAAAGTTAAGGGGCTCCTTGCCGGCGATAAAATACCTTTTTTCGTCAAAGACCCCGTAATTGGGGAGGTTCATCTTGTGGTACACACCCGCCACCTCGGAATCATGGATAATGGCGGCGGCGTTGCATATGCCGCCTTGGGCGCGGTCCACGAAGCCCACTACGGCCGTTAGCCCCTTTATCTCGCGGGACAACCCGTCCAATGCCTTAAGGTTGTCCTCTATGAAGGCGGGTTTCAGAAGCAGGTCTTCCGGAGGATAGCCCGAGACCGCAAGCTCCGGAAAGACGACGAGGTCGGCGCGCTGGTCAAGGGCCTTTTGCGCGTAACTCAGTATTAGTGAGGCATTACCGGGAAGATCCCCTACCGTGGGATTTACCTGGGCCATGGCGATTCGGATTGTAGACATAGAGAAGAGATTATCAGAAAGGGGTCTTTTTTGTAAAGAAGAGAAAAGGTTTCGTACGCATGGCCGCAAGACCGGGGCTGTCCATACAAAACCATTGCGGATTAAGCGGCTCGCGGGCCTGGGGTAGACCCCTCCCCGCACTCAATCCCCGCACCCCCCCCCGGTAAACCTGCAAAGGCGTGATTCGTTACCCTTAATTTTTTTGGAAGACAGCTTTTTATAGCATAAGACGCAGGGGTTGTCAATCCTCGAAGATAGATTTTTTTTGGATGAAGGCAAAAGCATGACCCGGGTCTTACAGAGAGAGGGCTTTCGCAGGTAGAAACAAGGCTGTAATGGGATTCTTTCTCGATAAAGGCCGGTCCTGCCAGAGGGTTGAGGACCCCCGGGCCGGCCGCTACTGCGGATAATTATTCCTCCGGCGCACGCCAGCGCAGGCAGGGTCTTCTCGCGGCCCGCGCCTCGTCCACCCTTCCCACGATGGTATTGTGCGGGGCGCCCTTTATGAGCTCCGGGCTCGTCTCTGCCTCATGGGCGATAGTCTTCATGGTATCTATGAAGTTATCAAGGGTTTCCAGCGATTCTGTCTCCGTAGGCTCTATCATCATGGCGCCGTGCACCACCGTGGGAAAGTATATGGTGGGCGGGTGATAGCCGTAATCCATGAGACGCTTTGCCATATCAAGGGTGCTTATGCCGTATTCGCCCTGCAGTTTGTCGGAAAAAACGCACTCGTGCATGGAGGGCACATGGTCAAAGGGCAGCTCAAAGAGACCGGTAAGGTTGGCCCTGATATAATTTGCGTTCAGTATGGCCGTCTCGCTTACCCTTTTCAGCCCCTGCGCGCCGAGGCGCCTTATGTAGGAATATGCCCGAACCATTATGGCGAAGTTACCGTAAAAGGCGTTGAGCCTGCCTATGGAGAGGGGATGGTCAGAGTCCAGCGAGAAGGTATCCCCTTTTTTAACTATACGCGGGTTTGGAAGGAAGGGTTCGAGTACTTTTTTTACCGCCACAGGGCCGCTTCCCGGGCCGCCGCCGCCGTGGGGGGTAGAAAAGGTCTTGTGAAGGTTTATGTGCACTACGTCAACGCCCATCTCCCCGAGGCGCGCTATGCCCATAAGGGCGTTAAGGTTGGCCCCGTCGCAGTACATGAGACCGCCTTTTTCATGGACAGCGTCGGCTATCTCCTTGATATTGGTCTCAAAGAGCCCCAGCGTGTTGGGGTTTGTAAGCATGATGGCGGCCACATCGTCGTCAAGGACATCTTTAACGGCCTCCAGGGTGAGCACTCCCTCGGCGCCCACTTTTACGGGAGAGACATCAAAACCCGCAAGATGCGCGCTTGCCGGGTTTGTACCATGGGCGGTGTCGGGGATGATGACCCTTTTTTTCTCAACGCCCCTGTGCCTGAAGTAGGCCGCTATGGCAAGAAGCCCGCAGAGCTCGCCCTGCGCGCCCGCCGCGGGCTGAAGCGTCACGGCGTCCATGCCCGTAATCTCGGCAAGGTCCGCGCTGAGCTCATGCATGAGCCGCAGGGCCCCCTGCGCATGCTCTTCGTCCTGCATTGGATGAAGCTGTGTAAAGCCGGTTAGACGGGCAAGGAGCTCGTTTATGCGGGGATTATACTTCATGGTGCAGGAGCCAAGGGGATAAAAACCCGTGTCAACGCCGAAGTTCCACTGCGAGAGGCGCGTAAAATGACGGACTACCTCACCCTCGGAGACCTCTGGAAAGCCGTCCATGGTGTCATCTGCGGGGCGCAAAAATCTCTCTGGTATGGCAGACTCGGGGGGCGTCTCGGGCAGACCCCCGCAAGAGGGCTCAATGCCGTGCCTTGCCTCTACCGACCTCTCGAAGATAAGGGGCTCCTTGATCTTCAGCCCCTTTACGGCTTTTTCCAGCATAATTAAATAACCTTACTCTAAAGTTTTTTTAGGGTTCAGCCCCGGATGATTTGTGCAAGCGCCCCGGTGAAGCCATCCATATCGTCCTTTGAGTTCATCTCCGTAGCGCAGATGAGTAAAGCGTCTTTCATCGAGGGGTAATGGCCGGCCAGCGCGAGCCCTCCGATAAAGCCTTCTTTCTTTAGCCCCTCAAGGACGCGCCCCGGGCCGCAGGGGAGTTTTATGGCGAACTCGTTAAAAGACGGCGCGCTGAAGGCAGGCGTAACGCCCTTGATGGAAAAGAGCCTCTCTTTAAGGTAAGCGGCCCTTGAGATGTTTATGCGGGCCAGTTTTTGAAGGCCGCTTCTTCCAAGGCTCACGAGGTATATTGCGGCCGTTAGAGTGGCAAGGCCCTGATTGGTGCATATGTTGGATGTGGCCCGCTCTCTCCTGATGTGCTGCTCGCGCGTGGCAAAGGTAAGGCAATATGCGCTCCTGCCCTCGTCGTCAAGGGTTTTCCCTACTACACGGCCGGGCATCTGCCGGAGAAATTTTTCTCTTATGGCCATGAAGCCGAAGTAGGGTCCGCCGTAGTTGAGGGAGTTACCGAAGGACTGGCCGTCGCCCACGACTATGTCCGCGCCGGCCCTGCCCGGAGGGCTCAAGAGGGCAAGAGAAAGGGGCTCCGTTACAACCACTACAAGCAAGACGCCTTTTTCATGGAGGGCAGTTGCCATCTCTTCAAGCTCTTCAAGGCAACCGAAAAAGTTCGGGTGCTGAACTACAAGACAGGCAGTATCATCTGCAAGCCCCTTCTGCACAGCCTCGATTGTAGTCTGACCCGATTCGCCGCAGAAAGGAATTTCCCTTATATCATCTACGGATGCGCCAAGATAGGTCTTTATTGTCTCCCTGTATGAGGGATGCAGTGCGGAGCTTATCAGCACGCCCGGCCTGCGGGCAACGCGCCTTGCCATGAGCACGGCCTCGCTCACTGCCGAGGCCCCGTCATAGAGCGAGGCGTTGGAGACCTCCATGCCCGTAAGCTGAGCTACAAGGGTCTGGTACTCAAAGACCGCCTGAAGCGTGCCCTGGCTTATCTCCGGCTGATAGGGGGTGTATGAGGTAAAGAACTCGGACCTTGAGATAAGGCTATCCACCGTAGAGGGGATATAATGATTGTAGGCCCCGGCTCCGAGAAAACTTACAAGCGAGTCAATCGATGAATTTTCATCGGCAATGCCCTTGATATGGCGGGTGAGGTCCTGCTCCGTCATGCCGGGAGCGATATCAAGGTCTCCGCTGAACCTCAGGTTCTCCGGCAGACCCTCTAATAGTCCCTCAAAATTCTTTATGCCTAAACTCTCAAGTATCTTTTTCCTGTCCTGCTCCGTTAGAGGTACATATGGCACGGCTCTCTTAACTCTCCTCTTCTACAAATTTTTCGTATTCATCGGCTGAGAGCAGGTCGTCGAGGTCGCCGGGGTTTGAGCCCTCCACCTTTATCATCCAGCCCTCGCCGTAAGGGTCTTCGTTTATTATCTCCGGGCTGTCCACGACGGCATCGTTTGCCTCGAAGACATTACCCGACAGAGGGGCATAGAGGTCCGAGACGGCCTTTACCGACTCCACGACTCCGAATGCCTCGCCCTTTGTAACCTCGGCGCCCTCTTCGGGAAGTTCTACGTAGACCACATCGCCAAGCGAATCCTGCGCATGCTCAGTTATGCCCACAGTGGCCGTCTCTCCCTCAAGCCTTACCCACTCGTGCTCTCTGGTATATTTAAGGTCAGTTGGGAAATCCATGGAATTATCTCCTTTTTTTCATTAAATTAGGGATTTTTGAGTGTTTTTTATAAAATATATACTCTTAAGAGGTCTTTTTCCTGTAAAAAGGCATTTTTACTACCTTTGCCTTGAAGGGCCTTTTGCGTATGATTATCTCGATTGGACTGCCGGGTTCGCTAAGCGCCGGAGGCAAAAATGCCATGCCCAGCCCGCGCTGAAGGCTCGGCGAGAGCGTCCCGCTGGTAACAGAGCCTACCTCTACCCCGTCCGCGCGGACGGGATAACCATCGCGGGGCACGCCCGGCCCATCGAGGATAAAACCGCAGAGCGTCTGCTTTACACCGTCTGCGCCCTCTGCCTTTATGCGTTCATGGCCGAGAAAGGTTTCCTTGTTAAGCCCGATAAAACGCCTTAGCCCCGCCTCCATGGGGGTGAGGTCCTTTGAGAGCTCATGGCCGTAAAGGGGATAGCCCATCTCAAGCCTCAGCGTGTTTCTCGCCCCAAGACCGATAGGAAGGATATTAACGCTTTGGCCCGCCTCCATGATGGCGTCCCATATGACGGGGCCGTCTTCAGGGGCGGAATATATCTCAAAGCCGTCCTCGCCCGTATAACCCGTACGGGAAACAAGGGCCTTTTGTCCTGCTATTGTGGCCGCAATAAAGTGAAAACCCTTGATACTGCCGGGGTCAGAGTCGGCAAGGGGCCTCAGGACCTCCACGGAGGCAGGGCCCTGCAGGGCTATCTGGCAGTACTGCCCGCTTACATTGGTTATGCTTACATCCGGCGGGTTAACCTCGGCAAACCACTTGAAGACCTTCTCCACGTTTGAGGCGTTTACGCAGATGAGAAAAGACTCGTCGGATCTGCGGTATACGATACAGTCGTCTACCACGCCGCCCGTGGGATAGCATAGTATGGTGTACTGGCACTGGCCTCCCTTGACCTTCTCAATGTCGTTAGTGCCAAGGAGCTGTACGGCGGCTATGGCGCCGGGGCCGTTAATCTCAATTTCACCCATGTGACTTACGTCAAAAAGGCCGCAGGTCTGGCGCACGCGCAGGTGTTCTTCCATGAGGCCGCTGTACTGCACGGGCATCTCCCAGCCGGCAAAGTCCACAAAACGCGCGCCAAGTGCCTTGTGCCTCTCATATAAAGACGTTCTTTTAAGAGCCATTTTTCTCCCCGGATTAGATTGTTGAGTCTCCGATTATTACGAAAAGAGCGAAGAATGTCAAAGAAAAAACCCCCCTGCGGGGGGTTTTATGAAATATTTATGCTCCATCACGGCTCACCGGGGGCCATTAAAAGACTCTTGAGAGCAGGGGCCTTCCATCTTCAAGGCGCACGGTGGCACAGCGCACAAGAGGGTCGTGATAGAAAAAAAGAAACCACCCCTTTTCAGCGGCCTCTCTGATAAGCCTCTTTTTGACCCTTAGCGTATCAAGGGGAAATAGATCGTAGGCGGCGATGTAGGGGTAGTTGATATGCGTGGTTGTGGGTACGATATCGCTCAAGAATATGGCCGTCCTTCCGCCCCCCTCCACCCTTACGAGCTGAATGCCCCTATTATGCCCCGATGTCCTGAAGAGAAAGACCCCTTTTGCGGCCTCCACCTCTGCCGCCTCGTCTACGAGGTCAAAAAGACGGGCCTCTTTTACGGGTCTGAAGTCCGCGGGCCTGTAACTGGCGCGCGACCTCTCGCCGGGCTCCATGGCGTTTTCAAATTCGTCCCTCTGAACAATGTATCTCGCACGGGGAAAGGCTGGCTTTGGATGCCCGGAAGGCCCGTAAATGGTGTTGCCTCCGGCATGGTCAAAGTGCAGGTGCGTGTTTATGACAATATCCACATCATCAGGGGTTAGCCCGAGGCCGGCAAGGGAGCTCTGCAACGTATCGTCTTGCCTGATGGCGTACATGGCGCGCGCCTTATCGTCCCACCTGTCCCCCATGCCCGTCTCAACAAGGATATTTTTGCCCCCTGCCCCACCTGTCTGTATGAGCAGGGGATTTATGCCAAGGAGTATCCTGTTTTTTTCATCGGGGGGGTTGGTCTTTTCCCAGAGCACACGCGGCACCACGCCGAACATGGCCCCGCCGTCAAACCTCACCGTGCCGTCCGAGAGAGAAAATATCTTTATATCCCCAAGCTCAAGACACTCCGGCACGGGGGGGGTGCTTTTATTCTTCTTCATCAGGCATATACAGGGAGATTAAGCCCATTATCTCACCATCTTTAAAACCAGAGGATCTATCTCCTGCGTAGCGTTTCGCGATAAAGGCGGGCCTCTTATCACGGGGCCCGTGACAGGCAAGGCAGGACTTTTCAGCAAAGACGGGCATTATCAGCCTGCTGTAAGAGCGGCCCTGCACCATGGTGACGGTCCAGAATTTTTTAAAGGCCCTGTCGGTCCTGAAGCGGGAGATAAGCCGGGCCTCAAAGGGCGTAGCCGCGTTCTGCGGATTTCTCGGCTTAAGGGATGAAAAGGTAATGATAAAGCCCTTCTTCTTCCGGATATCCTGTATCTGAGCGTAAACCTTGCCGTAACTCTCAATAAAGGCCTTCTCTGTTATAGGGGAAGGGGATTTTGCAAGGGTCTCAGAGGCCCTTCGTCTCGCGCGGATAAGCCCGAGGGCGTATTCCGCGGCCTCTTTCTTATCCTGCGCGTAAGACCCTGCCGTGGCCGTGGCAAACGGGAAAACAAAGGCCAGAAGGGACAAGAGGACCAGGGTTTTTTTTGTAATCATCTTTTGCCTCATATTTCAGCCCCGGCTTTTTGTAATCCAGGGAACCATGCTAAAAAAAGGATAAAGTAGTCTCTATTAGGGAGCCTCTGAATAAATCAGACCTTCCTTAGACGGCAAGGCGTGAGATATCGGCTATCTTTACATAGAGGCCCCTTATATAGTCAAGGAGCAGAAGGCGGTTTTTCTTAACCTTTGCGTCATCCACCATGACCATGACGTCATCAAAAAAGCCGTCTATCTCTTCCTTTATGGAGGCAAGGGCCTCAAAGAGCCCGTTGTAATCGCCGCTTTTCCAGAGTTGCGTTATCCTTGGGGCAAGCCCTTCGGCGGCCTCCATAAGCCTGGTCTCGGCCTCTTCGCCAAAGAGGGCCTTATCGGGCCCCATGCCTTTGCCATGAAAACCCTTGAGGATATTCGAGACCCTCTTGAACGAAAGCGCAAGGGCCTCGCAGGCCGGGTTTGCCTTGAACCCGTCAAGGGCCCTTACCCTTGCCGCGGCATCGCTTATATTATACCACTCTGTGGCGAGCACCGCGTCTATGGAGTCAAAGGCAAGACCTTCGGCAAGGAGCTGCTGGCGCAGCCTCTCGCTGAAAAACTCAAGAATCGCGGCCTTTACGGTAGAGTTATCCTTGCAGATACCGGGGCCGAGGATGGTGAGCGCCCTCTCCACGGCCTCGTCAAGGGGCAGGGTCAGGCCGGACTCAAGGAGCATATTTATAATGCCGATGGCCTGACGCCTGAGGGCATAGGGGTCTACCGTGCCTGTTGGGACCTTGCCGATGGCGAAGAACCCGGCAATGGTATCGAGTTTATCGGCCATGCTGATGATAAGGCCCGCCTCTGACGATGGCAGGACCCCGCCTGATGCCGTTGGCCGGTAGTGTTCTTCCATGGCAAGGGCCACGGCCTCCGCCTCGCCCCCGAGGCGGGCGTATATGCCGCCCATAATGCCCTGAAGGTCGGGAAATTCGCCTACAACGCCGGAGAGGAGATCGGCCTTGCAGAGCATGGCGGACCTGCCTATTACGAGTCTCATATACTCTCCACGGCCCATGTCATCAGGGGTAAAAGAAGCGGGGTTTTTCTCTTGCGACAAAAATCCCTCGGGATTCTCATCCTCTTTTACGGCCGGTATAAGCCCCGCCCTCTCGCCGAGATAAAGGGCAAGGCGCGTAAAGCGCAGGACCTTCTCGTATGATGAACCGAGGCGGGCCTGAAAAATAACGGCCTTCAGCCCTTCTACAAGCCCTGCAAGGGGTGTGGCGCGGTCTTTTTCGAAGTAGAACCTCGCGTCATTAAGGCGCGCCCGAAGGACCCTCTCGTTGCCGTTTATTATCTTGTCCATGGAAGGGGCCGGGGTGTTGGCAACGGTAATAAAGTATGGCAAAAGCCCGCCCTCGCTATCGAGTATGGAAAAGTATCTCTGATGAGAGCGCATGGCGTTTATGATAATCTCACGGGGAAGGGCAAGAAAGGCCTCGTCAAAGGCCCCCCGTATCACCACGGGATACTCCACAAGCCAGGCCACCTCTTCCATAAGGGCCCTGTCAGGAAGCACCCGGCCCCCGGCGGCGTGGGCCTCCTCTTCAATGCCCCTGCTTATTATTGCTTTTCTCTTCTCCTGGTCTACTACAACGCTCCTGTCCTCCATGGCCTTGAAGTACGAATCCAGACCAGCGACCTTTACAGGGGCCGTAGCCTCTATGAACCTGTGCCCAAGGGTCTGCGGGGCGCTCTTTACATGGCCGAATTTGACATCAAGGGCGCTATTATTGAAGATGGCCAACAAGCGGCGCACGGGCCTTGCGAAGTTCACCGTGCCGGCGCCCCACTTCATGCGTTTCGGAAAGACCTCTACGGCCATGGTCTTTTCAAGTATGGCAGGTAGCAGAGAAGCGGTTTTTTCGCCCTTCACGGTCTTTTGCACAGCTACGGCCTCACCTTTTTTTGTCTGAACCCGCACAATTGACTCCACATCCACGCCCTGGGCGCGGGCAAAGCCCAGCAGGGTCTTTGTAGGCTCGCCCTTATCATCATAGGCGGCCTCCACCCTGGGCCCTTTTACTGTAAAGGCATGGTCTGATTGCCCCAGGGGCAGTCCGCGCACAACAAAGACAAGCCTTCTTGGCGTGCCGTAGGTCTTCATCTCGTCAAAGCCGAGCCTGCCGCCCTTGAGGGCGCGCTCCAAAATGTCTTCGTACCGCTTGAGGGCCAGTGGAATATACCCGGCGGGCAGCTCCTCTGTGCCTATCTCGAAAAGCAGGTCCCCTTTTGCGTCCCTTTCCATGCCTTTAACTTCCTCCGTATTTGAAATAAGTATCCTCAATCTATCAGAATCAGATTTATTTTCAATATCTTTATAAAAGTGAGGCCCCATGGCCGGTTTTAGGAGTTGACGCCCTGTAAAGGCTTCTGATATCATTAACTGTTAAAGAAGAGGAATGTAAATAATGATAAACGCGTACATACTAAGGACCCTGCTCTTTGCACCGCCTGTGCTCTTTGCGTTGACGCTTCACGAGTGCGCGCACGCCTGGGTGGCCTTGAGGTTTGGCGACCCCACGGCAAAGTCACTCGGCAGGGTAACGTTGAACCCGCTCAAGCACCTCGACCCGCTGGGCACTATCGCCCTCTTTGTCTCGGGCATCTTCGGCTGGGCAAAACCCGTGCCCATTAACCCCGTTAACTTCAAAAACCCCGCAAAGGCCATGCTATGGGTGGCGCTGGCGGGACCGCTCTCAAACGTGGCCCTTGCCGCGGCCTTTGCCGTCTTATTGAGGCTCAGCGATATCTTCACCCTGCCTTTTTTATACAGAATGCCCTATGTCTATGGCCCCCTTCTTGTGATGATGAAGATAAGCGTACTCATCAACATAAGCCTTGCCGTTTTCAACATGATACCCATACCGCCCCTTGACGGCAACAAGGTGCTCCTTAACCTCTTGCCTTACAACAGGGCCCTGACCCTCTCAAGACTGGAGCCCTATGGCTTCATCATACTAATGGCCCTATTATTCACCGGCATAGTGCCGAGATTTCTCTCCCCTGTGATCTACTTTACGGCGGGGGTTCTTACTGGCGGGAGTTTCTGATGAAAGACAAGCGCGTCCTCAGCGGCATGCGCCCCACGGGCAAGCTACATCTTGGACACTATCACGGGGTCCTTAAAAACTGGCTCAAATTGCAGAGCGAATATGAGTGTTTCTTCTTTGTCGCCGACTGGCATGCCCTCACAACGGATTACGCCGATACAGGGGGCATAGGCGGTAATATCGACGAGATGGTCCTTGACTGGCTTTCCGTGGGCATAAACCCGGCGGAGGCGACTATCTTTACTCAATCAGAGATTATGGAGCACGCCGAGCTCTATGTGCTCCTCTCCATGATTACGCCGCTATCCTGGCTTGAGAGAAACCCCACATACAAGGAGCAGTTGCAGGAAATTGAGGGTAAGGACATCCGCACCTTCGGTTTTTTGGGCTATCCCGTGCTCCAGACGGCCGATATCATCATATACAGGGCGCGCCTTGTGCCCGTTGGCATAGACCAGGCCCCCCATCTTGAGCTCTCACGTGAGATTACAAGAAGGTTCAACCACCTCTACGGCCCTGTCTTTCCAGAACCCGAGACACTGCTCACAGAGGTGCCCAAGGTCCTGGGCACAGATGGGCGCAAGATGAGTAAAAGCTACGATAACGCCGTCTTCCTCTCCGACCCGCCGGAGGTCATGGAGAAAAAACTCCTGCACATGGTTACGGATACGGCAAGAAAGAGAAAGACAGACCCCGGCGACCCGGAGCTCTGCCCCTTTTACCAGACATACCACGCGCTCTACCCCGATAAAGAGCGAAAAACCTGGGTGGAGGAGGGCTGCAGAGGCGCCCTCATAGGGTGCATAGAGTGCAAGAAAAGCGTCATACCCGAGGTTATCGCCGAGATGGCGCCCATTCAGGAAAAAAGGGCCGCGCTTGAGCACGACCCGGCCTATGTTGCCCGCGTCCTCGAAGAGGGCCGTAAGCGGGCAGGCGACGAGGCCGCGGCGGTCATGACCGAGGTCCGCAAGGCCATGGGCCTTGATCACAAGGACAAGGCCGCGCTAAAGGGTTGATAACGGCCCCATTTATTCACAGGTTCCTGAAAAAAAGATGAAGTACAAGATTAAACTCGATATTTTCGAGGGTCCCCTTGACCTCCTGCTGCACCTCATAAAGAAAAATGAGGTGGATATATACGATATACCCATATCCGTCATAACCGCGCAGTACCTTGAGTACATCGAGCTTATCAAGGAGATGAACCTCAACCTCGCCGGTGAGTTCCTTGTAATGGCGGCCACCCTTGTCCATATAAAGAGCAGGATGCTACTTCCCGTGCCGGAACTTGCAGGCGAGGAAGACGACGGCGTGGACCCGAGAGAGGAGCTTATACAGAGGCTCCTTGAGTATCAGAGATACAAAGAGGCCTCCGAAGACCTTGCCGGAAGGACGCGGCTGGGCAGGGACGTGTTTTTGAAAGGCCCCATTGCGCCGCCCGATGGCGTGGCCGACGAAGACAGGCCCATTGATGTCTCCATATTCGCCCTTGTAGAGGCCCTGAAGGATATACTGCAGCGGTCCGCCGGCGAGTCCGTAATGGAGATCTCGGTTGAGAGGTTCAACGTAGCCGATAAGATTAACCATGTCCTTGAGAGGCTTTCCGCCTCGGGCTCGGCCACCTTTGGCTCCCTCTTTGATGAGAAGGCCCCGAGGGGTGAGATAATAGTGACCTTTCTCGCCGTACTGGAACTCGTAAAACTGCTTCTTATAAAAATACACCAGACAGAAGACGGCATCATAAGGGTATATTCCCATAATCCGCAGGAGCCGCAGAGCGCAGGGACAAGAGCCTGATGGAGAGATAAGCATGGAAGAGGGAGTGCAGGAGGAAGAGGAGATGCGGCCTGAAGAGGGAATACGGGAGGGAGAGCAAGAGGGCCGGGAGCTTACGCGGCTAAAGGCCCTTGTAGAGTCCCTTGTCTTTGCCTCAAGCGGCGTTATTACCCTTAACGCCCTCTGCAAGGTCATAGCCGATGAGGAGCGCACCGCTGTGCGGGCCGCCCTTAAAGGTCTTATTGATGATTACAGGAGGAAAGAAAGGGGTTTTTATATTGAAGAGGTGGCCGGGGGCTATGAGTTCAGGACAAGGCCGGAGTTTTCAACCTGGGTAAAGGCCCTACTGCGGGCAACGCCGCGGCGGCTCAGCCGCGCGGCCTTAGAGACCCTTGCCATGGTTGCCTACCGTCAGCCCGTTACAAGGGGCGAGATTGAGGCCATCCGGGGGGTAGACTCCGGGGGCGTATTAAGCACGCTCATGGACAGAAGACTCGTTAAGATATCGGGAAGAAAAAACGCGCCGGGCAGACCGGCGGTCTACTCCACGACAAGAGAATTCCTTGAGATATTTGACCTTAAAGACCTCTCTTCCCTGCCGAGCCTGAAGGAGATAGAGACCACTGAAGATGAATACGAGCACGATGATGAAGAAAATCAGATACCCCTTGAAGAGGGTTCAGAGAGACCGGGCCTCGACAAAGTAGAGGCCGCCGAGGAGAGTGAAGAAGATGGGGCAGAGGAAAAAGCAGGAGACAGACCCGCGCCAGAGGGTTCAGAAGGTGATAGGCATGGCGGGGATAGCGTCGAGGCGCAAGGCCGAGGCCCTGATACAAGAGGGCAGGGTGACGATCAACGGGGTGATAGCGGAGACAGGGGCCAGGGTTGACCCCTATGTTGACAAAATTGTGGTGGACGGCAAACCTGTGCCCCTGCCGTCAAGGCGCAAGACCTATATCCTCCTTAATAAACCAAAGTGCGTTATAAGCTCCCTTAACGACCCCGAAGGCAGACCCGTTGTAACGGATTTCATAAAGACGGAAAAGAGGGTCTTTCCCGTAGGCAGACTCGATTACGACGCCGAGGGGGTTCTGCTTATGACAGACGACGGGGAGCTTGCCAACAGGCTTATTCATCCCCGCTACGGTGTCCGTAAAAGATATCTCGTCAAGGTGCGCAACATTCCCACCCAGGAGACCCTTGAGTCTCTCCGTACAGGGGTGCATATAGAGGGCGGCAAGACCCGGCCCGCGAGTGTGAAGTTCATAAGGAAGACAGAGGCCAACGCCTGGCTTGAGATAACCGTCTCCGAGGGCAGAAACAGGCTTATCAAGAAGATGTGCATGGCCGTGGGCCACCCTGTTAGCAAGCTCAAACGAGTGGAGTTCGCGGGAATAGGGCTTGGCAGTCTCAAACCAGGGGCCTGCAGACGACTTACCGAACATGAGGTAGAGAGGCTTAAAAAGCTTGGCACATCATCTGGCGGCACGGGAAAAAAAAGACGTTCCTGATACCCTGAGGCAATATTACGAGGCCCTCCATAAGGCCTTCGGGCCGCAACGTTGGTGGCCCGCGAGCACAAGGTTCGAGGTAATCGTCGGCGCAATACTGACGCAGAACACTGCCTGGAGCAATGTGGAAAAGGCCGTCAAAAGGCTGAAAAAGGCCGGTGTCCTCTCGCCCGAAGGGCTCGCAGGCCTGAAAAACGATGAACTTGCCCGCCTTATAAGGTCTTCGGGCTACTTCAACGTCAAGGCCAAAAGGCTCAGGAATTTTCTGGATTTTTTATTTAATGAATTTGACGGCTCTATTAATCGTCTCTTCGGAGTCAAGAGCGCCCGAATCCTTCGCAGGAGTATCCTCTCCGTTAACGGCATCGGCCCCGAGACCGCTGATTCCATCATGCTTTACGCCGGGCGCCGCGCTGAGTTCGTCGTAGATGCCTATACAAAGAGGGTCTTTTCCCGCCACGGCCTTGTCCCGGCAGATGCGGGCTACGACGAGGTAAAGGCCCTCTTTATGGACAACCTCCCGCAAGAAGTGAGGCTCTTCAATGAGTATCACGCCCTCCTGGTAAGGCTTGGAAAGGACTACTGCAGACCCCGCAAACCCCTCTGCGAGGCCTGCCCCCTTAAGGGCTTCCTTACTAACTGAACTTCCTCCATATATTACCTCTATGAAGAACAATAAAAAGATAGACCGCATTCAAAGCAATGAGCCATGGTACTACCAAAGCGGCCCCCTTTTAGCGGGTCTTCTGATAATCCTCCTTGCCCTCATCATATACCTGCCCGCCATTAACGCCCCCTTTGTCCTTGATGACGAGGTCAATGTAACAACAAATATAATGCTCCATAATTTCGCTAACTTCTGGCCCCCCACGGGTTCGAGATATTTAGCGCACCTGACCTTTGCCATTAACTATGCCATGGGCGGCCTTAATTCCACGGGCTATCACCTTGTAAACCTGCTCATCCATATCCTCTCAGGCCTTACCCTTTACGGCATTATAAGGTCCATATTCACTACCCCGGCCATGAGGGGCGGGGTTAACGAGGCGGAGGCAGGGGAGGGCGTCGGCAATCACATCGCCCTTATTACGGCCCTTATATTTACGGCCCATCCCCTTAATACGCAGGCAGTCATCTATATTACACAGCGCTTTACTATTTTGGCCTCACTCTTCTATCTGCTCTCCCTGTACCTGTACCTTAAAGGCCGGCAGGGGGAAAGGGGAGGCCTCTCAACCCTCTTCTACGTGCTCTCAATAATAACGGCCATCGCGGCCTCGAAGACCAAGGAGATCAGCTTTACTCTGCCCTTTGTCATAGTGCTCACCGAGTATGTTTTTTTTACTGAACCCGGAAGATGGATAAGCAGGCGAAGGCTCTGCTATCTAATCCCCTACGCCGCGGTCCTTATCATCATACCGCTATCCATATTAGGCCCGGAGCTGGGACTATGGGATGCAGGGACCGTAGTGGGCAACGGTCTTACACGGGCGCAGCAGATAGCGGATTTACAGGAGCTCTCTCCCTACACATACCTCATGACGCAGTTCACCGTTGTGCCGAAATACATAGGCCTCTTTTTCCTTCCCATCTCGCAGAACCTTGATTACGATTACCCACTCTATCACTCCTTTTTCAACTTCAAGGTGATTGTTGGTTTTTTTCTCCTCCTCTTCATCTTCGCCTCGGCCCTCGTGACGGCGCGTTTCGCGAGAAGGGAACGCCGCCCGCTCCTGCTTATAGCAGTAGCAGGCATACTCTGGTTTTTTATCACCCTCTCCATAGAGTCTACCGTCATACCCATTAGGGACGTAATCTTCGAACACAGGATGTATCTGCCCGGAGCGGGGGCAGGTCTTGCAATCGCCTCGCTGATTGTGTACATCATCGGGCGGCGCGGAAAAAGGGCAATGGGAAGGACCGTCCTCATAATGGGCCTTATCATAACCACGCCACTGACCGCGCTGGCCTTGCGGCGGGCCCTTGTATGGAGGAGCGGCGTAAGGCTATTTGAGGACATAGTGCGCAAAAGCCCGAATAAGGCGCGTAACCACAATAACCTTGGCGCCTTATATGTAAAAAAGGGGGCCCTCGACAAGGCCATAGTAGAATTCAGAAAGACAATCGCCCTTGATTCCAGCTTTACCACGCCCTATAAAAACCTCGCCAGGGCCTTATACAAAAAGGGTGATATTGATGGGTCTATCAAGGCCCTGCAGTCTGCCCTCGCGCTCTATTCAGACGACGTCGAGGTCCACAACGCGCTGGCCTCCATATACAGGGAAGAGGGCCTCTTTGCAAATAGCGAAAAAGAGTATAAGATAGTCCTGTCCCTTATGCCCGCGAATATGAAGGCGAAGATAAACCTCGCCAACATATATGTTATGCAGGGCAGGTTTATGGAGGCGGCGGCCCTGTATAAAAAAATACTACTCCGCCACCCCGATAAGATAGAGCTTTACTATAACCTCGGCCTCGCCCTTGAAAAAGGCGGCGCTATCAACGAAGCGCTCTACTATTACAAAAAATTTGTGGCCCTTGCCCCGGAGAGTCTCCGTAAATACAGGGAGCAAGCCATGGGCAGGATAGAAGAGCTGAACGCCAACAAGAGATAATGGTTATGTCCAATAAGATAAGGATACTCGATGGCCTTGTGGCCTCGAAGATAGCCGCCGGAGAGGTCATTGAGAGGCCGGCCTCCGTGGTAAAGGAACTCATGGAGAACTCCATTGACGCCGGGGCCACCTCCATATCCCTGCATATCAAGAACGGCGGAAGAGACCTCATACGTCTTGTGGACAACGGTTGCGGCGTCGCTCCCGAAGACGCGCCGCTCACAATACTTCGCCACGCCACATCCAAGATAGGAGAGGAGGAAGACCTCCTTCGCATAAAGACCCTGGGGTTCAGGGGCGAGGCCATGGCCTCCATAGCCGCCATATCAAGGCTTACCATAACGACACGGGAGCACGGCGCAACCAGCGGTGTAAGGCTCATCGTAGAGGGCGGGGGCGAGCCCCGGATAAGCCCGGCGGGCTGTGCCGAGGGCACCTCCGTCGCGGTGAGTGACCTCTTCTTCAATACCCCGGTGAGGCTTAAATTCCTGCGATCGGCGCAGACGGAATCAGGGCGCATACTGGATGCCTTCAAGGCCCTGGCCCTTGTAAACCCGCAGATCAGGTTCAGCATGGAGCGCGATACGGGTAAAGACCTCATACTTCCTGCCACGGGGCTAAAGGAGAGGATAATACAGCTTACGGGCCTTGATAACGGGGAGGATCTAATGGGCATATCCTCGGCGCACATTGTGGGCTACATAGGAGGGCCGGAACAGAGCCAGAGGACGGCAAAACACCTTTATACCTATCTTCACGGACGGCCCATAAAAGACCGCACCGTGGCAAAGGCCGTCATGGACGGATACGGCAGGCTCATTGAGAGGCCCTGCTACCCCCTTGCCCTTATCAACCTCATGATACCGCCCTCTGATGTAGACGTGAACATTCACCCCGCAAAGACAGAGGTGCGCTTCAAAAACCCCGGCGCCGTCTATGGCCTTGTGCGGGACGCCGTAAGAAAGGCCCTGGCCGAAAAAGGCTCCGGCGTGACCCCCGCCCCTGTCTATGGTAGAGGCCCCGCCATGGAAGCCCCCCTGCCCGTTACCGGAGAGGCGGGCCAATCCTACTACAGGGGGTCGGGCCGGCGCCCGGCAATGCCGGAGGGGCTGTTTACCCCTGATGAAGATGCAGGAATCAAGAACCCGGAGTTTCTCGGCCTTCGTATTACGGGTCAGGTGTGGGATGAGTTTCTTCTTGCCGAGAGCGGAGGGGGGCCGGGGGGCGGCGATGTGGGGACCTTTTACCTCATAGACCAGCACGGCGCAGAGGAGCGCGGCGCCTATGAGAGGATTAAACGGGCCTTTCACTCAGGAGGGGTACAGCGTCAGCTCCTCCTTATACCCGAAAGAATAGAGACAAACGCCGAAGAGAGCGAGGCCCTTAACGATGCCGCCGAGAGGCTCGATAAACTCGGTTTTGAGATAACCCTCTTTGGAAAGTCCCCTCAAGGGGGAGATACCTTTATCATAAAATCCATACCCCACATACTCCCGGCCATGGAAACAGGTCCCATGATACTGGCCCTTGCCCATGAGATTGCCAGAGAGGGCGGGAGCGGGAAGATAGAGCAAATCATAGAAAAGGCCCTTATGACCATCGCCTGCCACAGCGTCATACGCGGGGCGAGACGGCTTACGAGGGAAGAGGGAGAAGAGGTATTACGCAACCTCGCGCGCATGGACTTTGCCGGTTACTGCCCCCACGGCAGGCCCGTGGTGAAGAGGTTCTCACGAAAGGAGATAGAGGGCTTTTTCAAGAGATAACCCCCCCACGGCATGCCAATGAAACCCTGTATAATCATCATACTCGGCCCCACGGCCACCGGAAAGAGCGCACTTGCCCTGGAGCTATCAGCGCGCTTTAAGGGTGAAATCATTAACGCCGACTCCATGCAGGTATATAGATTTATGGATATTGGCACGGCAAAGCCCAATAACACGGCGCGCGCCGCCATAAGGCATCACCTTATCGACATAGCAGACCCCGGCGAGCAGTACACTGCAGGCAGGTTTTGCAAAGATGGGGCGCATGCTATTGAAGATATAACTTCAAGAGGCAAGGTCCCCTTTGTTACAGGGGGCACGGGCCTTTATATCAGGGCCCTTACAGAAGGGTTGTTTGATGGACCGGGACGAGACCCGGCCATAAGGGAAGGGCTTTTGCAGGAGGCCGGCATATACGGAAAAACACGCCTTCACGAGGAGCTCGCCAGGGTGGACCCCGAGAGCGCCCGCGCCATACACCCCAATAATCTCAAGCGGGTTATCAGGGCCCTTGAGGTATATAGAGTGGAGAGGCGGCCCATATCCACCTTGCAAAAAGAGGGGGCCCGCCGGCCCGCCCCATACAACACCCTTAAGATAGGTCTCATGAAAGAGAGGCCCCAACTCTACGCCGATATAGACAGGAGGGTAGAGGAGATGATACAAGAGGGGCTTGTGGAAGAGACCGCGAGTCTGCTGAAAGAGGGCTATGACGAAGACTCGGCGGCCATGGGCGGGCTCGGCTACAAGGAGTGCCTGGCCCTGCTGAGGGGCAATATCTCCCTTGAAAAGGCCATGGAACTCATAAAAAGAGACACAAGGCGTTACGCCAAGAGACAGATGACGTGGTTCAAGAAGGATAACGAGATAAAGTGGTTTAATCCGGGACAAAAGACGGATATAATGAACCTTGTTGAGAGATTTCTGAGTTGATTCATCTGAAGGTCCGAAGGGTTTATCTGTGCTGAAGAAAAATGACCGGGGCCTGTGCCTCAATGTAATACTGACAGCGCTTTTTCTTATTATATTTCTCCCCGCGGTCTCCTTCGCGGCAGGGGATACGCTTGGCGTAAAGGCCTACGGCAGCGCTGTAAATAACGGCAACTCCGGCGCCACGAGAGAGGCGGCCCTTGAGGGGGCGTTGCGCGACGCCGTTACCACCGCCGTAAAGGAATACCTTGCGCGTCACGGCATCGAGGCCGATGAGCAGGCCATGGCAACGGGTATATACTCACGGGCCGCGAGTTTTGTATTGAACTACAAGATACTCTCGGAGAGATGGATAAGCGAGACGCCCGAAGTTGCGTTGGAACCCTCCGCCGAGGGCGATGGCCAGGGAGGCTCAACCCCTCCGGGCTCGACTGAACCGGCCCCTGAAAAGCCTCAAAAACCCGCGCCCGAGACCTATCACGTGCTCATTGACGCCACCCTTGACATGGGAGCCATCAAGAGGGCCATTGTCCGCGTCATGGGGGCCGGGCAATCCGTTAACCTCAAACTCGTTTTGCTCGATATCAGTGATTATGAGACCTTCACGGCCCTGATGAAATCACTTAAGCGGGTCACGGTTATTGAGGGTATATCTTACGACTCCTTTTCAAGGGACAGATTTGTGGCCACGGCGCGCACCGTCATGGACCCGGCCACCCTCGCCGTGGAGATAGGCAGGGAGGCGGGGCCTGATTTTGTGGTAACCGCCTATGGCAGGGATACTTTAATAATCAAGGCCTTTCCCGGGCCGGGCTCACCGGCGGAGGCGAATTAAAGGCAAGGCATGAAAAAAAGATACTTGAGACTCATATTCTTATTATCCATCCTCATAGCCCTCGCCGGGTGCGGCGGGAGCGTAAAGCATACCCTCTCGCAGGGTTTTATGACGAGAAGGCCCTCCACCGTGGCGGTAATGCCCGTGCTCTGGGACGCCGGTGAGACAAAAGATTCGGCAGAGATAGGAAAAATTTTCAGGCGTATCGCCATTGAGAGGCTCATCTCGCGCGGCTACAGGGTGGCCCGCATGAGTGTAGTGGACGCGAAGCTCGACGAATTTGCCGACTCCGACCCCGATGAGATAGCCAAGGCTCTTGGTGTGAAGGCCGTACTCTTAATACACGTGAATAAATGGAAGACCCGCACCTTTGCCAACTACGCGGCCCTTAAAATGGAGGCCCTATACAGCCTCTACGGAAGAGACGCCTCTACCCTCTGGCGCGCGGTATACGCCACGGGGGAGTCTGACATAAGATTTGACAAGGCATCTCTCAAACTCAGCATTATCAAAATATATGAGCCCCGCATAGAGCGCCTTACGAGCTCTGTCTTTGATACCCTTCCAAGATACGAGGGAGTGAAAAAACAGGAACCCCTCTACGACTGGCTGCCCTGAGATAACAGGCAAGGTCACCAAGGCTCTCAAATTAACGGCCCTTTTTTTTAACGGAAAAAGGCCTTTCCCCAAATAAGACAGGTATGGTGGGACAAAATAAATCTTTTCCCCTTTAATTCCAAAAGAAAGTAAGAGTTAGCCCCTTTTTCCAAACCTCGCGGCGAAAAAGCCGCCCATCTTATCCCGGTGGGGAAGGGTTTGAAGAAAACCCTCTTCGGTTACAAGTTGCCTGCAGTTTTCAGGGAGGATTACCCCGGCGTCTTCAAGTCTTATCTCGACATGGTTTTGTAAAAACCATTTTACAACCTCTGTTGTCTCTTCGGGCTCCAGGGAGCAGACCGAGTAGACGAGCCTTCCGTTGGGTTTTAGAAAGTGGATAAGGTTCGCGAGGAGTTTTTTTTGCGTACCGGCAATGGCCGCAATATCGTCAGGGCTTCGCCGCAGTTTTATATCAGGCGTCCTGCCAAGCACGCCGAGGCCGGAGCAGGGCGCGTCCACGAGTATGGCGTCAAAGGGGCCCTTCTCCCCGCTCTTTAAAAAATCCACTTCTTCCGAGTCTCCGCAGA
Organism: uncultured Thermodesulfobacteriota bacterium; assembly: GCA_964567185.1. Lineage (GTDB taxonomy): Bacteria > Desulfobacterota > GWC2-55-46 > GWC2-55-46 > JADFVP01 > JAJRZX01. The sequence continues at coordinate 30,842 of CAZMKZ010000021.1, forward strand.
TGGATTTAATGTTCGATACACCAAGCCTGCTTGATATTTCACCAAGGGCCTTGAGCCTTTTGGCGTACTTATCCAGGGCCACAATTATCCCCTGATTTTTCATCATCTGCGCCATGTGCGTGGTCTTGCCCCCCGGCGCGGCGCAGGCGTCAAGGACATGGTCACCAGGCACAGGCCCAAGGAGCATGGCAACCATCTGCGAGGCCTCGTCCTGCTCCATGCAGAGCCCCGCCTCTTTAAACTCCTGGGGCAGTATGCCGGCCTCAATGTCCAGGGCATAGGGCGAGTAGAGGCCCTTCTTAACGGTAAGCCCCTTATCCGTAAGTTTTTTTACGAGCTCTTCTCTGGTGATACGAAGGGTGTTGGTCCGCAGGGTCTTGCGAGGGGCCTTGAGATTGGCCTGCAAGAGGGCCTCTGTCGACCCACTACCATAGCGGGCGAGCCACCTCTTTATCATCCATTTTGGGTGTGAGCCCATGATGGAGAGGCGTGTAAGTTGATCCACATCTATTCCCGGCCCCGTAAAATTTTCTTTTTCCGCCGCCGCCTTCCGGAGTACGGCGTTGACAAAACCCTTTTTTTTCGCTCCCTTTACGAGGCGCACCGACTCATTCACCGAGGCGGACGCCGGGATACGGGAGAGAAAATATATCTGATAAACCCCGACGCGCAGGGCCATAAGAACGGCCCTCTCCATCTTTTTCGTCTTAATGGAGGAGATGTTGTCTATTATCCAGTCAATGGTAATGGCCCTTCTGAGCACACCGTAGACGAGCTCCGTACAAAGGGCGCGGTCCTTTGGCCCTACCTTTTCTATCTCTACCGCCAGCGTTATATCGGCATAGGCGCCCTGACCGTAGACGCGGCCAAGGACATTGACCGCCGCGCGCCGTGGCCCCTGCCATGAACCCTTTGTTTTTTGCCTTACTGTGCTCAAGCTCTTCTCCATTGCTACTACTATACAAGACAAGGCGCAGGGAGGTCAGTATTTTTTTACGCCCCCCCCCATACCCCCAGCCCCATCAATGAAAACTTTCCCTGAGATTGAAAAAAACCGTTATCTTTGCTAATATTAATATATGGAAGAACATGGAGTCATAATAGAGTGCAAGGGCTCGACGGCCCTTGTAAAAACAAGGCGCGGCACCTCCTGCGATAGCTGCAAGTCAAAGAAGGCCTGCAAACCCGTGGAGCAGGACGATATGCTCATGGAGGTGGATAATACCATCGGCGCAGAGGTGGGCCAGAACGTAATCTTTACCGTGGGAGCCGGTAGCGTCATCAAGGCCGGTGTCCTCTTCTACCTTGTCCCCGTGCTGAGCTTCATCGCAGGGGTAGTCATCGGTCAGGCCGTGCTTGCCGGGTTTTTCCCCAACGTGAACCCCGATCTTGTATCCGGGCTTTTCGGGGCCTTTCTCCTTGTTATCTCCTTTGTAGGGCTCAAGCTCTATAATAGACGCCTTTCCAGAGACAGCGCCTTCAGGGCCCGCATACTGAGGGTGGTCTGATTTGTCCTCAAGGATTATCACAAAAAACAAGAAGGCCTACTTTGATTATCATATCGAGGAGACCTTTGAGGCCGGCCTCGTGCTTACGGGCAACGAGATAAAATCCATACGCCTCGGCAGGGTAAACCTGAAGGACGGCTTTGCCCGCATTATGAATAATGAGCTCTTTCTCCTTAATGTTCACATAAGCCCCTACAACATGGCCGATGGTTTTTCCCAGGAAGACCCCGAAAGGCGAAGAAAACTCCTCCTGCACAGAAGGGAGATAAGGCGGCTTATAGGAAAGACAAAGGTAAAGGGTTTTACCCTTGTGCCTACAAAAATGTACTTCAAGCGCGGCATTGTGAAGGTGGAGGTGGCGTTAGCCCGCGGCAAGACCCATTATGATAAACGCGAATCCATCAAGAGGAAGGAATCGGACCGGGAGATGGAGCGCGCCATGAAGAGCAGCAAGGCCAAATAGGACGGGGTGGCTCTTCTACCTTCGGGTTATGAGCAGAGGCGTAAAAGGGTTAAGGGCTTTGCGTGATTATGAGTAAGGACGAATATTGGCAAAGCCTTTCATCGCGGCCTGACCAGTGATGTTGGACTTATCAAGGGCTAATTTGGCAGGCTATTGTATCTGCCGTAAAAAAATGTTAATATTAAATACATGGGGGCGACCGGTCTCGACGGGACGGACCGAGTCCCAGGGAAGCATACCGAGGTCCATCGCCTCGTTAAACAGGTGGAACTCATAGTCGCCAACGACTATAACTACGCTCTGGCTGCTTAATCACAGTCAGCGTCCATATAGGCTTTTCCTGCGGGACTATACTGGACGACACACAGCAGGATGGCTTTAAGGGCTCCGTCCGAAGTCCCTTATGGCGAGATTAACCGGACTGGCTCTCTGATAGCCCGCCTGTAGGCGCTCTGAGAGTGAGATATAAAGACAGGCTAAGTATGTAGATGCCCGGGATAGGCGTTTCCGGACGTGGGTTCGATTCCCACCGCCTCCACCAAGTTTGCGTAGCATGACAAAGGGGCTATC
>CAZMKZ010000022.1:0-32864 GCA_964567185.1 uncultured Thermodesulfobacteriota bacterium
CCATATATTTTTCCAATTGTTACCTCCCATGCAGTTTGTTTGTTCCTACCTAAAAACAAAAAAGCCGCAAAGTTAACCTTTGCGGCAAAATTCACATCTACTGAAATGACCCTATGGTGTTGTATTATTTTTCATAGCCGAATACTCTTACAAGACACAATTAATCAGGCGAGGTTTTAGGAGGCAAACACTGCTTGCGTAATAAACTGAGTAACGGCAAAGGAGACAACAAGGCCAAGACAACAAAAACAGACATGGAACACAGCACCTGACTTGGAAAACATCACATTATCTTTTTTTTTCTGAGGCCAAGTACATACTGTCTCGCCGCCAGCGCCGCCTTAGCGCCCTCGCCCGAGGCGATGATGATCCTCTTGCCAAAGGCGTTTGTCACGTCCCCGGCGGCAAAAATCCCGGGATGCGTAGTTGAGCAATCCGGGTTTATGATAATCTCCCCCCTTTCGTTAAGCCCTGCCAGATGAGAGACTATGGAAGAGTTAGGCTGAAGCCCTATGGCTATGAAGACACCCCTTGCAGGCAGATTTACCCGCTCTTTCCCGGCCATCTTCCTGATTGTGACACCCGAGAGGGAATCATCGCCCGTAAACTCAACAACTCCATAGCCCTCGTATTTGTGAAGGTTTTTAAATCCGCTGATGCGCTCTATTACTACGGGGTCGGCGGTAAGGGCTGAAGTTGATACAAGGTGTATGTTCTTTGCCACGGTATGGAGGTTTTCAACGATCTGCAGAGCCGAATTTCCACCTCCTATGACCACGGCGTCCCGGCCCTGAACAAAACCGAGGTCCTGAACGTGTCCATAAAAAACACCCTTTCTCTGAAACTCCTCCTCACCCGGCACGTTGAGCCTTCTTCGCGTCATCCCTGTTGCCAAGATAAGCGCCTTTGCCGAGTATTTTTTCAGTTCCGACGTTGTTATCTCGAACCCGTCAGCGGTTGACTCCACCCTCTCTACCAGGCTCACCAAGTGGCCGAGGTAATAGGAACGTATCAACTGCTCCTTGAATTTTTCTATGAGCTCGGGGCCGGTTATAAAATCATACCCCATGTAATTCTCTATCCTCGTGCTGTCAATGGCCTGCCCGCCGAGATCTCCTGTTATGAGAAAAGCATCCATCTTGAGAGTGGCGGCGTATACCCCCGCCGTAAGTCCGGCAGGCCCCCCGCCTATGATAATAAGGTCATAAGACCTTCGTCTCATGTTACCGGCCTTTGTCCTCAAGAAGACGTCGCGGCAACCTTCGGAACAAAAATAATAGGTATCGCCGGAACACTCAAGCGTCAGAGCTTCTTCTTCAGTAACAGTCATCTGGCATATGGGGTCTTTCTGCATGACTTCCAATCTCCTAATCTTATTACAGAATTTGCACACCCCGAGAGGTGCTTACCCTAACAGGGGAAAATCCGCTAATGAAAGTATCCTACAAACGGGGTCTTTACTTTTACTCTCAATAATTCATGCATCGTGAGGCAGACGCAGAAACCATATCTGATAGAGAGAGATAAGCATCTGCCCTGCCCACGCAGCCCCGAGAACTCCGCCAGATATGAGAATTGTATAGGCGTACAGCGGGTCCCATTTCGTAAGGAACCATGAAAGAATATCAACAAAGATAGCCGCAAAGGGCAAAAGTGTCAGAGTATGCTTCAATAGGGGCGGCAAGACCGTAAAGCGGAATATCAAACCAATGGTCAGAGCCACAAGGCCTATGCCGAATAAATGGATATGCGATATCTTCATCAGGCTGTGCAGGGATACGCCCGTATCAACTCTGGCCACCTTACGGACCCCTTCGTAGTTTGAGAGGTCCGGGATTTTCAGCCCCGAAGCCGGGGAGTGGCAACTTATGCAACGTCTGGCCAGAATAGGCCTAATGGTTGTCGCATAACCCTTTTCAGGCGCGCCTGATTTGAGCCACGCAACGACGTGATGGCGCTCAAGTATACTGATGCGTCCTGACATGGGACCGCGAATAGCCGCCTCCAGCCTGGTGCCGCTCCGGTTGCCATAATAATTCTCGGCTATATCCTCAACCGAGAGGCCGGGTTTGCCGTCAATGTATTGAAAGCCTGTGTAAAGATATGTAAGGGCCATAAGATATCCCAGGCCCATGAGGAGAATAAAGGCCGTATAGAGGAGTTTCTCGTTCATGGTGCAATCGTAGAACCTACGCCGCGTAAGCGCCAATTTTCCACACTTTGGCATCCTGTTGTTTCCATTCATTATCTGAACCCTGGCTTAGACCCCTCTGATTTATTTTTTTACCTGCATGCCTCATACGCAGACTATGGGCTTGTAACTAACGCTTATCCTTAAATGAACGTGGTCATCCTTTCCTGGTCTTTGATATCTTGAGCATAATACGGAAATCATCACCAAACTTGCAAAGGCCCGCGCAGTACTCGCAGAGCTCTGAAAAGAGTATGTAGTGAAAATCTATCTCGCCGAGACCTGCAAAAGATGGCCGTCTGAGTTGCGCCAGTATTTCCTTTTCCCTCCTGTCTGGGGCCACAAGAAACAGATGAAAGGGTACGCCGCCAACGGACCGTGCGAGGTCGAGTAACCTGAGCATCCCCGAATATATGGAGGTGCTCTTTTCAACCTCAAAGGCGGAGACCACCTCACCGGTGCCGGGCTTCATCCAGATAACATCTATAAGGGCTACGGTCTGAGCGACATCGTCAGGTAGTCCGAGCGAAGGAAGCTCAGGCACTGTAAGAAAGGCAAGACTCTGACCATCGTATACCTTCCCCCTGTCGTTTGACGCCACATAGACTTCGTATCCAAGGGACCTGCCTATGGTCGTCAGGAGGTACTGAATCTTGAGGTGTTCGTTCTCTTCCTCGCAGTCGTGCTTAACCTCAAGATGCCTCTTTCTTACCCTCTTCTCTATGGCCCGGCGTTCGTGCGAGAGCGCGATATCCCATGTTGAATCTATGGCAAAAGCGCCTGATCCGATATCAAAGAGGAGCCCCGTAAAGGCGCCGAGGTCTGTTGATAGAGCTGGCTTCAGGCCTGCGTTGGTCTCGCGTATAACCTCCCGCATCTCAAGATAGGCCGTCCATGACCCGAGTTTCTTGGAGTCTTCAAAGAGGGCGTTGTAGCCGCGAACTATGGCCGTATTAAAGGGCGGAAATAGAGTCGGGTGGAGAAAATACAGGATGTTGGCTACCGCCGGGCCGAGTCCCTTTATCTTGCGGCTATTGAGAGTGAGTATCTCGCGCAACAGGGGTTCTTCGGAGCCGCCGCGAAGATACTTCTCAAGAAAAGAGGCAAAGTACCTCTTGTTTTCCTCGTTCTCGTATATATCGGGGATGCGGAGTTTTGGTTTCCAGTAAAAGGGGTGGGCAGCGCCCTCAAAGACCTGTTTCTGCTCAGTGATGCTCTTGAGGACGGTCTCAAGGGGAGAGCCCTTGAAGTCGTTGCCGAAGGCGCCCTTCTTTACGGCATCCACCACATCCATAACGCCACGTCGGATGGAACGGAAGGCCTTGAGCCGCGCGGGGCTGTCCACAAACCAGGTATTGTAAACCGACTCGGGGTCACTCTTGTAACATGAGACCAATCCATTCAGGTCTTTCCCCTCCAGTACCATTTCCTGCTCCCGATGATTTATCAATATGCCTGCGCGCCCCTGCCGCCTTAAGCAGCAGAAAGACAAACTGCCCGGCCAAAACTACCTGAAATAGGCGTTAAGGACATACTGCTGCATCATCCTCTGGGTATTGAAGAACGAGCCGTTGAGGGCCGCTGCATGAGACATCACGTTAATGAACCGAGAGCGCTCGTTATAGAACATGGGGATGATGATACGCTCCAGTTTGTCGTAAAGGGAGGCCGCGTCCTCCAGGCGGTTGTCGTCCTCACCATCATCAACCTTCATACCGATGGCCCACCCCGTCACTCCTTCAATGCAGCCCTCTATCCACCAGCCGTCAAGTATGCTCAGGCTCGGAACGCCGTTGAGCGCGGCCTTCATGCCGCTCGTTCCCGAGGCCTCAAGCGGAGGCTTCGGGGTGTTGAGCCAGAGGTCTACGCCTGAAGTCATCATTTTTCCAAGTTCAAGGCCATAATTATCGAGGTAGGCCACATTCACGGTATCCCTGAGTGAGTCCTTTGTTGCGAAGATGCGTTTTATTATGTCCTTGCCCCCTTTATCCTGCGGATGGGCCTTGCCGGCGAATACTATCTGGATGGGCCCGGCCTTTGAAACTATTGATTTCAGGCGCTCTATGTCATCGAAAATGAGGTCAGCCCTCTTATAGGCTGCGGCGCGTCTGGCAAAGCCGATGGTAAAAACGTCCGCGTCCATGCCGGCATTTGTCTCCCGGTTCACACGGCCTATGAGTCCTTTCTTGGCCTCCCTGTGCGCCTGCCAGACCTCCTTCTTCGGAATGTTAAGGGCGTACCTGAGGCTGAAGTTGTCCTTCTTCCAGCCAGGGATATAACGGTCGTAGAGTGCATTGAAGGGCCTTGAGACCCAGGTTGCTGCGTGAACCCCATTGGTTATGGCGTCTATGTTGTAACCGGCGAACATGAGCCTTGAGACCTCACCGTGCCTTTTGGCCACACCATTGACATAACGGCTGAGGTTGAGCGCGAGGTACGTCATGTTGAACATCTCACCTCTGCCGAAGATGTCCTTTGCCTCTGAAAAATCCCTCAGGTGTTCAACCTCCCGCCCAACTACTTCCATACAATCCACGCAGAAAACATCCTTCATCTTATCTACATTTTTGCAGGAACCAAGCTCCCGGTACATAAGGTCAACGGGAAACTGGTCATGCCCGGCAGGAACGGGCGTATGCGTGGTAAAGACGCAACGTTCCCTCACAGCCTCCATATCCTCTGGGTTGAAGGATGGCCTTCCAGCCCTATCCGCCTCTTCGTCGAGGAGTTCCAGCGTGAGTAGCGCCGCGTGCCCCTCGTTCATGTGAAAACGGCTTATTCCTTCGTAACCCAGGGCGCGGAGCATCCTCACACCGCCCATGCCGAGGACTATCTCCTGAGAGAGCCTGTAGTGGAGGTCGCCCCCGTAGAGTGAGTGCGTTATGGTCCTGTCCCAGTCTGAGTTCTCAGGAAGGTCGGCGTCGAGAAAATATACGGGGACGATGTAGCCACCGGCACCCCTGACTTCATACTTCCATACCCTTAGCCACACCGTGCGTCCCTCTATGGTGACGGCGGCGCGCTCTGGCATCTCCGTGAGAAAATCATCGACAGCCCAGCGCACAGGTTCTTCAGTCTGCAAGCCATCAGGGCCGAGGCTCTGGTAAAAATATCCCTTCCTGTAAAGGAGGGTCACGGCCACCATGGGCACGCCGAGGTCCGCCGCCGAGCGGATGGTATCGCCTGCGAGTACGCCGAGCCCCCCGCTATATGTGGGCACCCCGGCCTCAAGACCTATCTCCATGGAAAAATACGCCACCGAGCGTTTATCGCCTGGCTCAGCCACTTTGGGAGTATATCTCTCAGGCTCTTTTTCAAATCTCTCCCTGCAGACTTTGCCACAGAAGTAATACTCAGAGCCTTTGTATTCGACCTTATCGTGGGACTTTTCCGCATTTACGGTCATGTGACAGACCGGATCCACCGCCATAGGTGTACTCCTTTTACTACAAAAAAACTATTCACCCTTGCCGGTGTATTTCTCCGGGTCTTTTTCAAATTCATCCTTGCAACCCGGGCTACAGAACACATAGGTCCTGCCATTGTACTCCACCTTACCGGAGGCGTCTTCTTCGTTGATCTCCATCTTGCATACAGGGTCTAAAGCCATATCATCCTCCTTTACCTGTTTTGAGGTTCACGCATCTGTCTCACGGCATCCCTTTGACCTCGGAAGCGCAAGGCGGCAATACCCTGCGCCTTATTAGGCCTCCACAATGAGTCTACCTCTGAACATGCCCATCTGGCAAGAGAACTCATACTCGCCGGGCTTTTCGGGGGTAAACTCAACGTCTATCTTCTCACCCTCGGGAAGAAGTTTAGAGACGTTAAAGTCCTTGAAGACCACCCTCTCCGAGCATGGTGATGCTTCGCGTCGTTCAAAGACAAAACGCACTGGTGTGCCGGCCTTAACTATTACAACATCGGGGGTGTACCCGCCCTTTACGGTTATAAAGGCCTCCTGCACCCCTCCGGTAAGCCCCACTTTCTGCCCTTCTTTCCTGGAAAACCAGAAGTACCAGGCAACAAAGGCTATAAATATGAGACCGGCTATATCTACGATGAGCTTTGTAATCATTTCCTTACCCCCCGCGGTTTCCACATCCTCAGCCGGTTGGCGTTAGTAACAACAGTAAGAGAACTGAAGGCCATGGCCGCCCCGGCTATCATGGGCGAGAGGAGCAGACCGAAGAAAGGATACAGGAGCCCCGCGGCCACCGGGATACCGAGGCCGTTGTACATGAATGCCCCGAAGAGGTTCTCTTTTATGTTCCTCATGGTGCCGCGAGAGAGTTCAATGGCCGTTGCCACCTTCTTGAGGCTTCCCTTTACAAGCGTAATATCCGAGGCCTCTATGGCAACGTCCGTGCCAGTGCCTATGGCCATGCCAACGTCGGCCTGCGCCAGGGCCGGGGCGTCGTTTATACCATCGCCTACCATGGCCACCTTCTTGCCCTCCAGTTGAAGAAGCTGCACCTGATGGGCCTTATTCTCCGGAACAACATCGGCCATCACCCTGTCTATGCCCACCTCTTTTGCGATGGCGCGGGCGGTGCGCTCGTTATCACCTGTCATCATTACCACCTCAAGCCCCAGGCCCTTGAGGATACTTATGGCTTCGCGCGAGTCCTCCTTTACAGTATCCGCGACGGCTATGATACCGGCAAGTTTTCCATCCACTGCCACATACATGGGAGTCTTTCCCTCGTCGGCGAGCCTCTCGGCATCCTGCTTTACCCCCTCGGCGCTTATCTCTTTTGCGCGCATTAATTTAAGGTTGCCAAGAAGAATCCTTCTCTCCCCTACCTCGGCCTCTACACCGTGCCCGGGTATGGCATTGAAGCTGGCGGCCTCCATTAACTCAAGGCCCCTCTCTACAGCCCCCTCCACAATGGCCTCGCCAAGCGGATGCTCCGAGCCCCTCTCCACGGAAGCGGCGTAAAGCAGAAGGTCATCCTCTGAGACCCCTCCGGCAGTTACCACGTCCGTAAGAGAGGGTCTGCCCTTTGTAATGGTTCCTGTCTTGTCAAGGACTATGGCGTTAAGTTTGTGCGCCGTCTCCAGCGCGTCGCCGCTCTTTATGAGTATGCCGTTCTCAGCGCCTTTACCAACGCCAACCATGAGGCTCGTGGGCGTGGCCAGCCCAAGGGCGCAGGGGCATGCTATGATGAGGACGCTCACAAATACTACCACTGCGTAAATAAGCTGGGGCTCAGGCCCGAATGTAAACCAGGCCATGAAGGCCAGTATGCCCGTTATAATAACGGCAGGGACAAAATATCCCGCCACCTGATCCACTACCCTCTGTATGGGCGCCTTGGAGCCCTGCGCCTCCTGTACCATGAGAATAATCTGAGATAGGAGCGTGTCCTTGCCCACCTTTCCAGCCCTGAACTTGAAAGAACCGGTCTTGTTGATGGTGGCCCCTATTACCTCGTCTCCCGTCGACTTCTCTATGGGTATGGATTCTCCCGTTACCATGGACTCGTCAACGGCCGATGTGCCCTCGGTAATCTCGCCGTCAACAGGCACCTTTTCTCCGGGGCGGACGATTATGGTGTCACCGACGAGGACCTCCTCAACGGGTATGTCCTTTTCAACTCCCTCCCTTATGACACGGGCAGTCCTGGCCTGAAGGCTCATTAGTTTCTTTATCGCCTCGTTGGTGCGGCTCCGGGCCCTTAGCTCAAGGGCCATGCCAAGGACCACAAGACCAGTGACCACGGCCGTAACATCATAGAAGACATCGGCAAGCTCGGCCCGGGGGAATATCCACGGAAAGAGCACGGCAACGGTAGAGTATATCCAGGCGGAAGAAGTACCTATGGCTATAAGCGTGTGCATATCAGCCGAACGGTGCCTGAAAGAATTCCATGCCCCTATAAAAAACTGGTTTCCAGCCCAGAAGAGCACTGGAAGGGTGGCAAGTCCCATAAAACCCCACACCACGCGAAGGGCCATGCTCCCTTTAACGAGGACCCCTCCGAGGCCGAGATAATCGGGATAGGAAAGGATCATTACCGGCAGACCAACGGCCATACTGAACCAGAACTTTTTCATGAGGGTCTTATATTCTCTCTGACGCGCGGCCTGCTCTTTATCTTCAGTATCTTCAGCCGGGGCCTTTCCGGTCCTGTACCCAGCGTCTTCCACCGCCCGCTCAAGGTTATCCACCTCTGTAAGACCCGGCAAATACTCCACAGACGCGCTCTTTGACGCAGGATTTACAGAGGCGGATACAACGCCAGGAGTGGCCTTGAGCGCCTCTTCGATATTGCAGACACAGGAAGCGCAACGCATGCCCTTTATGCCTATGGTGGCAGAGGCGGCACCGGAGACAAAACCCTCATCCCTGATGGCCTTTATAAGGTCTCCAGCTCCCGCCACTGCGGAGTCATAATCAACAAAGGCCTTTTCACTGCTTAGATTAACAACGGCCCTTTTCACTCCCTTTATAGCCGTAAGCGCCTTTTCCAGCCTCTTTGCGCAACGCCAACAGGTCATCCCCGTGATGGGTAAAGTTACCGACTCCACGGCTTCTCCCCTATATACTTTTTCGAGATCATTCTTCATAGACCTTTCCTGTCAGTATGAGCATGATTTAAGTATATCCTATGTTAACCAATGGTCAATGCCCAACAGACCTGTATGCAAGACACAGCTTCTTATGAGCAAACGGCAACTTCAGTAGATACCGGCCTCTTGCTGTATGGTCCTTACATACTTTATTATCTTCCCCATCTCGGCCATGTCTATGCCTTCGATGGCGGGCATATCGCCGAACTGCCAGTGATGGGCCCTCACCCCGTCCATTACGGCCCTATGAAAAGACATATCGCTGTGATGAGAAGGCTTGTATATCTTATTAAGAAATGGCGGCCCCTTATCCGTACCCACGCCGCCAATGCCATGGCATTTTGCGCAGTTTTTGTTGTACAGGGCCTTGCCTTGTGTCAATAAGTCCTCCTCCCCGGCGGCAAAGGCTCTGCCGCTCACTGAAAGCGTAACTACGGAAAGAAGAACCAAAATCAATACCTTCATAATAAAAACTCCTATTTACTTTCCCCGGGTTTATTCCCGCTTACATTGACTAAAGAGCCCTTTGCCGTTGCCGTAAGATATCATGAAGTGGGGGGTAGGAGCCTCCGCCATCAGAGATCCTAACGCAGCCCTCTTCAGCCTCCCCCCAAAAAAAAGAACAAATCCGAAAATATTCCCGTAACGTTTTTGCGCGCAACTCAAAATGCATAATTTTCAGATAAAAAAATCACATTTTCCTTAGAGCCCTGCGAATACTTTTCCCCACTCTTTACGGCCCGGGAAAAACATGGGCACCCTTCTCATATAAGCCGAATACTCTTCGCCAAACTCCTTTATCAAGACCTTTTCTTCTTTTCTCGAAAGCCGATAATAGACCCAGACAATTACCGGAAAGAGCACGAGGGTGGGGATGGTGGGCCAATGGATTAGCTGGCCGAATATGGCAAGATAGATACCCGTGTACTGAGGATGCCTCATGTATGTGTATATCCCCTCCGTTACGAGACGCTCTTCTTTCCTCGCGCGGTAAATCCTTTTCCACCCCTGAACGATAAGGGAGAGACCGGCGAAGACAAAGGCATATCCCACAAGCATTTCCACAATAGCCATGCCCTCCCCCCAGCCAAAGAGGTAGGACCAGAGGTGCCCGCTCATGTGCAGCCAGGGGATATCTATCCCCAAAAAAGAGGTGAGTATGTAGAGGGTCAGGGGAAACCCGTACATCTCGGCATAGAGTGCGATTACAAAGGCCTCTATGAGCCCCGCGTTCCTCCATTCCTTGGAGCCCCTTGGTACAAGGTATTTGTATATAACCCAGGAGGCTATGACGACCATGATAATCGTTACGCCCCAGGTGCCTCCGGCGGGCGGTTGTACTCTTTCCATATAAGGCTCTCCTTAAATGCCCGCTACCTGTCCTTGTGTGTGAATCCTCTGAAATATCTTCACCAGAGAAGAATCGAAGTGGGTCCGCGATTCACCGGCCAGCTCCTTAATAGCATATTCACCCTTCATAGCTTTTCTGTAAGGCCGGTCAGACGCAAGGGCGTCATAAGCATCGGCTAGGGTTATTATCCTGGTCTGCTGTGGAATATCTTCACCCTTAAGCCCCTCCGGGTAACCGCTTCCGCCTTGTTGCGAACTATCTTCCTGGCACATACAGAATCTCTATACATGATGTAGATAGTCAAATTATAGACTGCCGCTTATTCCGCCTTCTTCGATAACCTTAAATGAAAGAAATTATAAAGCGGAACAAATACCAGCCCAAAATAGATGCCGTAGAAAAAGGTCTCTATTAGCCCGATAAAGAAACTCCACCACGAAAGCCACTTAAAGCCGGGCAGAAGTTTTATCCATATCCCGTACATTGCGTATTGAGGAAAGAGCAGATCATAACCCACGCAGAGCACATAGGTAATGCTAAGAAACGTTCCCGCGGCCAGACCAACGACCTTCCAGTTCAATAGTTTCATGACAACACCTCCCGCATAGTACAGGGACCAGGGTTAAGGGTCTCAGTGACAACTCTTCTTTTTCTCCGGGCCATTCTCAATCTTGTTATGTACATGCCCGGTAGATTCACCTGAGCCGCTTGCTTCATCTTTTCCACCGTGATTATGCCCTCCTCCCCCTCCGTGCCCGCCATGGCCGCCGCCGCAACAGCCCCCCTTACTCATCATCCAGAAAAAGAGCGCCCCTATTACAACGAACCATATAATCCCTCCGTAACTACCCATCTTTTCACCCTCCCCTTAGCCCGCTGACAGAGCCTTGAACAGATATTCCTTACACCTTTTTACAGTTCCGTCCCTCTATCTACACTCCTGTGCCCGATGGGATTAGAGCTGATGATTATTATAAATTCTTCACCGCATGGCGAATCATAAACTGGCGGGCAGTTTAAGGTCATGCCCGGGACCCGGTACTGTGTCCTTCATCGCAGTGCGCTACTCTCGGCATCATGAAGCTTCTCATCACTTTCAACACATCCTTTCTCTGCGTCTCCCGTTATGGACCTCACGTTAAGTGCTGGACCTTTGATGTACAGAGAGCATTCTTGATCTCCATTTCCGGATATTCTGCCATACTGGTTTCAGATCTCTTTTTTTCCACATGCAAAAATGCATACTCAAGGCTATACCTTAATGATATTCTACATTGCGTAGAATGTCAAAGGTTAGAAACAAAGGATTGTATCCAAGGGGACTTAAACCATAGACAAATAATGCTGCTAACTATCATACAAAAGTGTACCCATTGGATTTTCTTACAAAAAAAAAGGAGCTACGGAAATTCCGTAACCCCTTTTACCTTATCCGAGCCAAGTTGTGACAAACTCTCCCGGTTAAAATTTTACTTTAATGTTCTCCTTCTCTTTCTCCGGAGGCTCATAGTACTCACCGGCCCCTACCCCGGCGATAGAGGCGAAGAAGCGTCCAAAGAACGTGCGGCGGTAGGTATTCAGCACACGCACAGTATCATTAAAGCGCTTCCTCTCAACAGCTATACGGTTTTCCGTTCCTTCGAGGCTGTCCTGAAGCTTAAGAAAAGACTCATTTGCCTTTAACTGCGGATAGGCCTCCCTTAAGAGCAAGAGACGCGATAGGGCACTTTCCAGCCCCCGTGAGGCAGCTATCTTATCCTTCACCGTAGAGGCCTTGAAGTAGCGGGTCCTCATCTCGGCGATATTCTCAAATAGCTCTTTCTCGTGCTTGGCGTAGCCCTTTACGGTCTCGACGAGGTTCGGTATGAGGTCGTAGCGCCTCTTAAGCTGGTTATCGACCTGTGACCACTGCGCCTTAATGTTCTCGTCCATTGTGACGACCTTGTTGTAGTTACCTATCACCCAACTGAAGAATATGACGACGATAAGTACTACTATGCCCGCCGCTATAAGCGCCGTCTTAACCCCTTTACTCATCCCAAACCTCCCTTATTTTTAATAAAACAGATTAAATGTAAGTTGATTTAAAAAAGTCAGTTGCGAGAAGACCCTCTACCACCCTCCCGAGGCCCCTCCGCCGCCAAAGCCTCCTCCTCCGCCACCGAAACCCCCTCCGCCGCCGCCAAAACCTCCGCCTCCGCGCCAGCCGCCTCGCCCTCCTCGGCTCATCATCATAAAGAAGAGAAACATCATAAAGGCCCGCGGATTACGTATAAAAAAGTAGCCCATTATCACGATGACAAGTATGGTCAGTATGGCGCTACCGAGGGAGGGCTTTTTAAAACCTTGCACTGCCGGGCTACGAACCCTCTGCATGCCCGTAATCTTTACCTTCGCGTCATCGGCGATGCGGCCAATTATGGCAAGCGTCGCAGAGGTGATACCCTGAGAATATTGCCCCTTCTTAAAGTATGGTACGAGATATTGTCTTCCAATGGACCCGGCGAAACTATCGGGCAAGAGACCCTCAAGGCCGTAGCCCACCTCTATGCGGTAGCGCCTGTCGCCTGTGGATATGGTGAAGAGGACGCCGTTGTCCTTACCTTTTTGGCCAAGGCGCCACTTCTCGGCCATATCAATGGAAAAGCCCTCGATACTCTCACCATCAAGGCTCTTTATGGTAAGTATGACTACCTGCGCCGTAGTTTTCTTGTCAAGCTCGCGGAGATAGCTGTTCAGCCCCTGCTCAGCGGCGGGCTCTATAATACCGGCAAGATCTACAACATAGTTGGCAGGCCGATCCGGAGGAGTCGGCGTTGCCGCCATGGCAGACACTGTGAAAAAAAGGGAAAGAAAGGATAGAACAAGGAGAAAGGTCTTATACCGTAAGCTCATCGATTCTCCGAGCCGCCTTTTCCGTGGCCTTATAATATTCTTCAAAGGAGCTCGTAAGCTCCGCTACGGAGAGACTAATCTGCTTTTGCTTGAGCTTTAGCATCTTTTCGAAAATTCCCGTATCGATATTTATATATTCCTCAAAGGATTTGATTACATCAAGGCTGGCCCCAGAGGCATCCCTGCCAAGAATCATCAGGACAGCGCGAAAGAGCGGGACCATGCCTGTTATGGACTCCGCAAGGCCCTCGCTTAAGAGCCTCTTATCGCCAAGGGACGAGATATAACCCTGACGGAGCCCGATGAGCTTTGTCTTTACCTCGCGCTCGCACTGCAGTCTGAGATGAACGGCCTCAATCTCAAGTCCGGCGAAGAGGTCTTCACCGAAGATAGTCTCATGGATGAGCCTGAACTCATGGAACTCAATAGGGAAGACATCAAGGGAGTTGGCAATATAGGCGGGGGTCATAATAAGCGGGGCCGCCACCCCCTTCTTCTTATATACCTTTCCAAGGGGGGCCAGGTACTCGACAAAAGCAAGATCCATATCCTTTAGCACTATGACGGAGTTTATCTCTGAGGACTTTTCGTCAAAATCAGGCGTTAAGGCACTACCGACCACATAAAAAGAATGAAGGTTTCCGGCGTGCGCGCTACCAAGTATCTCCTCAAGAAAGGGTCGTATCTTCGTTGATACGGCCATCGTCAGCCTCTCAGTGTTTATGTCTCTCATAATGGGAGTAAGTATAGCACTAATTGGATAACCCGTCTATGTCTCCACACAGGGTAGGGGGCCCGGACAGAGTATCGGTGGCATTGGGAGTTCCCGGGTACCCGGATGCAGACTTTCGTTGAGGCCAGGACTCTTCTACTCTAAATAGCCCTTAGCTGTAAGGCTTTCGTGGCTACGGCAGATAATTATTTACAAAAGGCTCATAGTGTCACAATCACAGGGCAAATGACTCTCAGAAATTCATAACGTTGCCAAGACCGACAGTCTGGTAGGTTGGGTAGAGCAAAGCGAAACCCAACAAATTAAAAGAAGAGAAAAAGCCGTTGGGTTGAAAAAACCAACCCAACCTACGAAAAAATATAACTCCCCCCCCTAAAACATATAACTGCTCTTCATAGTTGCGTAGGGTGGGCATTGCCCACCAAAAGATACTTACGGAACCAAGCAAATCCGCACAGTTACAGAACTAAAATAAGTCTTTAATCGAGTCCCCGCTACCAAGTTAGGCCGATGATTTCATAATATGGGGTTGCCTTGATATACAAAGGGGCTACGCGAAAGCGTGGCCCCTTTTTTATTTCCAAGGCTATTTTCTAACATTGTTCTAACAAAACCCGTAGATTCCCCTTTGATTCCGAGTCTTTCATCGAGCCTATTTCCCGCTTCGTGGGGGTCACTACGTCGAATATAGAAGTTTTCCCGATAGACTCCTCGCAGCAGGCAAAGCCGTACCTGTAATAATGTAAAAGGTTTGCCGGCTCACGCCTCTCCCTTCCATGTCCAGTTAATTATTTCAGGTATGTCCTGGCCATGCTTTGTTATATACTTTTTGTGTTCGGTGAGCTTATCCCGTATAAACTGCTTGGTATAAGCGGCTATAGATCCAAGCTTTGGCACACGGTCGATTACATCTGCAACCAGGTGAAAGCGGTCTAAATCGTTACGTACAGCCATATCAAATGGTGTTGTCGTTGTTCCCTCCTCCTTATAACCCCGGACGTGAAGATTTTTGTGGTTTGTTCGTCTGTAGGTAAGACGGTGTATAAGCCATGGATATCCATGATAGGCGAATATGATGGGCTTATCTGTGGTAAAGAGAGTGTCGAATTCTCTCTCAGAGAGGCCATCGGGATGTTCTTCCTTGGGTTGCAGGGTCATAAGATCAACCACATTGATCATCCTTATCTTGAGTTCAGGCAGATGTTGCCTGAGAATATCTATCGCGGCAAGGGTCTCGATGGTAGGCACATCCCCTGCGCATGCCATCACCACATCTGGTTCTCTACCTTTATCGTTGCTTGCCCACTCCCAAATACCGATTCCCGAAGTGCAGTGCTTTATGGCGGCATCCATATCAAGCCACTGCGGTTCAGGCTGCTTGCCGGCGACTATGACATTAATGAAGTCATAAGAGCGAAGGCATTTGTTCGTAATATACAGCAGGCAGTTGGCATCGGGAGGAAAATATACGCGGATGATGTCCGCCTTCTTGTTAACGACATGGTCTATGAAACCGGGATCCTGGTGAGAAAAACCGTTATGATCCTGTCGCCATACGTGGGAGGTAAGGAGGTAATTAAGAGAGGCTATGGGCCGCCGCCAGGGTATCTCCTTGCTAACCTTGAGCCATTTGGCATGCTGGTTAAACATTGAATCAACGATATGGATGAATGCCTCATAACACGAAAACAGCCCATGTCGTCCTGTGAGCAGATACCCCTCCAACCAGCCCTGACAGGTGTGTTCACTCAAGATTTCCATCACCCTCCCATCGGGGGACAGGTGCTCATCGTAGGACAAGGTTTCGGCCATCCAGGTACGGTCAGTTATCTCGAAAAGGGCTCCGAGCCGGTTAGAAGCGGTTTCGTCCGGACCCATCACCCGGAAATTTCTCCTGTCCATATTAAGTTTCATCACATCCCTTAAGAAGACTCCCATCACCTGTGTCGCTCCCATGCGAACGGTGCCCGGAGCCGGCACCTCCACCGCATAGTCCAAAAAGTCGGGCATTCTCAAGTCTTTCAGCAATAAGCCGCCGTTGGCATGGGGATTTGCGCCCATACGCCGTCCTCCTTTCGGAGCCAGTTCCGCAAGTTCAGGGACGAGCCGTCCTTTTTCATCAAATAGTTCCTCATGCCTATAGCTTTTCATCCAGGCTTCAAGTAGTTTTATATGCTCAGGTTTCGAAGCCATATCGGATATGGGAACTTGATGGGATCGCCAGAAACCTTCGGTCTTCTTTCCATCAACTTCTTTGGGACCTGTCCATCCCTTTGGAGTCCTTAATATAATCATAGGCCACTGTGGACGACTATTGAGACCCTTTGTTAGAGCCCTCTTCTGAATGTTCTTGATTTCTCTAAAGACGTTATTCATGGTCTCAGCCATTAATTGGTGCATGTCTTCCGCTTCAGAGCCCTCGACAAAGTAAGGATTATAACCGTAACCAATAAAGAGGTTTTTTAGTTCTTCATGGTCTATCCGCGCCAAGACCGTTGGATTGGCAATCTTGTAGCCGTTGAGGTGCAGTATGGGAAGTACTGCGCCGTCTTGTGTGGGGTTAAGGAATTTGTTGGAATGCCAGGCAGTGGCAAGGGGGCCTGTTTCCGCCTCGCCGTCGCCGACAACGCAAACCGCGATAAGATCGGGGTTATCAAATACGGCTCCGTAGGCGTGTGAAAGTGAATAGCCAAGTTCACCCCCTTCATGTATGGAGCCGGGAGTTTCAGGCGCACAGTGACTCGGAATACCTCCGGGAAAGGAGAATTGCCGGAAGAGCTTTTTCATGCCTTCAGCGTCGCGGGATATATTCGGATAAATCTCGCTGTACGACCCTTCGAGCCAGGTATTGGCAACCAGACCCGGGCCTCCGTGACCCGGTCCGGTTATGTAGATCATGTTCAGATCTTTTTTCTTGATAATGCGGTTAAGGTGCACATAAATAAAATTCAAACCAGGCGTTGTCCCCCAGTGACCGAGCAGTCTTGGTTTTATGTGTTCAAGCTTCAGTGGTTCTTTCAACAAGGGATTGTCATATAGATATATCTGCCCTACAGAGAGATAGTTCGTAGCCCGCCAGTATGCGTTTATCCTCTTTAATTCCTCCGGGGAGAGTGGGTTCTCCCGGTTCAAGTCCTGCTTTGTTCCTGACTTTTTATTCATGATAGTTTTTCCTTTTCGCGGTTAAAAATCCCCTTTGCTGAGAACCTCATATACATGTCTGGCAATCATCAACTCTTCATTCGTCTCAATTACCCTCACTGTTACACTGCTGTCTTTTCGTGAAACGACAGGGGCGTTATTCCGGTTGAAGTCATTATCCAGTGTGATTCCCAGAAATTCGAGTCTTTCACATATGCGTGAACGGATAACCGGTGAATTCTCACCGATCCCTCCGGTGAATACGAGAGTCTCAAGACCGCCAAGGACTGAAGCAAGGCTCCCAAGGAATTTCTTTGCCTGGTAGCAGAAGAGAGCGACCGCTTCTCTCGCATGGGTGTCTTGTTCTTCGTGTTCAAGTATATCCTTTAAAGAGGAACTGACTTCCGAGACCCCTAAAAGACCTCCCTCATGGTTTACCATCACGCTGATCTTGTCTATACTCAACCCTTTTTGCTTTAAGAGATAGAGGATCACCCCGGGGTCTAAATCCCCTGAGCGGGTGCTCATGACAAGACCGCCTGTGGGGCTAAAGCCCATTGTAGTATCAACACTCCGTCTATTTTTAACCGCCGCCATGCTGGCGCCGTGTCCGAGGTGGGCAATGATGATACGCCCACTGGCCGCATCTTCACCCGCCACCCTGCTTAACTCCTCAACGATATATTCATAAGAGAGGCCATGAAAACCGTATCGAATTATACCCTCATCAAAGAGACGCCTTGGCAGGCCATATAATTTTGCCACCCCCGGCATATTGCGATGGAAGGCCGTATCGAAACAAGCGACCTGTTTAATATCGGGTAAGAAATGGCCAACTATTTCCACAGCTTTTATCTCGCCGGGCAAATGTTCCGGGTCAAAAGGACTCAGCTTGCGAAGCTCTTCGATAAGTTCTTGATTAAGAATTTGATGCTCCCGGAACTTAATGCCTCCATGGACAATGCGATGTCCCACTGCGCCAATATTTCTATCATATTTATTGCTTTTAAACCATCCAAATAGGGCCTTCAATGCCTCGCTATAATCAGGGATGTCAAGGTACTGCTCTGTCAGATTTCTTCCATCAGCATCTCTTGCATGAAAGGAACTTTCATTGCGGCTGATCCCCTCTATCTCTCCTTTGAGTATGATGGGCTTAGGGTTTTCCATTTGGTAAAGGGAAAACTTTATACTGGAGGAACCACAGTTTATTGTTAAGATGTGCTTCCCATTGTTATCTGTCATGGTCTTCTTCATTTTCTGCAATTATTTTCCATTATTTTTGATATCATTCATTCCGAATCACAATCTACGTTGAGGTCTTGAGCTTCAGGTGGCGGATTCCCTTTTGACCACTTCCAGACCCGCCCTGTCGGGTTGTTCAATGTCAACCCAATACATCTGGTTACCCTGCCCGGCGTCTAAAAAAGCATCGAGAGTTGAGTCTTTGAAATTTCTCTCCTTATTTAAGCGAAAGACCTTTATAATCATCTATATTCCTTTTGAGGTTATACCTGTCCAGGCCGTGCGCTCCTTAACCAAACCATAATCGTCCTTTTTCTATCACCAAAAATTTTATTGTAACTAAAAGAATCAAAAGCGGCGTTAATCTGTCTTATGGTGAAGCCGGGGGCCTCTTGGTCTCTTGCATATTTACAATCAGCCATTTGCCTTCTTTCCATAAAGGATCTTTCTTTCGCTGAACAACAGTTCCGCTATAATAATACTCAGGTATGATGTCCCTATCCACATCAAACTCAACCGGTTACCTCGCCACATATAGACGACCAGTACCGCCCAGGAGGCCATAGATAATAGAAGCCCTGCAAGCGGTATTAACGGGAAAGCGCCGAGACGTCTTCTTAACCTGAAGGCCGAGAGGTTTATTGCCGCGAAGATCAAGAGAAAGGTGGAACTGGCAAAGGCTGAAATAATGGTCAGATTGCTTGTATTTACAAAGAGGATAGAGATTGCCGCTATGGTCAGCAGACTTACCCATGGTATGTCCCTGCGGCGTTCTTTGTGATAAAAAACCCCGGGCAGATCCTTTTCCTTTGCCAGCACCATGGCCAGACGCGCCGTGCCGAAAAGGGTGGCGTTAATGGCCGATGCCGTGGATAAAAGCGCGGCAAGCCCAATTAACATGAAACCGGCCTGGCCGAGGAATGGTTTCGCCGCAACCGCCAGGGCGTATTCCTTGTAACTATTTATATCCACGGACGTCAGGTTTCCTGTGGCGACGAGGGCTACAATTATATATATTACAGTTGTTATTCCGATGGATATGAAGATAGAGCGGTGAAGGTCTCTATTCGGGCTTTTCATCTCTTTTATTGCGTTGGGGATAAGTTCGAAGCCTTCGTAGGCGACAAAGATAAGGGCGGCCCCCATGAGAACGCCAGACCCTCCCTTATTGAATACCGGCAAGAGATGATCTGACTTGACATAGAAGAGACCGATGACGGCAAAGAGAGCGAGCAGCAAGACCTTGACCATAACGATTACATCCTCAATTTTTCCCGCGGCCTTGATACCGTAAAGGTTTATTCCAAGAAAGACAAGCAGGATCAGGGATTGGAGAAGGTGGTGCATGGCATGGCTGTCCGTATTGCCGCCGAGTATAGCCGTCCCGTAAACGCCGAAGGTGTATGAGTACAGGGCCATTGTTCCCACATAGCCCGCAACAAGCAGCCAGCCCCCTATGCCGGCGATGTTTTTATGCCTGAAGGCGTGTTCAAGATAGGTGAAACTTCCGCCGTCGGAATGAAAAACAAGGCCAAGTCTCGCATAGGAATATCCTGTCAGTGAAGCGATTACTCCCCCCAGGATAAAGGCTATTGGGGCCGCATGTCCCGCCATGCCTGCAGCAAGTCCCAGGACAGAAAATATACCACCTCCCACCATGCCGCCCACACCCATGGAGACAAGTTCCTTGAGGCCGAGTTTTTCGTTTATATTGGATTTATTCATCTCATATAGCTGTCGACTCGTATCAAGCCATGGTCTTTTGCAAGACATGAGAGGTCCCAGCCGCGCAGATCATTCGGAGGGCGGTCTGTTCCAGTATTTTTGAGGGGATGCATCCCTCAAAGAGGCATTCGCCGCCCGGCCGCGTCCTTTCATCGATAAGGGTGACTCTCTTGCCGTTTTGTGCGAGACACATTGCCGCAGGCGTCCAGCCGGGGCCTCCGCCTATGATGATGGTATCAAAAGATTCCATTTTTTTGTTCCCTCCAGCATTAGTTTTACAGGCCTGCCTTATTGGAAAGGCACTCTGAAGGTCGGCCTTGTTCTTCTCTGAGATATTCCACGCTCGGCCTTGAGGTTAACCATCGGCATGATGACCGCTGTTTATATCATACCTTCTTTCTTCTCAGAAGCCTGTAGGTGCCCATCTTGACCGCGTCGTTGAAGACGAACCAGGCCATGGCATAGATCCACAGGTAGCCCGCGTACTTCCAGCCTATGGGGGTGATAAGTATTCCGTAGACGGCGATAAGGGTGCCGAGTATACGTGTTGAGAGAGTGGCCCCGAAGAGCAACAAAGACGGATAGGGCCTCTTCCAGAACCAGTCGTCTATGCGGGTGTTGTATATGGTCCCGTGTCCGGCCACAACGAGTTTAGCGAAGATAAGGGACTGGATCATCTCAAGGGAAAAACCGTATTCCTTTAGGATAAAGAAGAGGAGAAAGGAAGATACAAGTCCGGACACTCCGAGGGTGCTGGCCACGGTGAGAATTTCGGACATATTCCAGCGCACCGGGCTCTGGCTGATCCTCGTGTTGTCGTAGGCGATGGCAAGTATGGGAATGTCGTTCAAGAGGGCCAGGATAATAATCATCAGGGCCGTTACGGGATAGAAGTTGAAGACCACGATGCTGAGTGTCATGAAGAGTATGATACGTATGGTCTCGGCGATGCGGAAGATGGAGTAACTCTTCATACGCTCAAAGGTGATGCGGGCCTGTTTTACGGCCTCGTTGATTACGCTGAGTCCAGGCCTTGTCAGTATGATATCGGCCGCAGCACGCGCCGCGTCAGTGGCGTTTGAGACGGCGATGCCGCAGTCGGCCTTCTTCAGCGCCGGGGCGTCGTTCACCCCGTCTCCCGTCATGGCGACTATGTGCTCGCCCTTCTGAAGGGTGCCTACTATCCTGTATTTGTCTTCGGGGACAACCTCGGCAAAGATGTCCACTGACTCTATCATCTCAACGATGGCCGACTCGTGGGTGTGGACGAACTCCCTGTCAAGGAGCCTTGTATCGAATGTCTCGCTCACCTCGTCCATGACCGAGGCGGCAAAGCGCTCGGCGTCCCTGCGTGAGACCCCCGGGCTCAGGCGGTGGTAGAGTGCCGTGGAAAGCACCCTGGCCAGTGTCATAATCTCGCTGCCCGCGCTTCCTCTCAACTGGCTCGAACTTATAGAGGTCTTTTCAAGGCCGAGGAGATTGCCGATTTCTCTGGCTATGGCCATATTGTCGCCCGTGACCATCTTGACGCTTACGCCATAGTGCCGCATCTCCATTATGACATCGTGCGAGTCATCGCGCGGAGGATCGAATAGAGGAATGAGACCCATGAGCTCAAGGGGTTTTTCGCCCACTCTCCGTCCAACGGCAATGGTGCGGTACCCCTTGGACGCGAGCAGATCCACCATGTTCGTTAAGTTTTTCTCTTCGTCGTCTGATAGCTCGGCCATCTCAAGAAGTACCTGCGGAGCGCCTTTCAGGGCCCCAAACCTTTCGTCCCCCTTCTCAATATCCGCCTCGGTGCGTTTTTTTACGGGGTCAAAGGGGGTAAAATGGGTCTGTTTGTAGGTTTTCCAGTCCAAGCCAGGGAGCTTTTCGTCAATATAATGGAAAATGGGCAACTCAATGGGGTCCTGATTTTCGAGGCGTGAGGCGAGGGCCGCGTGCAAAAAGAGACCTTCTTCATCATAGCCGTCAAGGACAACGGGATCGGCCACGTGCATCTCGTTCTTTGTGAGAGTGCCTGTCTTGTCCGAGCAGAAGACGTCCACCCCGGCCAGTTCCTCTATGGCCACAAGCCGGCTTACAATGGCGTGCCGCCGTGCCAGGTTCAACGCCCCCACGGCCATGGTCACAGATAAGACCGCCGGCAGGGCCACGGGGATGGCGGCCACCGTAAGGACAAGGGAAAAGCGCATTATCTCAATGAAGTTCTCGTGGCGGAAGAGGGCCACCATGATGATAATGAGGACAAGGGTAATGGTTATAAGGATGAGAAAATTTCCTATCTGGATGACCATCTTCTGAAAATGGCTCCGCTCTTCCAGTTCGGCCTTTGCCACGAGCGATACCACGGTGTGGAAGTTGGTGTCCACGCCGGTGTTGACCACTACGGCGAGCATCTCCCCCTGTTTGACTATGGTATTGGCGTAGGCAACTTCATTTATCTTCTTGCTCACGGGCAGGCTCTCCCCTGTAAGGCTCGCCTGGTCGATGAGGAGATAGTCCCCCCTTATAAGCTGAACATCGGCAGGCACGATGTCGCCGATTCTGAGTTTTATGATATCGCCGGGCACCAGTTCCTTCATGGCCACGGGGCTGAATTTGCCGTCCCTCAGGGCCGTGACCATTGTACTCATCTGCTGCTTTAGGGCCTTCAATGCATTAAGCGCCCTGTGCTCCTGATAGAAGTCGAGGAAGCCGTTTATTATGAGCATGATCATGACGATTGTGAAGTCGGCCCACTTCTGGACTACTGCCGAGAGCACGGCCGCCGTCTCTATCATCCATGGTATGGGACCCCAGAAACGGCGAAAGACCCTGTGCCAGAGGGGTTCCACCTTCTCCTTGATTTCGTTATAGCCGTATCGCGAAAGCCTTTCCTTCACCTCCGCGCTGCTCAGCCCCCTCCCGGGGTCGACCTTGAGGGCATCAAGGGTCTGACTGACGGGGCTTTTCGCATAATCGTCTGTCTGTTTTGCCATAATTGTCCTCTCGTAGATACTCATGGTCTGTCAATTTGTTCCAAAGCCGATTTCAGTGCGCTCTGATAAAACTTTCCCACGTACTCTTTTACCATCCTGCGGGCGCTGAACAGAGGGGCAACGCTTACCATAGCCTCTTTCATAACCCTTATCCATTCATGGGGTATGCCTCTTCGGGTACGAAGTGCCTTCCGCCGATAAGGGAGGCATACTCATTGGTCTTAAAGCCGCTCATCCGTATGACAACGGGTTTCGTATAAAAGGCCGCTGTTATGGTGCGGCCATGACGGCCTCGTTGAATATTTCCTTTGATAGACTGCCTTCATTTTTGGGATAGCTCATTCCAGCGGCGTGGACGATAAGAAGGCCATGACGCGCTGGCTATTCCACCAGGCATATGGTGAACCCGGTTCCGTGATTAACGACTTTAGTGGAGACACTTCCCATCAAAAATTTTGATACCCCTGAATGGCCCCTGCGTCCCAATATTATATCATCGTAGCCGCCATTTCTTGCTTCATCCAGAATTTCATCAGCCACATCCCCGGGTCCCATAATCGCTTTCTTTTCTATTAATTCAGGGTTTACCCCCCCTGCGCTCAGGATTGCCGCGGCGTTTTCAAAGACCGTTTCAATCTTAAGTTTCTGGTTTTGCTTCCATTTTTCTATTGTCCGTTTCCTTTCCGCCCTTTCCGTTTCATTTAAGATATGGCCGTCATCCCAGAACGCAGGGGGCATCTCAGGTAAAACATTGAGCAGAGTAACCCTGAGCCCCGGAGTCAACGTGTGATGGAACGCAACGTGTTCCACCGCTTTTCTCGAACCCTCTGAACCGTCAATTGCAATCAGCAACCTCTCCATTTTGTCCCTCCTTTTGAGAATCACTTTTCTTGTTTTAAAAAATCAACGCGTTAAATCAACTTCCATGCTTGGCGGCCTTCCTCTGTTTTCGTTGCGAGTTTTTTGCCTGATGCTCTTTCTGATACGAACGGCCGGAGGCCCCGGCTGAAGTGGCAGGGAATGATTTAGGCAGTATCCCGCCTCTCCACATCAGAGCACATCCTTTATGATTAAAACGGCCGCCACTCCAAGGAGCACAACCCCGAATACTATCTTTATCGCCTTCGGCCTCATCCACCCGGCCATTATCCTTGAACCGGCCTGCCCTCCAAGGAATACTGCGGCCACGGATAAAATCCATATCGGCCAGTCCGGCCGCGCTGCGGTAAAGATATGGGAGAGAAAACTTGATATACCGGCAAAGGTTATGACAAGGCTTGAGGTGGCCGCCGCTATCTTCGGGGTCAGGCCGGCGATAAAAAGGAGTGGAACGACGAAACTGCCTCCGCCCCTGCCTATAAGGCCGGCGAAAAAACCTAGTACGGTCCCGCCGGTTATTCCGAGTATAACCTTCCCCTTTGGGCTGAGACCTCCTCCCGCAGGCTTCCATCCGCTCAGCATCAATATGGCCGCGGCGGCCGTAAAGAGCGCGAATGTAAGGATTACAGGTTTTGTGGGCAGGTTTATATTGGCCCATGCGCCCACAGGGGCGAGGATGACCATGGCCAGACCAAAGGGGACGGCGGTCTTCCACTCAATGAGCCTTGTCCGTGTGTATGTAAAGGAGGCCGATGACGAAGTGACTACGTTCATCAGCATCCCCAGGGGGATGGCCTCGGTCTTAAAGTCCATGCCCAGCCAGAAGAGCACCGGGATGTAAAGCTGTGAGCCACCCATCCCCAGCATGGAAAACACAAGGGCGATAAAAAAGCAGACAGGCGGGGCGAGATAAGTAATGTTCATCATAACCCCTACGGGTTACAGGGTTTACAGAGAGTAATGCTGTTTCGGCAAGATGGCCTATTCGCCGTACCCGGAGCAGGGTATGCAGTTGAGTTTTCCGTCGATGGTCAGCCTCAGTTTATTAACGAAAGTCAACTCACCGCAAGCCTCGCATCTTCTCGCATCAAAGAGCCCCTTTTTCTTTTTAACCGCCGCGTTCTTTACCTCGCCGATGTCAAGCAACGCCCCTTCAGGGATTGTGAGCACCTTATCCACGAGGGGGTTGGTTATCTCAGGGGCTATGTCCTGCGGAGGCACTCCCCTTTTTCTTTCCAGAACAAAGGGGGAGTTAAGGGCCTTCTCGAAGAAGTCCGCCTTTACCGAGACCCTTACGGACCTACCCGTACTCGCCTCCGTCAGCGTAAAGGCGAGTTTGTTATAGTATAACTTCCTCATATTCGCCTTACCGTAAGTACACCCTGTGGCGGTCATCACGCCGTCAAGAAAACACCCCGCCGCGTGCCCCCGGCCTGTCTCTGACTCCACGGTCAGTTCCTTGTCCTTTGCCCTCTTAACGCCGAGGGTCTTCATTGCGGCAAGGCCGGCCCTGAGGCCAATGGGCATGGCCGGACATTTATGCCCGTGAAATTTCATTCCTACCTCGAAATACTCGGCCAGATTCTTCATCTCATTCTCCCTCTAATTTAAATCTTTTCGGCGGATCCGCTTCACGCCATCTACGGCGCGCGCCATGGTGACAGGGATTTAATGCCCCGCCGCCTAAAGCAAGGCAGTTTATTACTTCAAGTGTCCGCTGCCCTTCTTAAGCGCAACGCAAGGCGCGTCCTCAATGCCTGTATGGTTGCCCCGGAGGTAAGACCTGCGGCCTGTTTCATGAAGCTTACCTACTCTTACTTGTATTATGGGGTTGCCTTTTACGAAATACAAGTCAAGCACATCTCATTCCGTATATTTTTTCGAAACCATATTGCTTCAAAATAAAAGTAGAGAATAAAAAATAAGAGGGTGAAGATATAAGAAGGCCGGGCCGCCCTTTACGTCCGTATTAGAAGAAGTACTGGGCCTGTACAAAGAGTTCGTCTTCGTCATTTCCCTCCATACCGTCAACGTTCTTACCTATCCTGTAAGTAACCTGTGCCTTGATCTTGTGACGTTTATAAAAGTAGTTTACGCCCAGGGCCGTCCTCGTCCAGAGGGCCGAGTAGTTGTCGGCATCCTGAACCTCGAACCCGGCGGCCAGCTCAATAGTCCCGGGCACTGCCATATAGCCGCCGTGTATGGAAAAATTATCAAGGTTTGTTGAGCCGTCTCTGAAGATGCCTCCGGTAACTGTGGGGTCGCTGGTCTCGGCGTGAAAAAAGTTATACTCGCTGTCTACTGATATACCGATGTAGCGAAGCGCCCCGCTTATCTCAAGGCCCGCCACACTGTCCACGTCCGGCTTTACCCCGCCGCTCGTATCGGCCCCGGCTGATGTCCTCGTGTTATTGTCGTTGTCGTTTTGCCAGATGAATGCCCCCAGAGCCGCCGTTGCCTTAAGTCCGTCCCTTTTAAAATCACCATGCTCGAACTTCAGGGGCCCGAAGGGGTGATAGCCCACCCTTGCGCCGATCATCCATCCCTCGTTGGAGTCTGAATCCCTGTTTACAGGGGAGACAAAATGGAGTCTGGCGGCGTCGGGGTCGATGTCAGCCGCTACAAGCCCTATGCCGTAGGCAACCTTTTTGTCCATGGCCGAGCCCCTTACATGGATACCCAACTGACGGTCGGGCGTGCCGTAGTTATGGTCCCCCGTGAATGTCTTCTCCACGAACTGGTATTTTTTGGAGGAGGTTAGCAGTTCCCTTGAAAAGGCAAAGTGCATATTGCCGAGGCTCACCTCGATACCCTTAAACCCCCTGTACAGGATGAAAGCATCCTCCACCTTGACCTCGTTGTCATCATTGGCGTCGCCGAAGTCAGGCTGTATCTTCACCGACCAGTCCTTCAATATCCCCGCCTCTATGTATAGCCTGAGGCGCCTGAAAAAAAGCTCATCAGTCGCAGGCCCGTTGTCAGGGTTCCTGTAATGGTACTGGAGCTGTATCAGTCCCCCAATATTGAGGTTTCTATCACCACTCCTGTAAACGGTGAGACCCGATGCGTCCGCCCTTGTTATTGCCGAGCTTAAAACCATGACGAGCGTAAACAATAGAACGGGCAGGCCGGCGGCGGCGGGTATTAGCTTCACTCCTCTTTTGCCTCCTCCTTTATCATGCCTTTTATGATTTAAGTCAAGCGCTCACCTTCGCCGTAGAGTTAAAAAAAACAGGAACAGAAAAGGGGACGGATGCCCCTCTTTTGCATACCGCCTCCGGCGGGGCTTTTGCCATAAACGCCGTATGGCGCCGTTCTTTTCTTTACTTGACATGCTTCATTTATGGCGCCCCCCCCCAGAGCATCTTCCCGCGATCAATAAGCATCCTCGTTCCCATATTTTGAGAAATGCTTATTCCGTCCTCAATGCCTCAATAGGTTCCAAAGAGGCGGCTCGGATGGCCGGATACAGGCCGAAAATAATGCCCAGTGATGCGGAAAAAAAGAAACTCACCCCAGCCGAGGGCCACGAGATGATCGTTTCCCAGTAGCCCAGGAGTGAGATTGCCAATGCGCCCGAGACGCCAAGCAAAACCCCGAGGAGACCGCCCGTTCCGGACAATATGGCCGCTTCCATAAGAAATTGATTGCGGATATCCCGTTTAAGGGCTCCCACGGCACGCCTGAGACCGATTTCACCGGTTCGTTCGCGCACAGATATAAGCATAACCGCCAGGATGCCGACACCGCCCACAAGAAGTGAAATACCCGATACGCTGCCAACCAGGAGCGTCATCTCGCGTGAAGTCTCCCGCTGCGTTTTCATAAGGGCGGCCTGGTTCTGGATGGTGAAATCGTCCGACACTGTCCGCAGCCGATGACGTTGACGCAAGATATTACGGATATCCTTTTCTGCCTGGTACAACGCATCAGAACTAACCGCCTGAACATATATCCTGTCAACATACGTTACGTTAAACAGGCGGCGCATGGCGGTGCTAAGCGGCACGATGATCAGATCGTCCTGGTCAACACCATTGGCGTCAGTGCCTTTTGGCCGGGTGACACCGATAACCTTGAAGGGAACCCTGCCAATCCTGAAAGAAAGGCCAAGGGGGTCCACATTTCCAAAAAGGTTTTCGACTACCGTGGGACCGAGAATGGCGACACGCCTTCTGCCCCTGCTTTCTCCGGCCTCGAAAAAACGGCCTGAGGCCATCTCAATATTGCGGATGTGAAAGCCATCCGGCGTCATGCCGACCACGTTGGTAATTGCGTTTTCCGAGCCGAACCTGGCCGCGAGCTTCTTGTTGGCGGCGGGAGCCGCAAGCCTGACGCTCGGGCTGTCCGTTACGATGGCCCCGGCATCGTCAGGGACAAGTGTTGTAACTGTCGCCATCTGCCTCTGACGGCCCGCCACGATGCTGGTCTGGCCGGCATTGACAACAACGAGGTTAGTTCCCATGTCCCGAATACGGTCAAGGATGCGCATCGAAGCCCCCTTGCCTACGGCCACCATGAGCACCACCGCGCCCACACCCACGATGATGCCGAGCATGCTCAGCAGGGTGCGCAGTTTATGTGCGGTCAGTATTTCATAAGACAACGCAATATTCCTGGAAAGTTTCATCTCAGGGCCTCAACCGGGTCCAATGACGCCGCCTTCCGTGCCGGCTGCACTCCAAAAAAGGTCCCCACCAGCAATGCAAAAGCCAGGGATAGTGCGAAGGGCTCCCAGGAGAGCACAACAGGGACCTTTGTAGTCTGCTTCAAGATCAGAGTGATTGCCGCGCCAAGCCCACTGCCGGCAACCATCCCCATAGAAGTGACTGCCAGCGACTCGGTCAAAAACTGGGATAGAATGTCCTTACGTGTGGCGCCGACAGCCCTTCTAAGGCCGATTTCTTTCCGCCGCTCGCCCACCGAGATAAGCAGGATGTTCATAAGGACCACGCCTCCAACGATCAGGCTGAGACCCGCCAGGGCAATGAGTAGAATGGAGAGCGTTCTGGACGTTCCCCTCGCTATCTGCGCAATTGTCACGGGCGAGATGATGCGGAAGTCGTCCTCCTCTGGCGGCGTTATGTGATGCCGTGCATGAATCAGGGCGCGGATATCCCTGCTTTGTTGCGGCATCAGTGACGGGGCCCCTGTGATGATACGGATCGCCCCCACATAATCGACATTCATGACGCGGCGCATCGCCGTGGTGATGGGAACTATAATGCGGTTGTCAAAGTCGGTTCCCATTGGACTTGAGCCCCGTTTTTCAAGAACTCCTTTTACGATAAGATGATTCCTGTTTATATAGATGCGCTTGCCCACCGGGTCGACATCGCCGAAGAGTTCCCGTGAGATTGTCTGTCCAATCACACATACCCGGGCCATGGTAGCGACATCCTCGTCGCTTATTCCCTCCCCCTCTGCGGTGTACCAATTCCATGCCTCATGCCAGACGGGTTCCACGCCCCATAGTACGGCCTGGTACTGGCTGGCATCCCTCTTGACGTTGATGCGGAACTTCCACGCCATGGGTGTGACGATTTCAAGACCCTGGATTTTTTCCTGAACGGCACGGGCGTCATCCAGAGTCAAAGTGGTAACGGTCATATCCGGCGGAGGCATATCTTTACCGCCGCCGGCAATCAGCATCATCGCCCGCGGGCCGAAGGTTTCAACTCCTTTCATCACCTTTCTTTCCGTTCCCTTGCCCATGGCCATAATGACGGTAAGGGCGGCTATGCCTACGACGGTCCCCGCCATCATGAAAAAGGTGCGCAGCTTGTTTGCACCCAGGGCCTGGATGCCCTGACCGATGATCCTCTGCATTCTCATTTGTCTTCCTCCCCGGCGGCGAGCACGCTCAGCTCCATGTCCGGGTCGCGTTGTTTCTTGACCGGCCTGTCCTCGGTGATTTGACCGTCCTTCAGCACGATTATCCTCTGCGCGTGTTCGGCGACGGCCTGGTCGTGGGTTACGAGAACAATTGTGCGTCCATCCCGGTGCAGCTTCCTGAAAATGGCCATAAGCTCCAGGCCGTTCTTGCGGTCGAGGTTTCCTGTCGGCTCGTCGGCCAGTATGACCTCAGGATTTGTGATTAAGGCACGGGCGATTGCGACCCTCTGCTGCTGACCGCCGGAAAGCTCGTTAGGCTTATATTGCAGCCTTTGCGCAAGTCCGACAGCCTCCAGCGCGCGTCCGGCCCGCTCATCGGCGTCCTCTGGATATTCTTCGGCGTATATTAGCGGCAATAGAACATTTTTTGCGGCTGTCGCCCGCTCCAGCAGGTGAAATTGTTGGAAGACAAAACCTATCTTGTTGTTTCTCAGATGCGAGAGGGCATCGTCGTTCAGCGTGATTACATCGATACCGTCCAGCCTGTAGCTGCCGACCGTAGGTTTGTCCAGGCAGCCGAGGATGTTCATCAGCGTGGACTTGCCTGTCCCGGAAGATCCCATGATTGCCACGTATTCACCCCTCTCGATGTGGAAGTTGATGTCTTTCAATACCGGCGTCGTAACGCTTCCGGTTTTGTATGTCTTTTCAAGGCCCTGCACCTCAATCATTTTTATTTCCTCCGAGATCATCTTTAGGGCCTCCTTCCGGTTGCCGCCGGTCGTTCCAGGAGTATTGTCTGACCCTCTTGCAGGCCGGCGGCGATCTCGATCCACTGTCCATCCTTCCAGCCGATCTTGACCTGACGGGTTTTGAAGCCCGCCTTTGACAGGACGTAAACGATATTCTTGCCGCGTTCCCTCTTTACGGCCCTGGCGGGCACGGCCAGCACCTGTCTGCGTTTCTTGAGAAAAATGGTTACGCTTGCGGTCATTTCCGGGCGCAGCAACCCGCCATAGGGGTCTGTAATATCGACCACCACGTCGTAGTCGACCACGTTTTCCTGGATCACCGCCTTGGGATAGATGGCGACGACCTTTCCGTTGAACTCGCGGGCGGGAAAGGCGTCAACCGTAAAGATGCATCGCTGGCCTGTTTGAATCTTGCCGATGTCCACCTCGTCCACGTAGGCGTCCACCTGCAGACGTTTCAGATCAATGATGATGACAAACGTTGGAGCGTTGAGCCCTGCGGCCACCGTCTCTCCCTCCTGTGTGGCAACCGAAGCCACGACGCCTGATATAGGCGCGGTAATGGTCGCATATGAGAGCTTGACCCGCGCCTCCTTCATGGCGGCCCGGGCGGCGTCGAGTTGCCTGCTGACAAGATGGACTCCGGCTCGGGCGCTCTCTTTTTCTTTCAATGCCTTATCAACGGCCTCCTGACTGGTAAAGTCTTCTTTTATGAGATTTTCTTGCCGCTGATACTCAAGATTTGCCAATCTTACCCTGGAGCGGGCATCCACTACCTTCGCCTCCGCTACCTTCACCTCTGCCTGTGTCCGTGTAACGGCCGCCTCCAGGTCAGCCTTCTCCAGCTCAGCAATAACCTGTCCCTTTTTTACATAATCCCCGATGTTGGCATAGAGGTGTTCCACCTTGCCGGAAATCCTTGCGCCCACCCTGACCTCGGCTCCGACCTGCGGTTTGACAGCGCCGGTGGCCAGCACCGCTGAGGAAAAATCGCGGCGGATAACCTTGGCGGTTTCCGGGACAAAGGTCTTCCCGGCATCCTCGTATCGGACAAGGATCCACCAGGTCGCGCCAACGGCGGAACAAAGCAACAAGGCCAGTATAATGAACAACTTATTTCGTTTACGTTTCTTCAATGGCTGTTCTCTCGCGTGAATGTCTGCCCGATAGCCCGCTCGAGCCTGGCCATGGCCGTATACCAATCGAGCCTGACCTGAACCAGACGAACATTTGCTGTAGCGCGGGCGGTCTGGGCATCTGTTACTTCGATGATCGAAGCAGTGCCGTTCTTATATTCACCTTCCGTGACCCTGGTGTTCTCCTCGGCACTGGTTACGAAAGCCCTGGCCGCCTTGATTGACTTGCCGGCCTCGATCAATTGCAGGTAAGCAGTCCAGACCTCCAGCTCAACGCCGCGCAGCAGATTGTCATACTCGGCTGTGGTCACGGCCAGGTCTGATTTGGCGCGGCGGACAGTGTGCTCCCGGTTAAAGCCATCAAAAAGCGGCAGGGAGACACCCATACCAAAGGACCACTCGTAACGGGCAGGGACGAACGTACGATCCCTCCAGCCGTAGTCGGCGTTGAGCGTTATCTTCGGCCAATAACGGGCCTTTGCCTCATCCACTTTCGCGCGGTCTGATTCAACCCTTGCGAAAGCGGCATAAAGCTCGGGGCGGCGCGTTGCCGCCTCGGCCATGAGTCGCTTGATGTCCGCCATTTCCTGCTGGTGAGGATTTGGGGGTAATTCCGCCACCTCGAACGATTGGGAAGGTCTCATCCCCATGGAGTTGGCCAGTCGGCCGCGGGCGATCCGCGCCTGGCTGCGTGCACGGACAAGCTGGAAATCCGCCTCGGCCTTCTCAGTATCGGCCTTGAGTACATCAGACCTGGCAACAATGCCGTTCTTGTAACGCGCCCCGGCAACGTCCACGTGATATTGCGTTTGCCGGACCGTCTGCCGGGCCACCCGCTCCAATTCTTTGGCCTCCAGAAGCTGATAATATGCCTCTTCCACCTTCAGGGCCACGTCCTGTAGCGTTGCGTTGTGTTGAAAATTAGCGTCAAGCAGCACGGCCTCGGCACCCTGCAGTCTGGCGAAGCGCACCCCGCCGTCCAGCAACAGGTATCGGACACCAAACCCGGCATCTAACGTATTGCCGGGTCCTTTGACCTGCAGGCTGTTAATGGAAAGAGGGTCACTGCGTTTTACCTCGGCAGTGAAATCGGCGGACGGCAGGTAAGCGGAACGGGCCTGCCCCACCCCGGCGGCGGCCGAGTTGCTGCGTTGCCACGACTTGCGCGTTTCCGGGTTATGCTTTAGGGCAATCTCAATGCATTGCGCCAGACTGAGAACACGGCCTTCAATCGAGGGGGCCTCTTCAGCGTCGGCGGGCTCTTGCTCGGGCAGGGTGGAGCGCTGCACATAAACGGAGGAGGGAGAAGCAGGGCTCTCTCTCAATAAATGCTCTGAATCCGTGAAAGCACAGCCGCTTATAAGACCAAGGGCGAGTGCGAGCGTTAAAAAACTGCAAGCAGGAATGTGGAGCCACGGCAT
>CAZMKZ010000023.1:0-31197 GCA_964567185.1 uncultured Thermodesulfobacteriota bacterium
CCGCCATTAAAAAAACCGCGGCCGTCACAAAAAAGGCAGCGGCTAAAAAGGCCGCACCCCCTAAAAAGGCCGCCGCAATAACGAAAAAAAAGACCGCAAAAGCCACAGGCTCCGGAAAGACCCCGGCCGGGACAAGAGCTCAAAAGGCGAAAAAGTCCAACCTTAAAAAAACTACGGCAAAAAAGACAAAAGCCCCTGAAGCCTCGAAAAAGACCGCCGCAAAAAAGGGGGCCCCGGTAAGAACAAAAAAGAAGGCCGCCCCTAAAGCCGCGAAAAAAAAGGCCCCCGGTGCCTCCGCAGCCAAAGCCGCGAAAAAAACCACGGTAAAAAAGGCCGTGGCAAAAAAATCAAAAAAAACCACTGCAAAGCCGAAAAAGAACCCCTCCTGAGATGAATAACGAAGAGACCCGTATAGGTTTTATAGGATCGGGCAACATGGCCGAGGCCATCATCAGGGGACTTATCTCCTCAAAGACCGTGCCCGCCTCACGCATTATCGTCTCGGACCGTCTCGACGCCCGCCTTGTTTACATGGCCGGCGCCTACGAGATAAAGGTATCCAACAGCAACGCCGAGGTGGCCAGAGCCTCGGATGTAATCTTCATAACCGTAAAACCACCTGATGTGGCAGGCGCCCTTATGGGCATCGCCCCGGAGCTCGACGAGGGCCGCGGCATTGATGGCAGAGTCGATAAACTCATCATAAGCATAGCCGCCGGCATCACTACGGCAGGCATCCTTGACGCCCTGAGACAGGGCGGGCTCAAGGCCCACGTTGTCCCCATCGTAAGGGCCATGCCCAATATACCCGTCACGGTTGGCCGGGGCATGACCGTACTTACCCCCGGGGCAGGCGCAGGCGCCGGCGAGTTAGAGCAGGCACGGGCGCTTTTTCAGGCCGTGGGCAGCGCCATATCCCTTGACGACGAGTCCCTACTTGACGCGGTAACCGCCATTAGCGGGAGCGGCCCGGCCTATGTATTTTTCTTCATGGAGGCCCTTCTGAAGGCCGGTGTAAAGGCGGGCCTGCCTGAAGACAAGGCGCGCGTCCTTGTGCTTCAGACCGCCGCCGGGGCGGCCGCCATGGCCATTGAGAGCGAGCATGGTCTTGCGGAGCTAAGACGCATGGTTACCTCACCGGGGGGAACCACGGAGGCGGCCCTCAAGGTTTTCACCTCCTGTGATTGCGATGAAATAATAGAAAAGGCCGTTATGGCGGCAGAGGCGCGCTCAAAGGAACTCTCCGGAGAAGACTGAGGAAAGAGGCGGGCTACCGGGGTGGAGGACAAGCCCTCCCTTTACATCAATATAAAAAACACCGCGTTAATCTTGCTTTTTTACGGAAAGTAAGATATTTTTTTATGTGGACCAGAAGTTCTTATTTTAAGGGGTATTATAAAAACTCATGTTCGTCTTCTCAAATCTTCTCCAGGCCATAGCGCAGATACTGGACATGGCCCTCGGCTTTTATATCTGGGTGATAATCATACGCGCCCTTATCTCATGGGTAAACCCGGACCCCTACAACCCGGTGGTACGGTTTCTATACAAGGCCACGGAACCAGTGCTTTACAGGATACGCCGTTTCATCCCCAGCCTTGGAGGCATGGACATCTCGCCAGTCATAGCCATATTCGCCATAATATTCATAAGGCGATTTTTTATCACCACCATGCTGGAGATTGCCTTCAAGCTTAAGACAGGAGGTTGACGATGAAGATAACGCCTATCGAAATAAAGGGATACGCTTTCAGAAAAAAGGCCATTGGTTATGACCCCCGTGAGGTGGAGTCG
Organism: uncultured Thermodesulfobacteriota bacterium; assembly: GCA_964567185.1. GTDB lineage: Bacteria > Desulfobacterota > GWC2-55-46 > GWC2-55-46 > JADFVP01 > JAJRZX01. The sequence goes on from CAZMKZ010000023.1 coordinate 1,795, forward strand.
CTGAAAGAACGCGCCGCCGCCACCCTTGAAGAGGCTAACCGCGAAAGAGGGCGGCTTGAGGAAAAGGTCCGTGAGCTTGAGCAAAGGCTCTCGGAACATCTAAAAAATGAGTCCCTTCTGAAAGACGCCATTACCACCACACAAAAAATGACCATGGATATCAAAGAGAACGCCCGTAAAGAAGGGGAACTTATCATAGCCGAAGCAAAGGTCCGGGGCGATGACATAATACGGCAGGCACAGTCGCGCGCCTCAAATATAAGCGACGATATCCTACGGCTTAAAAAACAGCGGGCCGAGTTCGAGTCGTCCCTCAAGGCACTGCTCTACTACCACACGACTCAGATACTGATAGAGGAAGAAGAATCAGCAAAGGCCGATACAGAGGCCGACAAGATAAAGTACATGCCCACGTCGTAAGGTACTCATTGGCGGGCTCTGCACGCAAAAAAGATTGCAGTCCGGGCGGGGCGCAATGCAACCCGATATTTCGCTAAGCCCCAACAAGACTCTCACGTTGATGAGGTCAGGCTTGCAGGGTGGGCACAGCCCGCAAACAAACAGATTCTCGCTAACCATCCCCTTACATGAATTTCTCGACAATCCACCGTCAGCCCACCTGCCCCGCCATAAGGGTTTACTAACAAAATGAGCTCACCAAAACTACCATTTCTCGAAGCAGGTAAAGGCGGCACATACATGAGGCTCCGCATCCGGCCCGGGTCATCCAAAAAAGAAATCTGCGGCCTCCACGGCGAGGCCCTGAAGATAAAGCTCTTTGCCCCGCCCGTTGAGGGCGCGGCGAATAAGGCCCTTATCGCCTTTCTCTCAAAGGCCCTGGGCATAAAAAAATCGTCCATGCGTCTGGCCTCGGGCGAGAGGTCAAAAGATAAGAGGGTCTTTATCGAGGGCGTGAGCATGGCGGAGATGGAAAGGATATTTATGGAGAGGTACAAGGATATCTTGTAGATGGGTGGAGCAGAATATAACCCATCACATAATTATCCCCCGGAACAGAACAGGGGCCAGAACCCGCCAAAAGAGATTTTTTAGGCAGGCACCGCCAGCCCTGCCCACCATAAAAAAAGGGGGCCGAAAGGCCCCCTTGCTCTTTTATAAACCTGGCTTTGGTTTTAATTTGTCGGCTGTCGCTTGCGCTCGACCCAACCTGCAATTTTTACTGCCCCCCTGACCTTTAGCCCCCCATGTGCCACGGCCCCCCTTTACCCCAGAAAACTGCCCCTTGTCTTTGATACCTGCCCGGCCTGCCACCTCACGCCCCTCTCCCCCACTGCATCACGGCCTTAACGCTCCCCCGGGTGGACTCAGCCTTCGGCGAAACTCTTCAAGAGTTTTGCCCTGGTCGGGTGGCGGAGCCTTCTTATGGCCTTGGCCTCTATCTGGCGGACACGCTCGCGTGTAACGCCGAGGACCTTGCCTACCTCTTCAAGGGTATAGTCCTGTCTCTCGCCGATGCCGAACCTCATGCGGAGGACCTTTTCCTCGCGGGGTGTAAGGCCGCTAAGGGCAAGGTCTGTCTGATCGGAGAGGTCCTGATCCACGGCGGCCTCCACCGGGGAGAGTGATTTTTCGTCCTCTATGAAGTCTCCGAGCGAGCTCTCCTCATCGTCGCCTATGGGGGTCTCAAGAGAGAGGGTCTGCTTCATGAGACGCAGTATCCTCCTTACCTTGGCAACGGGTATCTCCATCCTCTCGGCCATCTCTTCGGGATAGGCCTCACGGCCAAGCTCTTTAAGAAGCTGTCTTGAGGTCTGAAGAAGGCGGTTTATGGTCTCTATCATATGCACGGGTATCCTGATAGTCCTGCCGTGGTCCGCTATGGAGCGTGTTATGGCCTGACGTATCCACCATGTGGCATAGGTCGAGAACTTGTAGCCTTTTTTGTAATCGAACTTGTCAACGGCCTTCATGAGGCCGATATTGCCTTCCTGAATAAGGTCTGAGAACTTCAGGCCGAGATTGATGTAGCGCTTGGCTATGCTTACGACAAGACGCAGGTTGGCCTCGATGAGTTTCTGCTTGGCGGCCCACATATGGTAGTCGTGCACCTTTATAAGGCGCGTCAGCTCAGAGAGCTCTTCTCTATCCATACCGAGCGCTGTAAGGGCCCTCTCGACACGGGCCGCCGCGAGGCGGGCTTTTTTCGGGCCGCGCTTGCCCTCTTCCCGCTCTATGAGGCGGTCAAAGCGTACGATATCTTTTATAATCTTTCTGATAAAAGGGGCGCTGAGGTCCGTCTCCCGCAGGAGCCTGTAAGCGCCTTCGGGCTTTCTCCTCTTTATCCTCTCAAGGCTGGTGACTACCTCTTTAATCACGGCCTCGTCAAAAGGCGAACGATCCTCAACGTCTTCCATAAGGTCTTTCAAGGTTGCCCTGCCGGTCTTGATCTTCTGTATTGTCCTCAAGACCTTCCTCACGGCAAAGGGGCTCGAGAGGGTAAGCGTCCTCAGCTCGGCGCCGGCGTCTTCTATCTTTTTAGCGTATACTATCTCTTCCTCGCGCTTCAGCAGCGGCACGGCGCCCATCTCTCTCATATATATGCGCACCGGGTCCTCAACGCTCTCGGCCGCCGTGGCCACGGCCTTTTCTGCCGGACGCTTGGCCGGCACGGGATGATCGTCGGAGTCCACTACGTCAATGCCAAGATCCCCAAGGGTATCAAGAAAACCGTCCATCTCGTCAACGGAAAAGTTGTTATCTGGAAAGGCGTTGTTTATCTCATCATAGGTGAGAAAGCCCTTCTCCTTTCCCATCTCTATGAGACTGGTAAGATTTTTTGTGTGATTCGATTTGTGAGATTTTACCTGAACTTTTCTCGGCATAGGGTCATCCTCTTCAGAATAGAGTTTTGGGTTGAAAATTATTATATTTTACAACAAATATACCGGATTTGTCAAGAAGAGGGCACTGTATAAATGAAAAAACTTGAAAAACTTATAGAAATACAATATCATATCTACTTTTACGGCAGACCGGCTCTGCGCGGGCAATAGTAGACGGCCTGTACAACGGATAAAAAACAAAAAAGCACTGAAAGGAAAAACCTCTATGGCTAATGAGACCTTTTTAAGGGCCTGCAAAGGCGAGCCCGTAGAACACACGCCTATCTGGCTCATGCGTCAGGCTGGCAGATACCTCAAGGAATACATGGAGATACGGAAGAGGTCCTCCTTTCTTGAGATGTGCAAGACCCCGGAGATAGCCTGCGAGGTAACGCTTCAGCCCATAAGGCGTTTTGAACTCGACGCCGCCATAATCTTCGCCGATATCCTCCTGCCCCTCGAGGGCATGGGCGTTGACTTTCATTTTGCCAAAAACGAGGGGCCCGTCATAGACAGGCCCATACGTGAAAACTCACAGATAGACGCCATCAAGATAATAGACCCCTACAAGGACGTGCCCTATCTCCTTGAGGCCCTGAAGCTCGCAAAGGCCGAGCTAAACGGAAAGGTGCCTCTCCTTGGTTTTTGCGGGGCGCCCTTTACGCTTGCCAGCTACATGATAGAGGGCGGAGGCTCAAAGAATTATCTCAACACAAAGAGGCTCATGTTCAGCGACCCCGGGGCATGGAAGGTCCTCATGGAAAAGGTCTGCGCGGTCCTCGCCGTATATCTCAGGGCGCAGATAGACGCCGGGGCCCAGGCCCTGCAGATATTTGACAGCTGGGTGGGGTGTCTTGGCGCCGCGGATTACGAGGAGTTTGTCCTGCCCTACACAAAAAAGGTCATCGAGTCCGTGGGCGGTGATGTGCCGGTAATAAACTTCAGCACCAACACGGGCCCCTACATAGACCTTGTGGCCCGCGCCGGCGGCGATGTCGTCAGCGTGGACTGGCGCATAGGCCTTGACACGGCATGGGAGCGCATAGGCACTGACCGCGCCATACAGGGCAACCTGGACCCCGGCGTACTCTTCGGCCCACCTGAATACATAAAAAAGAGGGCCGCAGAGGTACTGAAAGAGGCAAACGGCCGGGCCGGGCACATATTCAACCTGGGGCACGGCATAATCCTCGGCACCCCCGTTGACAGCGTTACGGCACTTGTGGACGGCGTTCACGAGCTAACCCGTAAATAAAAAAAACAGGATACCAAGAGGAGATCTTATGAGTGCAGACGAAAAAACGGGCGTATTACTCCTTGCCTTCGGAGGGGTTGACTCTCTTGACGATATAGAGCCCTTTTTAAAAAATGTCCTCAAGGGAAGGCATTTTCCCTCGGGACTGCTGGAAAAGATTACGGAACGCTACAGGCTCATAGGGGGAAAATCTCCTCTACTTGAGATTACAGAGGCACAGGCCCGGGGCATCGGAGAGATACTGGGCGACAGATACAAGACCTATGTGGGCATGCTCAACTGGAACCCCTATATCCCCGATACCATCGCGCAGATGAAGGCCGACGGCATAAAGGAGGCCCTTGGCATTATCATGGCCCCCTTCACTTCACCGATTGCCACAGGGGCTTATGAGCATACCGTGGACAAGACCCTGAAAGACCTTGGCATGACTCCGAAGATAAAACTGCTCACCAACTGGCACGTGCACCCCGGCTTCATTAATATTATACTCACAAAAATTGACGAGGCCCTCTCCGGCTTTGATAACAGGAAGGACGCCCTTGTCATATTCTCCAACCACAGCCTTCCAAGGGACCTTCTTGAAGGCGACGCCTACGAGATGAAGGTAACTCAGACCATAGACGTCCTTGGCAAAAGACTGGACGTGGATTACCGCACGGCCTATCAGAGCCAGGGAACCTCTAACGTGGTCTGGCTCGGGCCAAAGACGGAAGACGTCATTTTAGAGGCCAAAAAGGCCGGTAAAGAGGGTGTAGTCGTTGTGCCCCTCGGCTTTGCCGCCGACCACGTGGAGACCCTCTACGACATTGATATCCTCTTCAAGGCCACGGCAGAGAACGCGGGGCTGAAATTCGTCCGCACAACCTCCCTTAACACCACCCCGGAGTTTATCGCCCTTCTCGCCGATATTATCAAAAAAACAGGCGTTGACATATTCTGATGAAGAGGGTCGTTATCATAGGCGGCGGCATAGCGGGTCTTGCCACCGCCTACAGCCTCTGTGACCTCGCCCCCCCCGGGGACGGACTTGAGGTCATAATTCTTGAGTCCAAAAAAAGGGCCGGCGGCAATATTCAGACCGAGAAACGGGGGGAATTCGTCATAGAAGGCGGCCCAGACTGTTTCCTCTCTGAAAAACCCTGGGCCATGGCGCTCTGCAAAAAGCTCGGCCTCGGCGACCATCTCATACCCACCAACGACAGACTGCGAAAGACATACGTCCTCTCAGGGGGCAGGCTCCATGAGCTCCCCGAGGGCGTTATACTCATGATTCCCACCAAAATAATGCCCCTCGCGCTGAGCAGGCTTATATCCACAAGGGGTAAGCTCAGGATGCTCCTCGAGGTCCTCATACCGAAAAAAAAGGACGACTCCGACGAGAGCCTCGGCTCCTTTGTGCGCAGACGCCTCGGCGCAGAGGTCCTTGACAAGATTGCCGAACCCCTTGTTGCTGGCATACACGCCGCAGACCCCGACACCATGAGCGTGCGGGCGAGTTTTCCAAAGTTCGTGCAGCTCGAAGAGCAATACGGCAGTCTCATCCGGGGCATGGTAAAACGCATGGCGCAGTTCAAAAAACGCCCAAGCGCCACCAACCCCTGGGGGGACAGAAAAAAAATAACCATGTTCGTAACCCTACGTGACGGCATGAGCGAGCTAATAGACACGCTTGTCTCGGTCATAAAGGACAAAGGCGCGGAAATACGGACAGACACCACTGTAAAGGGGCTTAATAAGGAAAAGGACGGGAAGTACCGCGTAATAATCAATAAGGATGAGGCCATAATTGCCGATGCCGTTGTCATAGCCGCACCCGCTCACGCGGCCTCGCGCCTGACACGGGGACTTGATAAAGAGCTCGCCGCAAAACTCGGCGAGATACCCTTTTCCTCCACGGCCACGGTTACCATGGCATTCAAAAAAACAGACCTCGCCGGACCGCTCAGGGGCTTCGGCTTTGTGGTGCCCCGTTCGGAGGGCAGAGGCATCATGGCCTCTACATGGAGCTCCGTGAAGTTCGAGGGCAGGGCCCCGGAGGGCTCGGTCCTCATAAGGTGTTTTGTGGGAGGGGCAAAGGGCGGTAAGCTCCTTGATTTAAACAACACCGAGATGACCGCCATGGTGCGCCGCGAGCTTAAAGACATTATGGGCATAGAGGCCAAACCGCTCTTTACGCGCATATACAGGTGGAAAAACGCCATGCCCCAATACATCATAGGGCACGAAGAACGTGTGCGCGATATTGAAGACAAGACAGCCCGCCACAAGGGGCTCTTCCTCACCGGAAGCTCTTATCACGGCATAGGCATACCAGACAGCATACACGGCGGTGAGATTACGGCCAAAAAAATACTCTCCCTTCTCGGCAAAGATGCATCTTAAAATCAACATACAGTTAAAATATGACCTTGCATCCCCCGCAATTCTTTCACTATATGATGACAAAGAAACCTTCCCTTTTGCGAAAAAAGCGTTATAATATAAGTAGAGGATAGGTCATGGATGAGACAGGAGGTGAGGAGCTGAGGAATAGAAAATCGTAATTAGGAGGTGAGACAGATGTTTGGACATCCTAAAAACGTTGTTTACGATAAAGGAATGAAGGTCTTTGACGACAGGGACCACGATGTAAGACTCCTTGAGATTGAGGAGGTTGTGATAATCGGTATTTTCACAGCTATCGTTGGTGCCGCCCTTCTCATCGCTTACCTAATCTAGGTGGCTGGATTAGGGGTGGTTTAAAAAGCCGGGAGATGTGGCTGAACGTTAGCAGGTGTGCTTAAGGGGCTTGGAGCCGGGGGGTCTGGAGCTGAGGTAAAAGGTCGGCGGGCCTGAAAGAATCAAATAAAAAAGGAGGCTGATTTGGAGAAACAAAGACAACGAAAATGTTTCTACTCACTTACGTCTTCCGACAAAGACGTATTATAGAGAGATTTATCAAGACCTCTCAGGAAGGAAAGAAGTTGCTTCCTTCCTTTTTTTGCGCCTTCATTACCCTTCATTACAATACAATGACACCTGACTATAATCAATTATGACCAGAGAAGAGCTTGCCGGTAAAATTGACCTGACCATATTAAGCCCCCTTACCACGGAAACCGCCGTGGAAGAGTTGGCGCGAAAGGCCCTCGCCTACCCCTTTGCCACGCTATGCGTGCCCCCCTGCCATGTTGCCCCGGCAGTAAGGCTACTTGAATATAGCCCCATAAAGGTCTCCACTGTGACGGGTTTTCCCCTTGGCTACGAGAGGACGGATGTCAAGGTCCTGGCCGCCGTAAAGGCCGTCGGGGACGGCGCTGAAGAAGTTGACATGGTAATGAACCAGGGGGCCTTCCACGGCGGCGAGTACGCCCGTGTGGAAGATGAAATTGCCGCCCTTGTCTCTGCCGTACCCGGCGCGGCTGTGAAGGTGATTATTGAGACCTGCTGTCTTGACGGGCCGCAAAAGGCGCGTGCCGTGGAAATTATCATCAGGGCGGGCGCACATTTTATAAAGACATCAACGGGATTCGGAGCGGGGGGCGCCACGGCAGAAGACGTAAGGCTTCTCTCGGAACTTGCCGGGGCAAGGGCCGGAGTAAAGGCCTCCGGCGGTATTAAGACACTTCCACAGGCCCTTGCCATGCTTGGGGCCGGGGCCGATAGGCTCGGCACAAGCGCGGGCATTGTGATAGTGGAGTCCCTGAAACAGGGCGGCGAGGTTGGGGGACTTTAGGGTCCCGCCCCTTCAGAATAGAGAAACCCCCTGCCGGACCTGAGTCCGGCAGGGGGTTTCTGTTTTAAAAAAGAATCCGATAAGGCTCCCTACTTTCTGAAACCGTTTTCCTTAAGCGTCCATCTCCTTGACGGTTTCTTTGTTATAGGTCCAAAGGCCGTTACATTGAAGTTGAAGCTTGAGCTATTGTCCAGCGTGGGATAAGCCGCCCCCACATAGCCGTTATACGCATAAGAGCCGACGGGCGCGTTCATGGGCACACCCTGTGTCATGTGTACCATCTTTGTGGCCCCGGCGTTCAGACATACGTGAACCGGGCCGAAAAGTTCGGCGGCGGCAGGATAGATAGCGCCACTTGGAAGTGTCACGTTCTCCCAGTAATCAGCACACTGCGTAGTGGCCGTGGTGTTAACGGCCTTTATCTTATAGCCAAGAGACCCGCCGCGCGCTACGGTAGCGGCGTCTGGCGTCAATGTCAGGGTTATGGCCGATGGTGGAGGAATAACACTGAAACTTACCTCGCCCACCCAAGTGCCCCAGTCCCATATGGAATTTACCCCGATCACATCCTTGGCCCACTCGCCGTATATCCAGACCTTGCCGTTATCCACGGGGTCCACGCTTACGCCGAAGTAGTCGCCCCAGCGCGAGCCCGTAATACAGGCCGCTCCGCCCTTCAGCGAGAGACTCGCCTGTGTGGCCGTATCCGTTGTCAGGCGCCCGCTATAGCGAATACCTGCATACTCACTGGAACCGCTCCTTGCGAATACTGATATTATATTACCCGAGCCGTCTACGGTGAGAGCGGGAAACCAGTAATAAGACCCGTCCTGCCCATAGGTCTCGTTGACAACGGCCGTATTGCTCGTCGTATTTATCTCAAGAAACCTTATTGCCGCCACTTTGCCGCTTCCCCAGTTGTGTCCCTCGGTGAAGCCGGCGTAGAGTTTGCCGTTCTTGAAGACCGCGTTAAATATCCTGTTGTCAATGGTATCAAGGGTATCGGCGCACCCGCGTTGCTTTGCGTTGGGAGCGGGGCTGTAAGAACCTATATTCACGGCTGACTGCCTTGTTATTACAGGCGGGCTTGGAAAGGCCTGTGTGACATTCCAGAGTGTTACCTTGGTACCGCCCCCGGAGCGGGAGTTTATCATATACTCCGTGGAAGAGGCGCTTAAGGTGCGCGCCGCGCGTATGCTGAAGGCCAGGGAGCCGTCGGCGTTCTTAAGGTTCACTGTCCTGAAGAGGGTAAGGGGCCCACCGGTATAGAGTTCGGTCTTGGACATGGTGACTACCTGCGCGGTGGTGAAAATACCGGAGGCAAAGGAAAACTGGTTTGACGATATGTAGACACTGCCGGAGGCATTGCCGTCAAAGCCTATGTCCTCGTAATCGCCCCAGGCATTGCCGCCGGGGGTGCTCACGCTGTCGATGCTGTAGTTCCACCATGGGCCTGTGGGGTCATTTGTCTGGGATACAGAGAGGAGATAGGCGGCCTGCGAGGAAAAATCCGAGGAGAGCGCTATCATCATCCAGTGCCCGGCCTGCGCGTCATATACTATCTTGGGGTCAAAGGGGCTTCCCGGCGGGGTGAGCGAGGCAAACCATGACGCCATGCTCGACTCAAGGACAAGACCGCCTGCCTTGTTGTAAATGTCAATAGTTGAGTTGACGACGGTTACCACATGATTTGGTCCGGCGGCCATTATAGGGTCCGGCGGCCTGTGAAGAAAACCATCGGCCTGGTTCCCGTTGTCTTTACCCTCAAAGTCAATGACAATGCCCGGGGTAAGAGGCGCCGGGGCCTTTGCCTGTACGGCCGGGTCCTGCCTGAGAGTAGGCTGGACTCCGCCCTTGGGGCTGACAACAGGGGTTTTTTTAAGAATTTTAAGTGTTTTCTTGTCTATGGCGTAGCCAAGAGGCACCTCAATGCCCAATTGCGGGGTAACGCTAATCTTTGGCAACTGGGATGGCACCATGACTATGGCCGGAGCTGTCGTAGCGCGGGTGGTCTGCGGACCCGCGGCAGATGCCGCAGTGGGAAGAGATATTATTGCCAGCAGGGACAAAACAACGAGGCCGAAAAAGCTCCCACGTAAAACAGGTTCTAATCTTTCAAGGTCCATCACATGCCTCCGGTTTCCAATAGTGAATCCGCCAGGTTGAGAGAGGATAGTGGCACCGCTTTATAAAACACATACAGCCGGACCGTAGTAGGGTTCGGCTGTATGTCCTTATTTTAGCACATGACACGGGGGTCATGCGAATGTTTCAACTGCGTTACCTGACGTTCGAAGGATGACCGCCGCGTCTGTTAGGCCTTACGGCTGTTCCAGGGCTCCAGGTCCCGGAGTTGATTATGACTATGCCGCCGCCGCCGTTCGCATAATGCGTCCAGGTGTGATCGGCCCTTATGATTGTAAAAAGCCCGCTTGCGGCAAAGGTCGCGGTTGAATCATAGCCCATGGTAAGGGCCGGGCCCTGACTGAATACATTTGCTACCGCGCCCACCATGGGACCCGATACTGTGCCGCTGCAGCCGGTCTGAACGCCACTGGCACTACCATTGAATACATTGTATGTGAGATTGGCTCCGTCACAGAACCCGTCATACATTATATTCTGGCTCGCGGCCTGAGAAGTGCCCACATGTCCAACAAATAAAGCCAGCGCCAATACAAGTCCTCCAAGCAATGTCCTTTTCATCTCCCATCTCCTTTTCTGGTTGTCGAGCATTTTATATCTTCAACAAGAACAAGCTTCTAAATTGTCTTCTCTCTGCAACAAAACTATAACACGGTATCCGGAGGGGCGTCTATCCCCCAAAAGTAGGGTTTTTGAGGGTGATTTAACAAAATACGGAGAACAGGCGGCTATTTTCTCATAAGAACCGCGTCATAACCCTCGTAGGCAAGGCTTTCGGCGAGTTTCACGGCCTTTGCCCTTACGGCGAAATCTCCGGCCCTGACCCTGTAAAAGACCCTTCCCGATACCCTTGCCTTCGATATATAGGCCCTCTCAAGCCCCTCGGTCCCAAGGGCCCTAAGCAGCCTTTCGGCATTCTCCCTGCTCGTAAAGGCCCCAAGCTGAACAGTGTAGTCGCCGCTGCCTCTGTCATTGACCTGTATGTATTTTATATACCGCGCGTCCCTCCCTACGGGGGTGACGCGCACGCGGGCCGTGCCCTTTTTCACCACGCCGAGCTCTTTCGCTCCTTTATACGAGAGGTCTATGATACGTCGGCGCACAAAGGGCCCCCTGTCGTTTATGGTGAGCCTCACGGTCTTGCCGTTCTCAAGGTTCTTCACATCCACGATGGTCCCAAGGGGGAGTGTCTTGTGGGCCGCCGTAAGGGCGTTCATGTCGTAGACCTCGCCGCTGGCCGTGAGCTTGCCGTTAAAATCAGGGCCATACCACGAGGCAATGCCCGTGGAGGCCCTCATGGGTCCATGGCCGCCTCCGGCGCATGCAGTAACAAAAAGGAGAATAAATAATAGAAGGTATCGCATCATAAAAGCGGGACGGCCTTATTAGGATGGGGATGCCTGCCGCGCGAGAGCGGCCTTCAGGTAAAAACCCGTATACGAGCCCTCAACCGCGGCCACCTCCTCGGGAGTGCCTGCGGCAACGATAGAGCCGCCGCCATCGCCGCCCTCGGGGCCAAGGTCTATTACGTAATCAGCGGATTTAATCACATCAAGGTTATGCTCTATGACAAGGACGCTGTTACCGGCCTCTGTAAGCCTGCCGAGGACCTCGATAAGCATATGTATATCGGCAAAATGCAGGCCCGTAGTAGGCTCGTCCAGTATGTAAAGTGTCCTTCCCGTGCCCCTTTTAGACAACTCCCGTGAGAGCTTTATCCTCTGCGCCTCGCCGCCCGAGAGGTGCGTGGTGGGCTGGCCCAGGGTTATGTACCCGAGCCCCACGTCATTAAGGGTCTTCAGGCGCTCCTTTATGCGCGGTATGTTGGCGAAAAACTCCAGGGCCTCGGAGACGGAAAGGTCAAGGCACTCGGCTATGGTCTTACCCTTGAAGCGTATCTCCAGCGTCTCTCTACTGTACCTCGCGCCATGGCAGACGTCGCAGGTAACGTATACATCGGGGAGAAAATGCATCTCCACCTTTATCAGCCCATCGCCCTTGCAGGCCTCGCATCGGCCGCCCTTTACGTTAAAACTGAACCTTCCTGGGCCATAGCCCCTCACCCTTGCAAGGGGGAGGTTGCTGAAGAGCTCGCGCACGTGCGTAAAGAGCCCCGTATAGGTAGCCGGGTTACTGCGCGGCGTCCGGCCGATGGGGCTCTGGTCTATGGCTATTACCTTATCCAAAAACTCGATGCCCTTGATAGAGGCCACGCCCCCGGCAGAGGCCCGTGAACGGTAGAGCCTTTTGGCGAGGTTTCTGTATATGGTGTCAAGCACAAGGGTACTCTTACCCGAACCCGATACCCCGGTAACGCAGGTAAGAAGACCCAGCGGTATCTCCACGTCTATATTCTTGAGGTTATTGGCCGTAAGCCCCTTGAACCGCAGGACCCTTTTTCCGGGGGTTTTTCTAAAATTCGGCACGGATATCTGAAGTTCGCCGGAGAGGTACCTGCCCGTAAGCGAGGCCTTGTCGTCAAGTATCTCGTCGTAGGTCCCGCTGGCAACCACCCTTCCGCCTCCCCCGCCTGCCCCTGGCCCCATATCTATGATGTAGTCGGATTCGCGCATGGTCTCCTCGTCGTGCTCCACCACTATTACGGAGTTGCCCATGTCGCGAAGCCTCTTAAGCGCGCCGAGAAGCCTCCTGTTGTCCCGCTGATGAAGCCCGATGGAGGGCTCGTCCAGTATATAAAGCACGCCCATGAGGCTTGAGCCTATCTGCGTGGCAAGGCGTATCCTCTGCGCCTCGCCGCCCGAGAGCGTGCCCGCCGAACGGTTGAGCGTAATGTAGCCGAGGCCCACATTATGAAGAAAGCCGAGCCTCTCCACTATCTCCTTCAAGACCCTTCGGGCTATCTCGAACTCAAGGTCCGTAAGTCTTATTTTACTGAAAAATTCGGCGGCCCTTTCTATGGACATGCATACGACCTGATATATGCTCTTATTGCCTACCCTTATATAGAGGGCCTCGCGTTTGAGGCGCGAGCCGCCGCAGGCCTTGCAGTCCTCGGAGCTCATATAGGCTTCGAGCCCCTTTCGCACGCTCTCGGACTCTGTGCCGTGATAACGCCGCTCAAGGTTGTTTAAGACGCCCTCAAAGGGACGGCAATATGAGTAATCGCCCTTCTTCATGCCGTAATGAAACTCTATCTCCTCTGCCTCCGAACCATTGAGGATAATCTCCTGAATGCGCTCCGGCAGGTTTGACCAGGGCTCAAGGAGGCTGAAGCCGTAATGCGCGGCAAGCCCCTTCAGGATGTGTGTGTAATAAGGGGCGGCCGATCTGCCGTCTCCTGTCCTCCAGGGGGCTATGGCCCCACGCGAAAGTGAGCGCTCGGGGTCGGGGACGACGGCAGAGGCGTCAAAGTAAAAATCCTCGCCAAGGCCCTTGCACTCGGGGCAGGCCCCGTAGGGGCTGTTAAATGAGAAAGAGGCGGGGGTAATCTCAGGGTAACTTATGCCGCACTTTACGCAGGCCAGGTTCTCGTTGAAAAAAAACTCATCCCCGCCAATGGCCTCCACGCGGGCAAGCCCGTTGGAAAGACGCGTTGCCGCCTCAAGGGAATCGCCGAGCCTCGCCATGAGCCCCTCTTTTATCACAAGCCTGTCTATTACCACGTCAATGGTGTGTTTCCTTCTCTTATCAAGGATAATGGTCTCTTCAAGGTCACGCACCTTGCCGTCCACCACCACCCTTGTATAGCCCTCTTTCAAGAGGTTATTAAGCTCTTTTCTGTACCCGCCCTTACGGCCACGCACAATGGGGGAGTAGATGATTACCTTGGTGCCAGCGGGCAGGGCCATGACGCGCTCCACCATCTGCTCGATGCTCTGGGCGGTAATGGCCTCGCCGCACATGTAGCAGAAGGGCCGCCCCACACGGGCAAATAAAAGGCGGAGGTAATCGTAAAGCTCCGTCACCGTGGCAACGGTAGAGCGGGGGTTACGCGACGTTGTCTTCTGCTCAATGGAGATGGAGGGCGAAAGACCCTCTATGGACTCCACGTCAGGCTTATCCACCTGCTCAAGGAATTGCCGCGCGTATGCAGAGAGGCTCTCAACGTAACGCCTCTGCCCCTCGGCGTAAATAGTATCAAAGGCAAGCGAAGATTTGCCCGAGCCAGATACACCCGTGATAACCACGAGTCTATCGCGGGGGATTACCACGTCGATATTCTTGAGGTTATGCTCTCGCGCGCCTTTTATGAGGATGTTTTTCATGTTTTTTAATTGTTGGGTAGAGCGAAGCTCTACCAAACCTAAGAAACTATTTACCTTTTGGCCCTTTTTTCTTGTTTATTTTTTTTTGCAAGTTGTTTTGCGGTATCCTTTTTAGACTCAAAAAGTTCTTTCAGAACAGCTTCCATAATTTCGTATGCATCCATAACGTCATCAATTGTTATCTCTTTGTGACTATGGCTCCCTGCATTCCCAAGCCACTTAATAGCCATGAATAGCTCTTTGAGATTCCCATGCTTGTTTGGTAGCATCTCGATCCGGCGTTGCAAAGTTACAAAATGCCTTTTGCCATTTTTTACTTCAAATCTTTTTATCTTTAAACTGGTCAGGATATTTTCTAACGCAATTCTTATGTGGTTAGATGCGGATGGGGGATTACAAAAAAACAATTTAAATGATTGCTCGAATTCACCTACTACTTCCTTAGGGGTGTCTTTAGGATAAGTAAATGGTTTAAGGTGAGGCTGAAAATATTTAGGTCGAAAATAATCACACCACTCTTGTGACATACTACCTTCGTTGTCATACTCAAAACCTATATCAACATGCCCAGTCCCTAAACTCACAACTGTTTCATTACATGATGAACTTATGCATTTTAGCTGACAAGAATAAACATACCTAATACAATCCGGCCCCCAATCATCGTTCCAAAAATTATGTTTATGTTCATTAGCAGATTGAGATGTTTCTTTATAGAAAAAAGAATCTTTTATAAGACGTAGTATCGATTTTTCACAGGTTGGACATTTCCATTGTGGAATCCTTGCTTTTTGAAATGGTAGTTTGTAGCGTTTTCTATCCATTATTATTTTCCCTCTGCCTTGTAGCTTTGTGGATGGGCTTCGTTGCACGTAACCCATCAATCATAACGCTTTTCCATGCCCCGTAAAATATTTGATGAATTATACTGCGTTCCACCCATCTACAAAACTGAAATATGACTCTTTTGGATTGACAGACAAGACTATATACAAGTCTTGTTCATTGTTTATTGGTATAAAGCGCCTATAAATTGTAAAATAAATCCTAAAATAATAAAAGGCAACCCAATCTGAACACCTGTTATCTGTTTTTTTAGAAATTTTTTCTGACCTTCTCCGCCATCAAACTTAATTCCTGCGTCCTTTTCGATATCTTTCTCTGATTTTGTAAAAAAACCCCATGAAATAAAGACAACTCCTACAAATCCCATTCCTAGCCCAACTAAATTTAAGATTTTAGGCAGTAATAATAAATAACACATCTTTTGACCTCCTGAGCCTTGCAGCCTGGTAGATACCGTCTTGGCTGTCAAGCCAAAAATGTATATTCCAGTTAGGGTCGAAGACTTTTTTATATTTAAGCCTGGTAGGTTGGGTAGAGGAACGAAACCCAACATTTTTTTTGAACCCATTTGCTTTGTTGGGTCTCGCTTACGCTCTACCCAACCTACGAAACTTTTGGATTGTGAAACGTTTTTTGGCGGGCGGTGCCCACCCTACCCGATTTGATGGCTTAGGCTTTGCTGAATCTGCGTGTCCTTAAAACCAGGTCTTGTTTCCAACAATAGAGTGTAAAGATTAATATCTTCCCGTACAGTTTTTGCGTACAGGAAGGGGCAATCACTCTTCTCTCCCTTGAGATGTTTTCTACAAAAAACAGACCCTATGGAAGCATACATGACTGCCAGTAAAAAGATAGCACAGAAGAGGCTCTCATTGCTACCGTTAGCCGAGGAACCTTCTGTAAGAAGTTCTACTCTTCGGTAGAGGAGCTGGCAACATACCTCGACAAATGGCTTGATATTACAATAACTAACGGCCTTACAGGAGAGACAGAAACCTGGGCAGCAGGCCGATTGAGACCATAGAGCAAGGGGAAAAACCGATACACTGAGAAGTGGCCTAAATATCAACGCCTGAGATACCCTGACTCTCCGAAAAGGCCTCGACTATTTAAAGATTAGGAGTTATTGCTGAAAGAGCCATTGAATATTACATAATAATAGTGTATTTTAAAAATTAAGCCGAATATGGCCAGGTCTATCCGCCATATATGAAAGACGGAGTTGAAGATATCCAGCTGTAACACGTTCTCTAATGAAGATAGACGCCTCTCGTTTTGAGAACAACAGGAAAAAATAAAGGATTTTATAAAAACCTTCAGTAACACAATAAATGACGACCAATTCCACACAAAAAATAAAAATTTTACTCCTCGGCGATTATCGGCATTGTTTAACGGTCATAAGGTCTCTCTCCAGGGCAGGCTACAAGGTCATTGCCGGCCAAGTCGACCCGTCATCACCCTTTGGACAATATTCCCGTTACACATCAGAGGTGTGGAACCATCCACCGGCAGAAGGCTCTGGCGAGAGTTTCATAAGGGCCATTGAAGAGTTTCTCTCTGCCCGAAATGATATTTCCTTTATCTTCCCCATCGGTGATGATGAGACATCCGCCCTCGCCCGCAACATCAGCAAGATACCGGCAAGCGTGAAAGTCATAATGCCCGCCCCACATATAGTAAAAACCTGCCATATGAAGAAAGAAATGTGCAAAATCATTGAGGAACTGAACATACCACAGGGTAAATTCAAGGAAGTCTGTAATTTATCTGATCTAAAAGAGGCGGCTGACGAGATAGGCTATCCATGCATTATAAGACCGGTGGACCAATTCACGCACATTTTCGATGAAAAAGTCTTTATCTGCCGTACATCGAAAATTATCGAAGAAAAGTTCAAAGACTGGCCTTGTGGCGCCGGCTCCATGATTGTTCAAGAATATATACCTTACCACCGCCACGATTTTTATTGTTTGGCTGAAAAAGGCGAGATAATCGCAGGGTTTGAATTGAAGGCACTACGCACAGACCGTTTTAATGGATCGGGAATCACCGTTGACGGAATCTCTCTCGCGCCATCGGATGAAGTTCTCGATGCTTGCCGTAAGTTATTAAAGCATTTCAACTATACGGGCCTTAGCTGCACACAATTTCTCGTTGATGACGATGGGCATATACGGTGTTTTCTTGAGATAAATCCGAGGGTGGGCGCATCTCTCGCACTACCGGATTACTGCGGAGTGGATCTGCCAAAGATGGCTCTTGAGCTTGCAAAAGGACGTTCCTTTTTACCCGCGGACAATAATTTCGATTATAGGATAGGGACTCGTCTTGGTTGGCTGTACGGCGACATTCAAGGCCTTCGAAGGGAGATAGCATCCAAAAAGATTGGTGGTTACGGTGTCTTGAAGTGGATGGTGCGGCTTGTAAAAACATTCGCTCAGGCTAAGGTTCATCCAGGCTGGAGCCTTGCGGACCCCATGCCTACTATCAGGCTCTATCTCAGCATGGGCTCGTTTCTATTCTGTAAATTCTCGCACAGCCTTGTACGATGGGTGGAGTGAAACACAGCCCATCAATCATTACGTTTTTCCGTGCCCCGTAAAATATTTGATGGGTTACACTACGTTCCACCCAACCTACGAAATTTTTGACCGCTACCCCGTGGGGCGCGGAACGCATATTCAATGCAATAACCCCCACCCCCTATTGGTTTTCTTTGCGAACTTTCTTTTTTCTAAAAGAAAGTGGAAGTTTTCTTTGCGAGCTTTCTTTGTTTCCAAAAGAAAATTTTTTCAATCTTTGGCGGGCTTTGCCCGCCAAAATTCCCCTATTTTTTTCTCAGACAAGGCGTGCCCTGTTTTTTGCCATCATGGCCGCCATCTCTATGGCCGAGATGAGGCTCAGGGGCTTTGCCACTCCCTGCCACGCGATATCATAGGCCGTGCCGTGGTCCGGCGAGGTTCGTATAACGGGCAGGCCTAACGTTACATTGATGCCGTCGTCAAAGTGCAGGAGTTTAAGGGGGCCAAGGCCCTGGTCGTGATACATGCACACCACGGCGTTGAACTCTTTTTTCCGTACGGCGCGGTAAAAGACCGTGTCCGGCGGTACGGGGCCCGTTACGTCAATGCCCTCTGCCTGCGCCCTCTTTATGGCCGGCGCGATAATCTCTTCTTCTTCTATGCCGAATATGCCGCCCTCTCCTGCATGGGGGTTAAGGCCGGCAACGGCTATGGAGGGGGCAGGCATGGCAAAGAGGGTCTTCAGTGAGCGGGCCGTTATGGCGAGGGTATCATAGACGCTCTGCTCTGTGATAAGGCCGGGAAGTTCTCTCATGGAGACGTGCGTTGTGACAAGGGCCACCTTCAGGTCGTCATGGCCGGGGCCGCAGAGCATCATTACAGGGCTGATGTCTCCGCAGAGGTGGGCGATAAATTCGGTGTGGCCGGGAAACTGAAAACCCGATAAACGGGCCGTCTCTTTATTTATGGGCGCCGTCACAACGGCGCCAACCTCCCCGGCAAGGGCGTCTTTTACGGCACGCTCCACGCAGGTTATCATGGCGCGTCCCGCCTCTTTATCGGACCTGCCCGGCGTGAGACGGGCCGCGTCAATGGATGTAATACCCCTTAAAACATTCTCGGCGGGCATGGCAAGGCCGAGCCTCGCTGATACAAGCTCAAAGACCCCTCTGTCACCGTATATTATGGGCTCGGCAACGGCAAGGACCCTTTTGTCGGCAACGGCCCGAAGGACAAGCTCGGGGCCTATGCCCGCGGGATCGCCCATGGTAATGGCTATCTTTGGTCTCAAATTCTCAGGTCTCTTGACCATTATCAGAGCCTTATGTCAATATTGGCCAGGTTCTTCTCGTTCTCAAACCAGGTGTCCATCATCTCCTTAAATGTCTGGTCGAAGAGCTTTTTGTAGATAGAGGCGCGCTCCTTCGCCAGCGGCGCGGGCTCTCCGGGCCTGTATTTTACAAACTTTACAAGGTATATGCCTTCAGGCTTTTTTATGGGAGGACTGACCTCTCCTACGTTGAGCTTTAGTATCTCACGCTCCAGTGTCTCGTCCAACTCTCCGGCCTTTACAAAACCAAGGTCCCCGCCGGCGCTGGCGCTCTCATCATCAGAGTAGAGCCTGGCTATCTCATCAAAGGGCTTCTTTCTTTCCAGGGCGCGTGTAACCTTACCGAGCCTTGACTGCGCTCTCGCCTCATCAGCCCCGTCGATAAAGATAATGCCTATCTTGTAAGAAGGCGGGCCGTAGAACTCATCGATATGCTGTCGGTAATAATTTTCCACCTCATCGGGCTTTATGTCTATTCTGGAGCGGAACCTCATGTCCATGAACTTTACGGACCTTATCTGCTCCTTGAGCCTGTCCCTGTATTCTTCGTAGGTAAGCCCGCTAGCGGCAAGGGCCAGAAGGAGCTCTTTGCGGGTAAAGCCGTTCTGGTCCTTAATCTCATTGACTGCGTTATCAATCTCTTCCTCGCTCACCTCTATGCCCACCCTGTCGGAGGCCTGTTTTATCAGTTTTTCCTTAACAAGGGCATCGAGTATTTTTTTTCTGGAGACCTTTAGAGGCCCCTTGCCGTCGGGATTATCCTTTAGCGAGCTCTCTGCAAGGGCCACCGCGGCCTTAAGCTCCGAGAGCGTTATCACCTCGTCGTTTATCACCGCCACTATCCTGTCAAGCACCTCTCCATAAGAGAGGGGGGTGAAGATAAAGAAAAAAAACAGCAAAAAACCAGCAGTGGTTATACTTGAAAAAAGACCTCTTTTATCGCTACTCACAAAAATTCCTCCCTTACCTCTATGACCGTCTTCTTCTTTAAAGAGGCCATCCATGCACGAAAGCGCCTTTCCCTCTCCATGCGCATGAGTCTATCGTTAATATCACCGCGGGCCTCCTTGAAGGCAAGGCGCCGGGCCCGTTTTCTGGATACCAGCAGTAAGATATGATAGCCGTACTCTGTCTTTACTATACTGCTGATTTCACCCGGCTTAAGGCCGAATACGGCCTTCTCGAATTCCTCGGGCATCTCGCCGCGGGCAAAAAACCCCAGGTCCCCGCCCTTTTTTGCCTCCGGGCTAAGGGAGACCTTACGGGCCGTCTCGGCGAAGTTCTTCTTTGTCAGGCCCTTTCGAACCCTCTGCGCCTCTTCCTCGGTTGAGACCACTATCATCCTCGCGCGCACCTTCTCGGGCAGGTCATAATCCTTCTTATGCCTGCGGTAAAACTTCAGGGCCTCGTCTTTTTTTATCTTCACCTCTCCACCGATAACCCTGGCCATTGTCTTTTCTATGATCAGCCGTTTCTTAAGCTCCTCTCTCCAGCCTTCCACAGAGCCATAGGCCGCCCGTATGCCCTCAAAAAAACCTGCGCCCCCCTGCCCATCGGGCTGTGCCTCTTCTCTCAAGCGGGCCTCTTCGGCCCTGAGCTCATCGTTGTCTATTGTAATGCCGAGGCGGGCCGCCTCACCGAGGACGAGTTCTTCCTCTATCATATCGGCGGCAACGTCCTTTCTGACGGCCGAACCCTCTACAGCGCCTTGAAAAGACCTTTTCACCCTCTCGTTAAAACGGGCAAGCGTTACGGTTCGCCCGCCGACGTTGATTATAACCTCTTCGCCGGAAGGCCCGCCGGTAGAGCCCTCACAGCCGAAGATAAGGAGGACCAGAGAGAATGTCATAAAGAGGCGCAGAACTTTTTTCATCTATCCCTTACCATTGTATGGTTACTATAACATCCGCGAAGAAGTTCTTTCAATACATATCGGGCCTCTGTAAGGGGGTCGGCACCCTCGCCAAGGCGCGCGGAGAACCTTCCGTCGCTTGTAATGCGGAACTTTGCCCCGTCCCTGCCGGTCATGGCCAGCGCGTTGCTCACAATAGAGGGGTCAGCCCCCTCACCGCCTGTGCCTGTAAAGTTAATATATATCCGGCCCGCCTTCTGCACAAGCTCCCTTGCCTTCAGCTCCTTCAGAATAAGCCTCAGCCCCACCGTCTCCATGATATTTTTCACCACCTCGGGCAGGGGTCCGTAGCGGTCAATGACTTCTTCTTCAATCGCGGTAAGCTCATTGGCCTCTTTTATGGAGGCAAACCTCTTGTAGAGGCCCAGCCTCTGACCCGTATCAGGCACATAATCCTCGGGTATGTACTGCGAGACCCCGAGGCTGACCTCAGGCTCCACTTCATCGGAGACCTTCTCGCCCTTCATCTCACGGACCGTATCCTCAAGTATGCGGGTATACATCTCAAAGCCCACGCTGGCAATCTGGCCGGACTGGTTTGTGCCAAGGAGCTCCCCCGCGCCCCTTATCTCAAGGTCATAGGCCGCCACCTTAAAGCCAGAGCCCGGCTCGCAGAGCTCCCGTATCACATCAAGACGCTTTTCGGCATCGCTCGTAAGGTTCATTGTCTCGGGTATCATGAAATAGGCGTATGCCCGGTGGCTTGACCTGCCTACCCTGCCCCGGAGCTGATACAGCTCCGCGAGGCCGAAGGACTCGGCCCTGTTGATTATTATGGTATTTGCCGAGGGGATATCAAGGCCCGACTCTATTATGGCCGTGGAGAGCAATACGTCGTACTCTCTATTTACAAAACCGAGCATCTTCTTCTCAAGCTCGTGCTCGCGCATCTGCCCGTGTGCCACGGCAAGACGCGCCCCGGGCAGTATCCTCCTTAACATATCCTCCACAGGGGGCATGGAATGCACCCTGTTATGGACAAAAAAGACCTGCCCGCCGCGGTCTATCTCACGCTCGATAGCGCCCTTTATAACTCCCTCGTCAAAGCGCATGACCTCCGTGAGCACGG
The DNA here is from genome assembly GCA_964567185.1 of uncultured Thermodesulfobacteriota bacterium. Taxonomy (GTDB): domain Bacteria; phylum Desulfobacterota; class GWC2-55-46; order GWC2-55-46; family JADFVP01; genus JAJRZX01. The sequence goes on from CAZMKZ010000023.1 coordinate 23,664, forward strand.
CAAGCCTGTCCTCGGGCGGGGTGTTGATGATACTGAGGTCCCGAAGGGACGCAAGGGACATATGCAGGGTCCTCGGTATGGGCGTTGCAGTAAGGGCCAGCACATCAACGGTACTGCGTATCTTTTTGAGGCGCTCCTTCTGGCGCACGCCGAACCTGTGCTCCTCGTCGATAATGACAAGGCCCAGGTCTTTGAAACTAATATCCCCCTGCGCGAGCCTGTGCGTGCCGATGATGATATCTACGGCGCCTCTGGCAAGGCGCGCGAGGACCTCTTTCTGCTCTTTTTTCGTCCTGAAGCGGCTAATGGCCTCTATATTAACGGGATAGGCGCCAAGGCGTCTTGAAAAAGTTATATAATGCTGCTGCGCCAGCACCGTAGTGGGCACAAGGACGGCCACCTGCTTTCCATCGAGCACGGCCTTGAAGGCGGCGCGGATGGCCACCTCGGTCTTGCCGTAGCCAACATCACCGCAGACGAGCCTGTCCATGGGCGCGGGACGCTGCATATCGCGCAGGCACTCCTCTATGGCGCGGGCCTGGTCCGGCGTCTCTTCATACTCAAAACCCGCCTCGAACTCCCTGAATACGGCATCTGGTGGAGAGAAGGCAAAACCCGGGGCAACGCGTCTGGCGGCGTATAGCTTCAAGAGCTCTCCGGCCATGTTCTCAATGGCCTTTTTTATCTTACCCTTTGTCCTCTTCCATCTGGAGCCGCCGAGCCTGTCGAGTTCGGGCCTCTCACGGCCCTCGAAGCTGTGGTACCGCACGAGCCGGTCCATGCGCTCAACTGGCAAATATAATCTATCGCCGTCAAGGTACTCAAGCAGCAGAAAATCCTTTGCCACACCCTCTATTACACGCCTCTTAAGGCCCCTGTAAAGGCCTATGCCGTGGAGGGTATGGACGATAAAGTCCGATTCCGCAAGGTCCGAGAGCTCTGTAAGGGTCTCGCCGGGCCTTTTGGGCGGCGGCGGCCTCTTATTCACCCTGGGGCCGAATATTTCCTCTTCCGCTATTATGGCAAGGGCGGGGCTGACAAGAGAAAAGCCCGATGAGAGACTGCCCTCGGCTATAAAGACCCCGCCCTGCCCGGGAGCAAGGGCCTCTCCGCCCTCTGCCCTACGGGCCTTTATTCCATAGCCATCAAGAAGTTCAATGGTCCTGCCGGCCTGCGCCCTGTTATGCGCCGTGATATAGAGGTCCGCGCCACGCGCCGATGCCTTGCCTATGGCGTCGGCAAGGGGCTGAAGGGGCAGGGGCCTTCCGGATCTGGGACGGCGAAGCTCGCTCTTTAGCTCCATATTGGAGCTTGACCTTACGTTAACCGGCCCGTGCCCTCCCTCGCCGCCGCCAAGGGACTCCAGCGCGATAAGGGGAAACTTTTTCACCCCTTCCATGGCCTCATCTACCGTGGCATATAGCAGGTTTACGTCCAGGAAAAATTCCTTCTTCTCTAATAACGCTCCTTCAGCCGTCCTTATCTCTTCAGCAAACCTGTCGAGCGCCCCGGCCGTGCGCGCCCGGTCCGGCAGAAATAGCGCCGAGTCCCCGGGGAGGTGGTCAAAGAGGAGATCAAGGCGTTCATGAAGCAAAGGATAAAGCCCGTAGGCCTTCTCGTCAGGGGAGGTCTCTTTCAGCGCGCGGTAAAGGTTCTGCCAGACATCTTGCTTAAGGCCGAGCTCGCCGGCGCGTTCCATGAGGCGTTTTCGCGCCAGTGCGCGGGCCTCTTCTCCATACCCGGCCTCGCTTGCAGGAAGGATAAGGGCCTCTGTGAATGCGGCCACAGACCTCTGTGTGCCCGTATTAAAGCTCCGTATGGACTCCACGGTATCGCCAAAGAACTCCATGCGAAGGGGCAGTTGCGCTCCCGCCGGGAATATATCGACAATGGCCCCGCGCACGCTCATCTCGCCCCGCTCCTCAACCATGGGAACCCTTCTGAACCCGTGGCCCGCGAGCTCCGTAATAAGCCCGTCCCTGGGGTAATCCTCTCCCTTAACGAGCCTCAGGACCCTTGCCTCAAGGGACGGCGCCGGGGCCAGCCTCTGCATGACGTTCCGCGCCGCCGTAACCGTCACAAAGGCACGGCCCTCTGCGAGTCTGTGATACAGCTCCATCCTCGCCGAAAGTATGGATGGGTGCGGGGCCTTCAGGGAAAAGGGCAGCAGCTCCGTAGAAGGAAAGAGAAAGACCGCTTCGGCGCCGAGAAAGAAACGCAGGTCCTCGGCGAAACGGGCGGCAGACCGTGTATCTGGCAGCACCGCCAATACAGGAGAGCCAAAAGACCTGAAAAAAGATGCCAGAAAAAAGGCCCGGCACGAGCCATGCATCCCCGAGACCGTAAGCTCACCTCCGGCGCGCAGGGCACCTGCCTTTTCCACGGCCTCTTTTATGGAAAAATCTCTCCTGTCCACAGTTCCTCTTCTTTTGGCATCAGGCTCCGGGAAAGAACCTTGCTCTCATTACAGGCATTTCCGAAATTACGGATTATAGCACAGGAGCGATGCTTTTATTAAGGACAAAACCCCCCCGCCCCTTCCACAGGGGAGGTTTCATATCTCCATCTATGCTATAAAGACCGGCGCCCCGATTTATTGCCACAGAGCCCCCTGCCTTTCGTTGCCATGCCGCCCCCCATGGCGAGCCATGAGAATCACTTCCGTGGCGCTGCTTTTTTGCCGTTACCCTGCTTGACGAGGTATTGAAGTGGTGCTAAACTTTCCACATGCCAGAAAAAATAATAAAGACCTTTGATGTAAAGTTTCTTCAGATTATAGATGAATCCGGCAGGGCCGATGAGGGGCTCATGCCCTCCATCACCGATGAAGGACTTATAGAGGCCTACCGCGCCATGTCCCTCTCCAGGGCCTTTAACCACATGGCCCTGGACCTTCAGAGAGAGGGGCGCATCGGCACCTATGCCTCCATACTCGGCCAGGAGGGCTCGCAGACAGGCTCTGCCATGGCCCTTGAAGAGGGCGACTGGATATACCCATCATTTCGGGAAACCGGTGTATTCATCTCACGGGGGTACCCGCTCTGGCGCATGTTCAGGTACTGGATGGGCGATGAGCGCGGCATGGAGGCCCCGGAGAACCAGAACATCTTTCCCATGAGCGTGCCCGTGGGCAGCCAGATAACCCATGCCGTGGGCACGGCCATGGCCATGAAGATAAAAGGTGACAAAAACGTGGCCGTCACGTATTTTGGCGACGGCGGCTCCTCGCGGGGCGACTTTCACGAGGGCCTGAACTTTGCAGGTGTCTTCAAGGCCCCTGTAATCTTTCTCTGCCAGAATAACCAGTGGGCCATCTCTTTGCCGCGTAACCGTCAGACCGCCGCCGAGACCATTGCACAGAGGGCCGCGGGTTACGGCATCCCCGGTATTCAGGTAGACGGCAACGACGTGCTTGCCGTGTATTCGGCAACGGCCCGCGCCGTAAAACGGGCGCGCGCCGGAGAGGGCGCAACCCTTATCGAGTGCTTTACATACCGCCTTGACGACCACACCACGGCAGACGACTCGTCAAGATACAGGACAGATAAAGACGTGGCAAAATGGCAAAAAAGAGAGCCCCTTATACGATTCAGGAAATTTCTGCAGGAAAAGGGGCTACTCAACGAGGACCTTGAAAAAGAGATAACCCGGAAGATAGAGGAGCAGATCAACGTCGCCGTCAAGGAGGCCGAGGCATTGCCCGCGCCCAACCCGGCAGACATTATAAAATATACCTCTGCCGTACTCAGCGAGAGACAAACTAAAGAGATAAAGGCCCTGAAATGGGAAAAGTAACCATAGTTAAGGCCATAAATCAGGCACTTGCCGAAGAGATGGAGCGCAACAGCGATGTCGTCATCCTTGGCGAGGACATAGGCGTTGACGGCGGCGTCTTCCGTGTTACGGACGGACTGCTGGAAAAGTTCGGCCCCGAGCGCGTAATGGACACTCCCCTTGCCGAGCTTGCCATCATAGGCACGGCCATTGGCATGGCCACCTACGGCCTAAGGCCCGTTGCGGAGATTCAGTTCATGGGTTTTACCTACGGCGCCCTTGAGCAGGTCTACTCTCACGCCGCCCGCATACGCTCTCGCTCAAGGGGACGTTTTACCTGCCCCATGGTAATACGAACACCCTACGGCATAGGCATCAGGGCCCCGGAACTGCACAGCGAGTCATCGGAATCGCTATACTGCCATATGCCCGGCATAAAGGTCGTTGCCCCCTCAACACCGCAAAACGCAAAGGGGCTTCTTATCTCCGCCATACGGGACGAGGATACGGTTCTATTTATGGAACCTGCGAGCATCTACCGCGCCATCAAGGCCGAGGTGCCCGCCGGAGACTACGCCATACCCCTTGGCAAGGCGAGTATCATGCAGGAGGGTTCGGATATTACCCTTGTCTCATGGGGCGCCATGCTCCACAAGGCAATGGAGGCCTCCGAGGGTTTTGACTGCGAAATCATAGACCTTATGACGCTGAAACCCTTTGACGAAGAGACTATCGTCGAATCCGTCAAAAAGACGGGGAGGCTCGTAATAGTCCATGAGGCCACAAGAAACTGCGGCCTCGGCGCCGAGATAGCCGCCCTTGTGGCCGAAGAGGCCATCTTCTCGTTGAAGGCCCCTGTAATGAGGGTTGCGGGCCCGGAAGCCGTCACTCCCATGGCAAGGCTCGAAGACGAGTACATACCAAAGCCCGAACGCATACAGGCGGCCCTTAAGGCCGTAATGAAGTATTAGGGATGGCCTGAGGCCACGTCCCATATAGATTGTTCTTACACTGCTTTCTTTTTGGGTAATGTTTTGTTTCGCAGACCGCAGGTTGTTTTTAAACTGGTGCCTGACCAGTCCCCAATTGTTTTTTTTACCCCACTTTCTTTTTTCTAAAATCAATCTCAAGGAGAAACCCCATGCCCTTTTATTTCAAACTACCTGACCTTGGCGAAGGCATCAAAGAGGGAGAGGTAGTGAAGTGGAAAGTCCGCGAGGGCGACCTTGTGGAGGAGCATCAGGTCATAATGGAGGTGGAGACGGACAAGGCCATTGTGGAGGTCCCATCACCTAAAAAGGGCAAGGTAGTAAAGCTCGACAAGGGCGAGGGCGAAACCGTGCTTGTGGGCGAGGTCCTGCTGACCATAGATACGGGCGAGGCCGAAGCAGAGGCCCCTGCCGTAAAAAAAGAAGAACCCCCCGCGCCGGCTTTAGAGCAGGCCCCAACGGCTGCGGCCCCTGAGCAAATAGCGGCCCCTGAGGAAATAGAGGAAGAGGGGGCCTCGGTAGTGGGAACTCTGCCCGCCACATCGGGGGTTCTGGCCTCACCAAAGGCACGGGGCCTTGCCAGAGAAAAAGGCGTGAACCTTAAGACCATTAACGGCACGGGCCCGGGCGGAATTATAACGGAAGCCGACGTAGTATCCGCCGCAGGCGGCCAGGCGCAGGAGAAGGCCGCGCCTGCCCCGCCACCGCCCCATCATGCCCCGTCACCTTCCCCGCCACCGCACCACGCGCCGCCTGCGCCGCCGGTTGCGGACAGGGACAAAGACCCCTGGGGCCCTGTGGAGCGCGTGCCCATACGTGGCATAAGAAAGAGCATCTCCAGAAACCTCATGGCCTCGCAGAGGAACACGGCCTCTGTAACTGGCATGGACGACGCAGATGTTACGGAGCTATGGAACCTCCGCGCAAAAGAAAAAGTAGCCGCCGCCGAAAAGGGCATTACCCTTACTTTCCTGCCCTTTTTCATGAAGGCAGTGCGCCATGCCATAGAGAGCCATCCACTGCTCAACGGCTCGGTAGACGAGGAGCACGGCGAGATAATCATAAAAAAATACTTTAACGTAGGCGTTGCCGTGGATACCCCGGACGGCCTAATGGTGACGGTCCTTCGGGACGTGGACAAAAAGACCATCCTGGAAATTGCCGTGGAGTTGCAGGAGCTCAGCCAGAAGGCGCGGGAGAGGAAAATTACACTCGGCGAGCTCAAGGGCTCAACCTTCACCATTACGAACTACGGCTCCTTTGGCGGCAGATACTCCACGCCCATCATAAACTACCCGGACATCGCCATCCTCGGCACGGGCCGGATTACGGAGCGGGCATGGGTAAAGGACGGGGTGATTGTGCCGCGCCGGATACTGCCCCTTTCACTTACATTCGACCACAGGGTAGTGGACGGCATCGAGGCCTCAACGTTCCTTGCGAGGGTGAAGGAGTATCTTGAGGACCCGAACCTTATATTTATAGAGAGCGCGTAAGGGGGGAGGGTAACGGGGAAAGAGGCGGGACAAAAATGGGGCTGCAAAATCCTTGATTTGCGTTGTGATTCACCCATCTTATGAAAATATGATGATGTTGTTTGGTTTATGTCTTTGGCCTTAGAGCCAATGTGCCCTTATGGTGTAATTTAATGAATTCCTCAAAGCAATCCTTTGCCATTTGAGCTGTTTCTTTCTTAGGGAACACAGGCTCATCCGGTGGGACTCTTTCTTTATTAAGCACACCCAAAGAAGGTGATATGTGAATTATCTTATGCCTGTAGCCGATATAGGATTGGAGTGCCTCTAACTTCTTACTAGAAAGACCTATATGGCCAAACTTAATTCCATATCCTTTGTTATATGCGCGTTTACAATCTTTATAGTTTTGAAAGTTGATAGTATTTCTGTTAACGATATACTGTAACACGGAGACATTGGCAGTCTTTGCCTCTGATTCAAGTGATGCATCGATCCCTTTTTCTCTTTCCTCCTTAGGATAGAAGGCTTTAATAATTGCATCAGTATCTGGTGCAATTCCTTCCTTCTCTATCTCAAGAAAGCGCTTCTTCATATATGCTTCAAAACCTGTTACCAATATGGATATAGTTAGATTCGTGAGTACGATTTCATATGCATATCCTTTAGTTGATTGGCCTGTTGCAAGGATATCAATGGCGTGTAAAATTTCGCCCCACGCCTCTTTGGCAGTTGGCGTAATTATAGGTTGCCCTGCTTGATAGAAGGTTAGCCCCTTCACCTCAACGCCATGATCACCAATTTTATACACATGCCCATCTTTTCCTATACGAAATTGCTTCTTTGAGACGATTCCTGTTGCACTTACAAACTTTGAGCCAGCTCCAACGTACAACTTTATTCCATCTGGTGTCCATTCGAATGCCAGATAAACGCTAGGAACTGGTGGAAGATTATTCAAGTCAATTGTTGCCACTCTCGTTCCCGTGCCAGGCGAAAAGTGATAAAAATTAATACAAAGAGCATTATCACGTTCTAATCTGAATAAGTGCTCTCCAGAAGGGATTTCAAAAATTATGCCACCCGACTTTTCTTTATCAAAAAGATCAGGACATGTATACTTGATGTCAACAGTGCCTTCAGGACGGCACATAACCTTCTGTAGATGTCTAACGAAATGCGATGGTAGATTTTTCATACCAGCCTTGTAGGATGGGCTTCGTTGCGAGCAACCCATCAATTATAACGCTTTTCCCCTTTCGCGCCAAACCCTTGAGGTATTGGCTCTTTCACCCC
>CAZMKZ010000024.1:0-9539 GCA_964567185.1 uncultured Thermodesulfobacteriota bacterium
CAGGATCTAGTGGGCTCACGCCCATGGGGGTTCGAGTCCCCCCTTCGGCACCATACATGGGACCCTGCCGCTTACTTAGACCTGTTCTTCAGACGCCCCTCAGACAAAAGACCGGGCCATGAAACTCTCAAAACCAAAGACCCTCATAATAATACCGGCCTTTAACGAAGAGGCCAACATCAAGGGCGTTATAGAGGCCGTAAGGGCCCATCAGAGTGACGCCCATATCGTCGTGGTAAACGACGGCTCCGGCGACCATACCCTTGAGATAGCCGAGGCCCAAGGCGTTACCGTCCTATCTCACCCCTTTAACATGGGCATAGGCGCCACCATGCAGACGGGTTTCAAGTACGCCTTGAGAGGAGGCTTTGACATAGCCGTTCAGGTAGACGGCGACGGACAGCACCCTGCCGAAGAGGTTGGCGACCTTATAAAGACACTGCAGGATAACAAGGCCGACCTTGTGGTGGGCTCAAGGTTTATGAGCCGAACCGGGTACCGGCCCTCCATGGCCAGAGGCGCGGGCATGGCCATCTTCTCAAGCCTCGTCTCCTTCATAATCGGAGAGAAGGTGACGGACACTACCTCCGGGTTCAGGGCGTCGGGAAAAAGGTGCATAGAGTTCTTCAGCGGCCACTACCCCGATGATTATCCCGAGGTAGAGGCCCTTGTGCTACTGCACAAAAAGGGCTTTCGCATAAAAGAAACACCTGTGAAGATGGCCCAACGGCAGGGGGGGCGCTCATCCATCACCCCCATCAGGAGCGTCTATTACATGGTCAAGGTCCTCCTTGCCATATTAGTGGACCTGATAAAAAAGCTGGATTAGCCGTTCTTCTATTTTAGCGGAGTTGAAGTATATGTATCTGTATCAGATACTCGCCATAATCGGGGCCCTTGTCCTCTTTATCTTTGTCGTGGATTTTGTCAGAAGGGGGCTCCTGAAGGAAAAGTACTCTGTGTTGTGGCTTGCCTCGGCACTCGCCATACTCGTGCTGGCCCTGAAGAAACGCCTCCTCGACACCATCGCGGGATACCTTGGCGTATCATACGCGCCGTCGCTCCTCTTTCTTGTGGCCTTTCTCTTCGTCATGCTCATAATCCTGCATTTTTCCGTGGTAATATCCATATTCCATGACAAGAACAAGGTCCTTACACAGGAGATTACGCTCCTTAAGAACGCCCTTAAAGAGGCGGGCCTGCTTCCCCTTCCCCAAGACAAGGGGGACAGGGGAGACAAGGACGACAAGGGGGCCTGACCCCCTTGCGCCCCGGCCCCTTGAGGAGGAGGTCTACTTAATTGGAAAAGTTTTTTTCAAAGAGATGGGCCGCCCCCGTATCGCTCTGCCTCCTTTCCGTCCTCATACTGCTCGTCTATTCCAATACCATTAACGGGGCCTTTCAGCTCGACGACGAGGTCTGGATAACCAATAATCCCGTCATACGCAACCTGGCCGCCCTGCCCTCAATGCTACGGGCCCAGCGCGGCCTCACCATGGCGAGCCTTGCCCTTAATTACGCGGCGGGCGGCCTTGACGTGCGCGGCTATCACATCGTAAACCTACTCATACATGTCTTCAACGCCATCCTCGTTTATATCCTCCTCGCTCATACCTTTGTCCTCGCGGGTTTTGCCCGCCCCAGGGCAAGACTGCTCTCGCTCCTTTGCTCCGCCATCTTCTCTCTTCACCCTGTGCAGACCCAGGCCGTGACGTACATAGTCCAGCGCATGGAGTCCATGAGCGCGCTCTTCTGCCTCCTCTCGCTCATAGCCTTTATCCGTGCCGTGCAGGCCAATGGGGCCATCAAAAGATATATCTGCTACGCACTTACCCTTGCGGCCTATATAGCCGCCTTTTACTCAAAAGAGATAGCCATTACGCTCCCGGCCCTTGTCCTTCTCTATGACATATACTTCATAAGCGCGGGCTCCCTGAAAAAGGTCGTGAAAAAATGGCCCCTCTACGCCGCGCTCTCCGCGCTCTCCGTCTTTTTTATAATAAACACCATAGCCCCACTCGGCGGCTTTAACGACATGAGCAAGGAGACGGAGCTGGCAACGGCCCCGGCAACCATGCAAACCGCGGGGAGATACGCCAACATACCGGCCCTGGAGCGGATGCCCACGGCAGGCTTCGGCGTAACCACAACCACTCCCATCGAGTACTTCATGACCGAGTCCAATGTACTCCTCTATTATTATTCCCTCCTCATCCTTCCCATGAATCAGAACATTGATTATGATTTTCCCCTCTCAAAAGGTCTTTTTACGTGGCCGCAGACGCATAAAGGGACCCGCCTGACCATACCCCTGCCGCCGCCCATTGTCTCCATTCTCATTCATGGCTCCCTCATAGCGCTTGCCTTCTTCATGTTCGCGCTCTCACTGCGGAAAAAGGCCCCAACAGGGAGGTGCATCTCTTTCTTTATCATCTGGTTCTTCGTGGTCCTCTCGCCCACTTCGAGTTTTGTCCCTATTGTCGATGTCATCTTCGAGCACAGGTTATATCTCGCATCCCTGGGTTATGCCGTTATCCTTACACTTGTTATTGAAAAACTTATCACAGGTGTGAAAGAAGATGGCCATGCCGTCTTGCCCGTAAAAAAACATTGACTTTAAAGGTACTTATATATTAATCTGTTAGAATAACTGTTGAAGGTTATTGGGTTGTCATGATGGCAAAATCAAAAAATAAAGCAAGAGGACAGAGGGTCCTTATAGCCGAGGACAATGAGAAGACGAGGGCCTTTCTTACGGGGCAGCTCGAACTTTTGGGTCACTCGGTAGTGGGGGCTGTGGCAAACGGACGCGAGGCCGTGGAGCTTGCGGACAAACTCGACCCCGGCCTTATCATAATGGACATCAAGATGCCCGAGATGGACGGCGTGGAGGCGGCCAAGGCCATAAGCGCTAAAAGGGCCGTCCCTATCATCCTTATCACAGGTATCTCTTCTGAGGATATGGCCACAAATGCCATAGAGGCCGGTATCTACGCCTACCTCCTGAAACCTGTCACCAAAAAACAGCTTGACCCCGCCATAAAGATAGCCCTCCACCGCTTTAATGAATTCCAGGGCATGAAAAACGAGGTCCTTGACCTGAAAGACGCCATGGAGACAAGAAAGCTCATAGAGCGGGCCAAGGGCATTCTCATGAAACGCTGTACCATCTCCGAGGAAGACGCCTTCAAGATTCTCCAGCGCTACTCACAAAAAGAGAACAAAAAAATGCGCGAGATAGCCGAGTCCATAATCTCCGCCAGCAGACTAATCTGACCCCGTCCCACGGCCAACCTGGCAACATTAAAAGACCCGCCGCCAATATTTAAAGGCCGTCCACCAATTTTAAAAGACCCCGCCGCCAATATTAAAGACCCGTTCCATTGAAAGACCGCCGTATCATCAGAGGCCGCCGTAATAAAGGCCGACCGCGTTTAAACTCCCCCCTCTCCATGATTTAAAGACATGCCATTTGCAAGCCCCGTTATCGCGGCGAGTCGGCTCATCTATTATCGGCATTTTTAACGGCCCCGCTCTGCATAATAAAAAAATCCCCATACAATAGCGCCCACAGTTCAGGCGGCCTGACCCTTTATAACTCCCACGCCTGCGCCTGCGCAGACCGTAAAACCCTTGACTAAAGCAGGGGCCTCTGATACCTTGAAATAATACGGAAGAAGTATCATAATGCGGGGGAGCCCCAAAAGGGCTGAGAGTTCTCCACCACTCGGAGAAGACCCTAAGGACCTGACCTGGATAATGCCAGCGTAGGGAAGCGGAAACGGTTACAAGAGTACAGGGTGGAGTATCCACCCAATAACTCATCATCAGGCCGCCCTTACTTATGGGGCGGTTTTTTTGTTCGCCCTTCTTTTATACTCACAGACACAGGAAGATAAGCCATGCTGGATTTTGAAAAGATAAAGGGCCTCGCAAAGGGTAAGGCCACCGCCAAGAAGGACTTCTACCAAGTCCTTGAGACCCTGGACAGCGTAGACCCGGCAAAAGGACTCGATATCGAGGAGGCCGCCATTCTCCTTAATACGGAAAACGAGACACTTCTCGCCGAGCTCTACAAAAAGGCCAACGAGGTAAAGGAGCGCATATTCGGCAAGAGAATCGTCATGTTCGCCCCCCTGTATCTCTCCAATTACTGCGTAAACGGATGCCTGTACTGCGGTTTCCGCAATTCCGGCGAGCCCATGCCGAGAAAGGCCCTAACCCCCGCCGAGGTTGTGAGGGAGGCACGCGCGCTTACTGCCATGGGTTTCAAGAGGGTCCTTCTCGTCACCGGAGAAGACCCGCGCTGGGGTGTTGATTACATAATCTCCTGCGTGCGCGCCGTCTACAAAGAGACGGGCATGAGGATAGTGCACCTTAACGCCCCGCCTGTTGACGTGGCCCCTCTAAGGGCATTGAAAGAGGCAGGCGTGGGGGTGCTGCAGGTCTTTCAGGAGACCTACCACCGTGAAACCTACAAAGTCATGCACCCCTTTGGAAAAAAAAGCGACTTTGATTTCCGCCTCAATGTCATGGACAGGGCCGTCTCTGCGGGCTTTGATGACCTTGGCATAGGGCCGCTGCTCGGGCTCTATGATTACAGGTTCGACTGCCTCGCAACCATAGCGCACTCAAGGTATCTTTACGATACATACGGGGCCCACGCCCACACACTCTCCATACCAAGGCTCCGGCCGGCGGCGGGTTCGGCTTTGCCGGACCTGCCCTATGAGGTAAGCGACGAGGAGCTTAAAAAAATAGTCGCCTTCTTCCGTCTTGCCGTGCCCACGGCAGGTGTTGTCGTCTCCACAAGAGAGTCCGCCGAGCTTCGAAAGCAGCTCCTCCATATAGGGGCGAGCCAGCTGAGCGCCGCCTCGCGCACAGACCCCGGCGGCTATACCGAAGGAGAGGGGCCGGGTGAAGAAGAAAACAGGTTAGAGGAGGCCTCCGGCACGGGTCAATTTTCCACAAGCGATCATCGGGGGCTTACGGAGGTGATGTCTTCCATCATTGCCGAGGGTTACGTGCCGAGCCTCTGCACCACCTGCTACCGTGTGGGGCGCACGGGCACGAAGTTCTCCACCATGACGGGTTCCGGTGATATGGAAAAAAACTGCTCTGCCAACGCCGCGCTCACGCTGAAGGAATTTATATCGGACCACAGGGGCAATGGCCTTAAGGCCCCCCTTGAGGAGGCCATCAAGATGTGCCTCGCCCATATAAAAGACCCTGCGCTTAAAGAAAAAGTAGTGAAAAAACTTGGTGAGATAGAGCGGGGAAAAAGAGATCTGTTCTTTTAATCACCTGAGTTTCCCGGGCGCGCACAGGAGTATTCCTGATGAGGGCGGCAAGGGTGGGGGAGTTAAAAAAATGCTTATTACGATTAACGGCGAGCAGAGGAACATAAGCGAGGGCCTCACCGTTGCCGGCCTCCTTCTTGAGCTGAAGATAAAACCGCAGGGCACGGCCGTTGAGATAGATAGAGAGATAATCCCAAGGGCGCGGCACGCACAGAGGGTCATGAAAGAGGGCGAGCGCGTCGAGATAATCCGCATGGTGGGCGGGGGATGAGCCCCTCTTGCGCAGGCGCCAAACGCAGGGGCAAATCAAGACTCTTAAGACCAGCTTACGATAAAACTAGATGACCCGCCTGTGTGTGGGGGGTAAACCCCCCAAAGCGGGTTGCCCAATACAAAAAAAGAGGAGTATGAACATGAGTGATACCTTGAAGATAGCGGGCCGTGAGTTTCACTCGCGCCTTATGGTGGGAACGGGTAAATACAGCACCTTTGAGCTGATGAGAGAGGCCATCGAGGCCTCTGGAACCGAAATTGTAACCGTGGCCGTCCGCAGGGTAGACATATCCGGCGCCGAGGGCTCTCTACTGGACTTCATAGACACAAAAAAATATACCCTACTGCCCAATACAGCGGGCTGTTACACGGCCGACGAGGCCGTAAGGACGGCAATGCTCGCAAGAGAGGCCCTTGATACAGACCTTGTAAAGCTCGAGGTCATGGGCGACGAGAAGACGCTCTTTCCTGATAACGAGGCCTCGCTTGAGGCTACTCGCGCCCTTGTTAAAGAGGGCTTCAAGGTCCTCTCCTATACGAACGACGACCCCGTTATGGCAAGAAAGCTCGAAGACGCCGGGGCCGCCGCCGTCATGCCGCTGGCCGCCCCCATAGGAAGCGGTCTTGGCATAAGAAACCCCTTTAATATCCGTATCATAATAGAGGCGGCAGACGTGCCCATTATCGTAGACGCGGGCGTGGGCACGGCCTCTGACGCGGCTATAGCCATGGAGCTCGGCTGTGACGGCATACTCATGAACACGGGCATCGCCTGCGCGGCAGACCCCCTTGCCATGGCCCGCGCCATGGGCCTTGCCACCACTGCGGGAAGGCTCGCCTACAGGGCGGGACGCATACCAAAAAAACTCTACGCCTCGGCCTCGAGCCCCATTACAGGAATGATAGAATAAAAAACCTTTTGGACAAAGGACTAACCCTTGCACCCCATACTCTTTTCATACGGCCCTATTGAACTGCGTTTTTACGGGCTCATGTACGTTGTGGCCATTATCGTAGGCACACGTATCATAAGGACAGAGGTACGGCGAAAGCATATCGCCCTTACCGATGACGAGGTCTCCAACTTCATACTCTGGACAGTGGTGGGGGGAATACTTGGAGCGCGTCTCTACTACGTGGTCTTTAACGCCGGTTATTACATGAAGGTTCCCGCCGAGATACCGGCCATCTGGCACGGCGGCCTCGCCATACACGGGGGCATCACCGGGGGCATAGTTGCGGCGTGGATATATCTCAGGCGAAAAGCGGTCTCTTTCTGGCAATTGTCGGACTGCGTGGCACCGGCCCTCATACTGGGGCAGGCCTTCGGAAGGTTCGGCAACTTCATGAACGGCGACGCCCACGGCGTGCCTACAACCCTGCCATGGGGCATGGTATTTTCCCCCGAGAGCGTGGCGGGCAGGCAGTTTCCCGGTATCCCCATTCACCCCGTAATGCTATACGAACTGCTCCTCAACCTCTCCATATTCCTCTTCATCTGGCTGGTCCTCAGAAAAAAGGAACATGGACGCGGTTTTATCTTCGCCTCCTACGTTGCCATGTATTCTGTCATCCGGTGCTTTGTGGAGTGGTTCCGCGCCGACAGCCTCATGCTCGGCCAGTGGAGGGCCGCCCAAATTGTAAGCGTCATACTCTTTATTATCGCCGTAGCAGTGATTATGCAAAAAAAACTCTGGCGGCCCGAGCCCCAACCCGTTACAACCGGGCAAAAAAAAGGCGGCCATGGATAATAAAAAACCCCTGGATAACCTCATGCTCATTACGGATAAGAGTTTATTCCCAGATGACTCCTCTTTTTTAGAGGCCATTGAAAAGGCCCTCGCCGGAGGGGTAAGGCTTATTCAGTTAAGGGAAAAGGGGCTAAGCGGCAGAGAGCTCCTTGCCCTTGCCCGCAGGCTTCGCAAGATGACAGGAAGGCATAAGGCAAGGCTCCTCATAAACGAGCGTGCCGATATAGCCGGCCTTGCGGCCGCCGACGGCATTCATCTGCCGGTGACGGCGTTTTCCGTAAAAGACGCCCGTAGACTCATGAGTGAAAACGCCCTTATCGGGGCCTCCACGCACAGCGTTGATGAGGCCCGGCGCGCCGTGCGTGAGGGCGCCGATTACATTACCTTCGGCCCGGTCTATTGCACGCCGTCAAAGGCCTGCTATGGCGCGCCGGTGGGGCTCGGGCCGCTAAAAGACGCGGCCTCCGGACTAACTATCCCGGTCTACGCCCTTGGCGGCATCAAAAAGGAAGGGGTGCAGGAGGTCATGGAGGCCGGCGCCTACGGAGTGGCCCTTATCTCGGCCATATTGGCCTCAAAAGATATCCTGGCAAGTGCAAGAGAGATAAAAAGAGAGCTGGAAGATTGTGAAAAAACATATATATAAAAAATGGCTCGAAATATAACCTTTTAAGCCTTAATAAGGAGTCGCCATGACACAGCTGGACCAGGCCCGAAAGGGTATCATAACCGCTGAGATGAAAGAGGCCGCCCTTGCCGAGGGCCGCTCCGCAGAGGACCTTCGGGCAGACGTGGAGCAGGGCCACACCGTAGTCATAAAAAATACGAACAGAAAAGGCACAACCGCCCTTGCCGTGGGCAGGGGGCTCAAAACAAAGGTGAACGCCAACATCGGTACCTCAGGCGACAAAGCCGATATAGACGAAGAGCTCGCCAAGCTCCACGCCGCCATCAGCTCCGGGGCCGACGCCGTCATGGACCTATCCACGGGCGGAGACCTTGTGGCCATCCGTAAGGCCATACTCGAAGCCTCCACAGTGGCCATAGGCACGGTGCCCCTCTATCAGGCCGCCGTTGACGGGGCCTCGAAAGGAAAGAGCTTTATCGAACTGGAAGGCGAAGAGATATTCGATGTCATCGAGGCCCAGGCCGAAGAAGGCGTGGACTTTATGACCGTACACTCGGGCGTAAACCTCAGGGCCCTTGAGAGGATAAAAGGCGAAGACCGTCTAATGGGCATCGTGAGCAGGGGCGGGGCACTTACGGCCGAGTGGATGCGCAGAAACAAGAGGGAAAACCCCCTCTTCGAGGGCTTTGACCGCCTTGTAAAGATAGCCAAAAAATACGACGTAATACTCAGCCTCGGCGACGGGCTTCGGCCCGGTTGCCTCAAGGACGCCACAGACAGGGCGCAGATACAGGAGCTTATCACCCTCGGGGAACTCTGCCAGAGGGCCCGGGCAGAGGGGGTTCAGGTCATGATAGAAGGGCCGGGGCACGTGCCCATAGACCAGATAGAGGCCAACATCCTCCTTGAAAAACAGCTCTGTAACGGCGCGCCCTTTTATGTGCTCGGCCCGCTGGTAACGGATATCGCCCCGGGATACGACCACATTACCTCGGCCATAGGCGGGGCCATCGCCGCAAAGGCCGGCGCGGATTTTCTCTGTTATGTAACGCCTACGGAACACCTGAGCCTGCCGGGAGTGGATGATGTGAGAGAGGGCGTAATAGCCTCGCGCATAGCCGCCCACGCCGGGGATATAGCCAAGAACAGGGCCTTTATGGAAGCAGATAACGAGCTCTCACGGGCAAGAAAGGCCCTTGACTGGGACGCTCAAATCAGGCTCTCCATTGACCCCGAAAAGGCAAAGCGCCTGCGCGCCTCGGTTCCGCCCGAAGACAACGACGTATGCTCCATGTGCTCGAACCTCTGCGCCATCAAGGTGGGGGGATAGCGGCTAATCCACCGCAATATCAGATGATGTGATGGGTTGCGCGCCCATTCACCCATCCTACCGGGCTATATTTGCTTGAACCACAGGGGTAAGGCCGGACTTCGAGGCCAGCAGACGACAGAGACAAACTCACTCGCCGAGGGGGGATGATCCCCTTCTATATTTACTTGAACCACGGGGGTAAGGCCGGACTTCAAGGCAGGCAGACGACAGAGACAAACTCACTCGCCGAGGGGGGATGATCCCCTTCTATATTT
>CAZMKZ010000024.1:9639-30533 GCA_964567185.1 uncultured Thermodesulfobacteriota bacterium
ACTTGAACCACGGGGGTAAGGCCGGGCTTCAAGGCCAGCAGACGACCGAGGCAAACTCACTCGCCGAGGGGGGTCAGGCTTCCGTCCACGACGGTGCGGTTCCGCCCGCCGTGCTTGGCCCTGTAAAGGGCTTCGTCGGCCCTTGTGACAAGGTCGCCGCCGGAGCTAATCTCTTTATGGGGGTAGGCGGCCACGCCGAGGCTCATGGTTACCCGGATATGCGGAAAGGCCCTGAACTCATAGGCCTCGATTTTCTTCCTCAGCCTCTCGGCCTCATCGGCGGCTCCGGCAAGCTTCGTATTGGTCAGTATTATGGCGAACTCCTCGCCGCCGTACCTGGCAACGATATCGGATTTTCGCACTGTTTTCTTAATAAGCATGGCAAGCTCTTTAAGGACCATGTCTCCCGCCCTGTGCCCCTGCGTATCGTTTATATCCTTGAAATAATCTATGTCCAGCATTATGAGAGAAAGGGGGGTGCGGTACCGCGCGGCCCTCATGAAGTCTTCATCAAGGTGCAGGTAAAAATGGTTATGATTGTAAAGGCCCGTGAGGTGGTCCCTGATGGCCGCCTCCTGAAGATAGCTGTTCTCTTCGGTGAGCCTCTGAAATATACGCGCGTTCTTTATGGCGTGAAAAGCGGAGTTGGCCACTATCCTGCAGAAGTTGACCTCCTCGAGGGTGAAACCGCCCGTCTCTTTCTTGGTCCTCAAAAATAGGGTGCCAAGGACCCTGTCGTTAAAGACGATGGGCACGAGGAGAAGGCTCTTTCCCTCCAGACCCTTCACATAGTCCCTCACGCCGTTCATCAACGGATCCGTGGCTATGTCATCCACTATCATGGGGTCTTTTCTCTTTATGGCCTCTGTTATCTCAGGATATTTTTCGAGGTCTATCTTGCGGTCTTTCAGCTCGGGGTCGTCGTGAGATGCGAGCACATAACCCTCGTCCCTTGTGACAAGCACTATGGAACAACGCTCCGCCCCCGTGGCCCGGGCCACTCTCGTCACGATGGTCTGAAAGACCTCGGCCGGATTGAGGCTCGTGGTTATGGCGCCGGTTATCTCAAGGAGGGACTGAAGGTTCTCCTTGTCGGCCTTGAACTCGTGGGTTATGCCCTGCTTAAGCCTCAACTGTTCCCTCACCCTCGCGGAAAGCTCGTCATTGCTTACGGGTTGAAATACAACATCGTCGGCGCCGTCGTTAATGTTCCCGATACGCTCCGCTTTATCCTGTTTTTCCGGTATTACTATAATGGATGGACGTGAACTTGTATGCATCTGCCTTATGTCACTCAATATTGTTTTTGTCTTATTTCCACCGCCATCAAGGTGCAGAAGTATTACCGCGGGGTTCCATTGGGATATTATGCCCATGGCCTCACCGGTCTTTGAGCTTACCCTGAGAGTAAGCCCGTCGGCCTCCAGGGCCTCTTCATAGGAAACACCTGCTCCACCGTCCTCTTTGATTATCAGGACTTTTTCGCCTTTTTCTCCCCCTGAATTGCTACCCATATTCTTCATCGCCTTAAAGACATATTTCTGCGATTATAATATACCGCCCTCTACATTAAAATAAGATTAAAGAGGCCGTAAACCAGGGTAACTATAAGGCAAAAACTTCCCCGGCCCACAAACTTAACCTTGACCTGTTTTTTGCTATGCCTTATTATGATTATGGCCTGCACTTGATGTCAGGCATTTTCTTACACAATGACTTCGGCCTTGCCACGCGTATGCTAACCGTGACAGGCGTTAAAAGTTCAATCTTTCTTTCCCGCCCCACTGCCCCTTAAAACGCCGGCGTAGCTCAGTGGAAGAGCAACTGATTCGTAATCAGTAGGTCGGGAGTTCGACTCTCCCCGCCGGCTCCACTTTTTTTACTTCGGGTTATCAAGAATCTCCAGCAGAACCTTTGCAGGCACAAAACCCGGCAAGAGCCTTCCATCGGGGAAAATTATCCCCGGCGTGCCGTGTATGCCCAGTTTTTTTCCAAGCTTCAGGTTATTATCTATCTCGTCCGTCTCGCAGGTGGCTTCGGGTAATTTTACTCCGGCAAAGGCGTCATCAAGCATCTTTACCGAGCGGGCGCAGGAGATGGCCTTGCTCTTCACGTAAGAATCGGGGTGTATGGGCAGAGGAAAGAGCTTTATGTAAAAAGCCACGTCCTTTCTCTCTTTTATTATCTTTTTTATCTCCTTGTGGAGCTTCGCGCAGTAGGGGCACTCCGGGTCGTCAAAGACTATTATCTTATGCTTTGCCGCGGGGTTTCCCATGACAATGGCCTTATCAAGAGGGATGTCGGCAAGAGAAACCTTTTTCAGCGGCGGACGTTTGCCTATATTCTCAATGGGCATAAAGCTCACGTTCTGCATGATGTATTTCTTGCCAAAATCCACGTATACATCAAAGGTCTTGTTGTCCCTTGTTACCTCCACCTTCCAGAGCCCCTTGACGGGCGCGCCCTTTATGGCCGTCACCTTTGCGTTGAACTTATCGGTCTTAAGGAGTTTCGAGGCCTCTTCCTTATTCAGGCTATGGCAGCCGGCGCAGTCGCCCATGCACCCCTTGCCCTGAAAGGCCGAGGCCGGGGCGGCAAAGGCGCTTATGGAAAAAAAACATATAAACAGCGCGGTGGAGAATATCAATCTGAACATCTTTTGCTCCTTTTATATGATTGTTTAATCCTTAAGCCCCAATACGTCCTGCATGTCGTATATGCCCACGGGCTTGCCGTGCAACCACAGGGCCGCCACAAGGGCGCCGTGTGCAAAGGTCTCTCGTGAGGAGGCCTTATGGGTAATCTCAAGCCGCTCGCCGGGCCCTGCAAAGAGGATGGTATGGTCCCCTACGATGTCGCCGGCCCGTATGCTCTGTATTCCTATCTCCTCGCGCCTTCTCTCGCCAACTATGCCCTTTCTCTCATAGACGGCCACCTTCTCAAGGTCCCTGTCAAGGCTTGCGGCCACTACCTCGGCTATCCTCAGGGCAGTGCCCGATGGGGCGTCCTTTTTATGCCTGTGGTGGCTCTCGATTATCTCTATGTCATAATCAGCGCCAAGCACGGGTGAGATATCGGCCACTATCTTCCAGAGTAGGTTTACGCCCACGCTCATGTTCGGGGCCATGACAAGCCTTATCTTCTGGCCAAGCTCGCGAACCTTCTCTCTCTGCGAGAGAGAAAAACCCGTAGTGCCCAGGACCAGGGCCTTTTGCATATTCAGGGCGTCCTCCATGGTCCGCAGGGAGGCCTCGGGAGCGGAAAAGTCTATAATGACCTCGGCGTCCTTGAAGGCCTTTTCCCTATCCGTTGTTACCTCTACGCCAAGCTCACCGCACCCGGCGAGCTCTCCTGCGTCTTTACCTGCCAGGCTCGAACCCTCCCTTTCGAGGGCCCCGGCAAGCGTAATGGAGGCAGAGGCCTTTATGCCCCTTATTATGGCCGTACCCATCCTGCCGCCGGCCCCTGTTACAGCGGTGTAAAGCATCCTAATCCCCCTCCCTTACGGCAAGGTCACGGTATCTTGATATAGAGGTCAAGCTATTCCTCTTCTTCCCTGCATATGCCATCTTAACTCCCTTTTACGGGCAGACCGTAGTGTTTTAGAGTATGGAGAAGCCTGTTCCTGTTCTCCCCGGAGAGCCGCACAAGGGGCAGTCTGAACTCTTCTTCGAGAAGACCGAGCATGGCAAGGGCAGTCTTTACGGGTACGGGGTTAGTCTCAAGAAACATGGCGCGGTTAAGAGGCGAGAGTTTATAGTGCAAGGCCCTTGCTCCATCGATATCTCCTGCCAGAAAACCATTGACCATAGATGATACATCACCGGGAACCACGTTTGATGTGACCGAGATTACACCGCTGCCGCCGAGGCAAAGCGCGGGCAGGGTGGTAAAATCATCGCCGGAGATTACGTAAAAGTCATCTATGGAGAGCTCTATGACACGGCTGACCTGCGAGAGGTCTCCGGAGGCCTCTTTTATGCCCACGATATTCTTGAACTCCGAGAGCCTCGCAACCGTATCGGGCAGCATATTCACGCCCGTCCTGCCCGGCACATTGTAGAGCACAAGGGGTATGCCGACGGCCTCTGAGACGCTTCTGAAGTGCGCGAAGAGCCCCGCCTGAGAGGGTTTATTGTAATAGGGGGTTATTAAGAGGGCCGCCTGCGCCCCGGCCTTTTCGGCATGGCGCGTAAGCCGGATGGTCTCGGCAGTGGAGTTCGAGCCTGTGCCCGCTATTACGGGCAGCCTTCCGCCAGCCGCCTCAATGGTGATATCTATGACCCGGTTATGCTCTTCGTGGGTGAGGGTGGCCGATTCGCCGGTGGTGCCGCAGGGCACAAGCCCCTGAACGCCGCCCTCTATCTGCCGTTCAATAAGATGGACAAGCGCCTTTTCATCAACCGCGCCTTCTCTGAAGGGGGTAACGATGGCCGTCAACGCGCCTTTTAACATATCTCTTCTCTCCTTGTCTCTTTGTCCCTGACCGCTCCAAATTGCCGACAATGGCCTTAATTTTTAAATATATCACAAGCCGCGCGAGGCCGTGAATTAAATCTCCGCCTCGCCGCGAAAGACCTCTGTGGCCGGGCCCGTCATGAAGACGTTCTTTCCCTCACTCCACTCTATCTTCAGTTTGCCGCCCTTCAATACTACGCCTACGCTCCTGCCCGTAAGGCCCTTCAGGCGAGCGGCCACGGCAGAGGCCGAGGCCCCGGTGCCGCAGGCAAGGGTCTCTCCGGCGCCCCTCTCCCATACGCGCATCTTTATGCGCCTTTTGCCGAGCACCTCCACGAACTCCACGTTGGCACGCCTTGGAAAAAAGGCGTGTCTCTCCAGGACGGGACCGTATTTGGCAAGGTCAAATCTATCCACATCTTCCACGAATATAACGCAATGCGGGTTGCCCATGGAGAGGCACGTAACGCTAAAGGTCCTCTCAAGGGCCTTAAGGGGATGGTCAAGCACAGGGCCGTCCAAAAGCACGGGGATATCCCTACCCTCAAAGACCGGGGCCCCCATATCCACCCTCACAAGCCCGCCCTCTACCCTCTCGGGCCTGATGATACCCGCCATGGTCTCTATGTTGAGCGTCTTTTTACGCGAGAGGCGCCTCTTCCAGATATAGGCGGCAAAGCACCTGATGCCGTTGCCGCACATCTCCACCTTACTGCCGTCGCCGTTATATATGTCCATGGCAAAATCGGCCCGCGTCGAATCCTTGAGCACAAGGGCCTGATCAAAACCAATGGCAAAACGCCTTGGCGAGAGCCTCCTCATTATTGCCGGCAGGCCCTTGAAAGTCCGCTTCCTCGCGTCAATGAGGATAAAATCATTGCCGAGGCCGTGCATCTTTGTAAAGGGTAGCTTCATTTTATTTTCTTGCCTTTCACGGCAGGCGGCAGTGCTTCTCCGCGGACGAGGTCCTCATAGCTTTCGCGCTCCTTTACGACAAAGAACTCCCTGCCGCGCACCATGACCTCGGCGGCGCGAAGACGGCTGTTATAATTACTGGCCATGGTGTAGCCGTAGGCCCCGGCGCTCTTTACGGCCAGAAGATCTCCGCTGACGGCCTCTTCCATCTGCCTGTCGCGTGCAAGAAAGTCGCCTGTCTCGCAGATGGGGCCCACAACATCGGCAATGATACGAGGCCCCTTGCGGCATTTAACAGGCTCTATGGCGTGATAGGCCCCGTATAGGCCTGGCCGGGCAAGGTCGTTCATGCCCGCGTCGACGATAACAAAATTCTTCGTGGGCGTCTTTTTTGTATACAGGACCCTTGTGACAAGTATGCCGGCGTTGCCCACAAGCACACGCCCGGGCTCGAATATAAGGGTTAGGTCAAGTCCCGTGGTCTCCCTGATGACGGCCCTTGCGTATTTATCGGGGGCAGGGGGTTTTTCCATGTCATAGGTAATGCCGAGGCCGCCGCCCATATCAAGGTATTGAATATCAATGCACTCTTTTCGAAGAGTGCGTATCAGCCTTCTGGTTTTTTTCAGGGCGTCCACAAAGGGACCAACGCGGATAAGCTGAGAGCCTATGTGCGTGTCTATGCCAAGGGGGACAAGGTTGGGCAGGTGGTCACGGGCGTAGACATACTCCCTGACGGCCTCTTCCCTCTCTATGCCGAACTTGTTTTTTTTAAGCCCCGTGGAGATATACGGGTGGGTCTTTGCGTCCACATCGGGGTTTACCCTTATGGCAAAGGGGGCCTTTTTCTGCAGGGAGCCCGCCACGGCGTTAAGGCGGCGAAGCTCCTCGCCGCTCTCCACATTAAAGAGCAGTATGCCCTCGTTTATGGCGCAGGCCATCTCCTCGGCGGTCTTTCCCACGCCGGAAAATACTATGCGCGCAGGGTCGGCCCCGGCCTTCAGGGCGCGGTAAAGCTCTCCGCCCGAGACGATATCAAAACCCCCGCCCTCGTCCGCAAAGGCCTTTATCACCGCTATATTGGAGTTGGCCTTTACAGAGTAGCAGACAAGGTGGTCTGCCTTCCTGAAGGCCGAGTCAAAGACCTTGAAGTGCCTCTTAAGCGTCTTCTCGCTGTAGATATAAAGGGGAGTGCCAAGCTCGGAGGCCATGCGCTCCACAGAGACGCCCTCGGCGTAAAGTTTATTATTGCGATAGGAAAAAAAATCCATTCAGGAGCTCTCCTTGTCCGCGACGCTCTTAACGCTGATTACCCTCACCGCGTGCTCTCGGGCCGGCGCCCCTTTATGAAGCCCGGCCCCTTTGTCCGGCGGCAGGGGCGGCAGGGGCGGGCCTTTTTTGCCGCATCCCGCGAGCATGGCAAGGCCAAGGGCCGGAATTACGAGTATCAATAAGACAGTCTTCAGTAGGGATTTCATCTGGGAGAGGTTTTTTTTATCGCCGCCCGAAAGCCCTGAGAGGCCTCGGGCCCCATTTACAAGTATATTCAATAGAGATTGCATTAAAACCCCTTCTTTGCCTCTGCGGCCACCTCTTTAAGGGCCTTTTTAAGGGCCTTGCGCACATTGGCCGGGGCCGTGCCTCCGGCGATGCGCCTGCTCTCAAGAGAGTTCTTAATGGAGATAGCATCCTTTATATCCACACCAAAGAGGGGTGAAAAGGACGTCCACTCCTTCATGGTAAGCCCCTCAAGGTCTGTGCCCTTATCAATGCAGAACCTTACCACCCGCCCCACGACCCTGTGGGCCTCTCTAAAGGGAAGGCCCTTGTTCACAAGGTAATCCGCCGCGTCCGTGGCGTTCAAAAAACCCTTTTTAGTGGCGCTAAGGGTCGTCTCGCCATTAAACTTCAGGCCCTGTACCATGGGCGCGCAGACACCGAGGATGGACTTCAGGGTATCCACCGTATCAAAGAGCGGCTCCTTATCCTCCTGCATGTCTTTATTGTAGGCAAGCGGCAGGCCCTTCATAAGGGTAAGGAGGCCCATGAGGTTGCCGTATACACGCCCGGTTTTACCGCGCGTGAGCTCGGCGATATCGGGGTTCTTCTTCTGCGGCATTATGGACGAACCCGTGCTGAACTCCTCGGCTATATCCACGAAGGCGAACTCCTGAGTGGACCACAGGACAAGCTCCTCGGAGAGTCTGGAAAAATGCATGACCAGTATGGAGGCAACGCTTAAAAACTCCATGGCAAAATCGCGGTCGCTTACGCTGTCCATGCTGTTTGCCGTAATGCGGGAAAAACCAAGGAGCTTTGCCGTAACTTTTCTGTCAAGCCTGTAAGGACTTCCGGCAAGGGCGCCGGCTCCAAGGGGCAGTTCGTCAAACCTCGCGCGGCAATCGATGAGGCGCGTGCTATCGCGGCTAAACATCTCGTAATAGGCCAGAAGATGATGGGACAGAAGCACGGGCTGGGCCCTCTGCATGTGCGTGTATCCGGGCATGATTACAGAAAGGTTAGCCTTTGCAAGCTCAAGGAGGGCGGACTTGAAGCCGTTAAGAGACCTCAGTATAAGCCCTATCTCGTCTTTAAGATAAAGCCTTATATCCAGGGCCACCTGATCGTTACGGGACCTGCCCGTGTGGAGCTTGCCGCCAAGGGGGCCTATAAGCTCGGCGAGCCTGCCCTCCACGGCCATGTGAATATCCTCGCACTCCGGGCCGGGGGTGAATACGCCGTGCGCGAGCTCACGCTCTACCTTCTTGAGGCCCGTGATAATCTTGCGCGTCTCCTGCTTCGTCAAGACGCCCGCCTCCGAAAGCGTCGTGGCGTGGGCAATGGAGCCGCGTATATCATGGGCAAAGAGCCTCACGTCAAAACCTATGGAGGCGTTAAACTCGTCGGCGAGCTTATTTGCGCGCTTTGCGAAGCGGCCTGACCAGGCCTTCTCTTTCTTCATAAAAATAACCGCCCTTTTCTTCTGCTTTCTTTCAGTAAGAAAGAGAGCAGGATAAAGAAAACCTCCCCCTTTCTTTTAGAAAAAAGAAAGCGGGGCAAAGAAAACCAATATGTGATGGGGCTTAACTCCAGAGAAAATACGACTCCCACCCCGGTAGACCAAATAAAAAACTGCTATTTGCACTTTGAAAGGCCCTCGATAACGGCGGCGCATAAAAGCGGAACCATTATCTCGTGATGGCCCGTAAGCCTCACGCCCCTGCCCCCGCCCATGGTGGGACGGCGCACCACGTTGGTAACGGGCCTGTAATGCTGGATAAAATCCATATTCACAGTGGTAAAATGTCGCACATCATGGCCCAGGTTTCTTGCAAGTGTAAGGGCCTTTAAAAAGACCTCGGGCATGATAACGGCTGAGCCTATGTTAAGGTAAACCCCTTTTTCAAGTGAAGCCACCACAGAGGCGAATATCCTGAAATCCATCATGGCGGCCCGCCCCGTTGCCGCTCCGTCCATCTGCGGGTGTATGTGCAGGATGTCCGTGCCAATGGCTACGTGCACGGTGCAGGGTATATCGTTTTTTACGCAGGCGGCAAGGACGCTCTTGTCTTTATTGGGATATCTCGAATTCGCTATAAGCTCGCCAACGGCCCTGCCTATGCCCTTTTCAGCCCCTTTTTTTATGGCCCTGTTCAGGATGGAGCCCGTCTCTTTTGCCATGCCAAAGGCCCCCGCGCCTATCTCGGCGTCTACGTCCTCGGAGGTGCATCCCGCATAGGCTATCTCAAAGTCGTGCACAATGCCCGCCCCGTTAAGGGCAAGGGATTTTATGACCCCCCGCTCCATAAGGTCTATTAGCAGGGGCCCGAGCCCCACCTTCAGCACATGGGCGCCCATGCCCACGGCCACGGTCCGCCCGCCACGCGTTGCCTCTACGATGGCGCTGGCAACGTCCTTCAAGTCCTTTGCGCCCAGTATGGCCGGAAGGGAGCTCAGGTAATCGGCAAAGGAAGAGCCCGCAGTAAAGGGCCGGGCAAACTCATCCACCGATACCTTGCTCTTTCTTCCTTTAATGGAATAGGTCTTGAGTCCGCGAGAAGATAATGGTTTGAATTTCATATCACTTGGGTAAATATCCTGAGTGTTATGGGGGCGGAAAAAAACTCTTAGACGTTTTTAAAGAGCATGCAGTCTATAATCTCGCAGAGTATATGGCAGATGGTAATGTGAACCTCCTGCACACGGCACGTCCTCTTCGCCTCTACGTTGAGGACGATATCCGACCTTGCGGCAAGCTCCCCCCCGCCCCGGCCCGTAAGGGCGATGACCTTTATGCCCATGGCCTTTGCCGTATCCGCCGCCTTTGTAATATTGGGCGAGGCCCCGCTTGTGGAGATGGCCATGAATACGTCTTTGGCCTTTCCAAGGGCACGTATCTGCTTTGAGAAGACCTCGTCAAATGAGTAATCATTGGCGATGCTCGTGATGTTGGAGGTATCTGTCGTGATGGCAAGCGCCGGCAGAGGCGGCCTCTCTATCTCGAAGCGGTTCACAAGCTCTGCGGCCATGTGCTGGGCGTCGGCGGCAGAGCCGCCGTTTCCGGCGGTAATGAGCTTGCCCCCTGCCTTGAAGGAAGCGACTATCTCCAGAGCAGAGCGTTCTACAAGGGCGATGTTTTTTGTGGTGAAAAAATCCTTCTTGGCATTGATGCTTTCCTCGAAGGAGCTTGATATCAGGTTAGCTTCCATGGCTGTAGTCAGGGATTATCCTTTTGCCGGAGGTCTCTACGGAGAGAACTCCTCATGGCGGATTTGGTATTAGATGATAACCACTTGGGCCATGGCTGTCAAGTTTTTTGAGGGTTTTTCGGCCACTTACCGCCGCTCCATGAGCCTCTGAAGGGTCTCCATGTTGCGCCGCACCAGAGGATCGCCGGGGCTTATCTCAAGGGCCTTTCTGTACTCGTCATAGGCCCTGTCGTAGCGGGTAAGCCTCGCGTAACAGTTTCCCATATTAACGAGGGTGTCACGTTTGTCCACCGCCCTCATTAAGCCATTAAGGGCGCGGCCGTAATAAAAGACGGCCTTTTCGCAGAGGCCTTTACCCTGATATATATAACCAAGCTGATAGTTTGCGGCGCTGTTATTGGGCCATAACGCGAGGAGTTTCTCATAGGCCCCCATGGCCTCATCGACCTGGCCGAGGACCAGCGCTCCGCGTGCCTGGCTCAAAAGAGAATCCCGCAGGGTCTGCAGGTCCTTGTGCTCCTGCCCCGCAATTATACCTATGGCCTGCGCGTAGCGTTTATTTGCCTCGATGTAACGCCCGCGGCCCTGCTCTGCATTGCCTATCTGATAAAGGGCGTAGTAATTATCCGCCGAGCCCCGGAGCGAGGCCCGCGCGAGGCTGAGGTTATCGGCCCAATCAAGGGTCTTTCCCGCGCTCACGACAGAGCAGACCATAATCAGGACCCACGAGAGGGCCATGGCAATGCCGCCGAGGTAAAACCTTCCCCTGAGGGGCCCCTTACGGAAGAGCCACCGTACGATAAAGGCCAGAAAAAAGGCGTATCCCGCACTCGAGAGGTATATATAGCGCGGGGCAAAGTCAAAACGGCTCATAACGGGCGTATAGAGGGCTGGCAGTACGGGTAGAACCATAAAGGCGATAGCGAGAAGAACGAGGGGATGGAGTTTTTTTCTTAATAAAAAAAGGATGAGGAAAAAGCCCGTTGTAAAGACTATGGAGATAACGGCCCTCCCCTCGAAAGGAGAGGTAAGGGCCTTGAATATCTGAAATGGGTACATCCCCATGGGCAAAAAGAGCATGACCATGGCCTTGTAAAACCCGGATACGGCGTTAAGCAGGAGCCCCCCCGCCCCGAGGTATGCGTTGAGGTTGGAGCCCGAGCCAAGATGACCGAGGGCAAGGACGCGGAGGGTAATATAGACGGCCAGGGCAATGCAATAGGCGCCATATACTGAAAAAGCCTTTTTTTCCGCTCTTCTTACGGCCACACCGCCCCTCTTTGCGAGGATATCGTAGATAAAGAGCAGGAGAGGCAGAACTATGGCCGTTTCTTTAAAGAGAAGGGCAATAAAAAAGAGCGCGGGGCCGGGGGCGTATCCGGCGATTGAGGTCTTTGCGTCACCCGGCCTCTCTCTGATATGAAGATAAAAAGCCAATAATACAAGAAAGGTAAAAGCGAGCTCCGGCAGGGCCGAGACCCAGGAGACCGGCTCACTGCCCGCGGGGTGAGAGACAAAGAGGGCCGCCGCCACGATGGAGGAAAGCCATGTGGAGGTGGAAATGGAGCCGTGGATTGGCCCTGTTTGCCCCGCCTCCGGCGGCGAAGTAAATGTGCTTAACAGCCCAAGGGTAATGAAAAATACCACCACGCCATTTGCGGCGTGAACAAGTATATTTACGGCGTGCCAGCCAAAGGGGTTTAGGCCGAAGAGGGAGTGCTCGACGGTAAAGGCCACGTACATCATGGGCCGGTAAGTGGCCTTCTGAAAACTATGCGCCGAAAAACCGGAGAGCGAGTGACCGAAAATGCCGGGAATAAACCTTATGTCCTTAATCCATGGGTTTTCAAGTATCTGAAAGCCGTCGTCAGAGACAAAGCCATTGAAAAAGGCGTGATGATATATCACCACGGTAAGGGCGGCTATTATGACCCCGCCCGTTAGCTTGAGTATGGCATCCCGGTTTTTCACATCTTAGATAAGGAACTTTCCGTTTTTCTGTATGACCTTGCCGTCAAGGGACAGACTGCCGTTCTTTCGGAGGTCCTTTATCATGTCCCAGTGTATGGCCGATTTGTTCTTGCCGCCCGCCTCCTCATAGGACCTGCCAACGGCAAGGTGCACGGTGCCGCCTATCTTCTCGTCAAAGAGTATATCCTTTGAGCAGTTTTTTATGCCGTAGTTGACGCCCACGCCGAGCTCGCCGAGAAAGCGCGCGCCTTTGTCGGTGTCGAGCATGGTAATGAGGAATTTTTCGTTCTTATCCGCGCTGGCCTCCACCACCTTGCCTGCCTTGAAGCGAAGCCTTATGCCCGTTACCTCACGGCCCTGATATATGGCGGGCATCTCGTAAAATATATGCCCCTCCGCCGTATTCTCAACGGGGCTCATGAAGACCTCGCCGTCGGGCATATTGTAGTTACCGTAGCAGGGTATGGACTTTCTGCCCTTTATGCCAAGGGTCAGGTCTGTGTCGAGGCCCTGAATATGCACTACGCTGGCCCTGTCAAGGGCGCGCTTGAGTTTCATCTCCTCTTTTTTCACCTTGACCCAATCGATATTCGTGGCCCCGTAGAGGAATTTTTCGTATTCCTCAAGGCTCATATCGGCCTCCTGGGCAAGGGCGTTTGTGGGGTAGTTGCAGAGTATCCAGCGTTTTGTATTGACGATGATATTACTGATTGGGCTCATCACCTTACTGCGCATGGCAAGGCGCGTGGGGTCTACGTTGGAGAGGGCTTTTTTATTTACAGAGGCGCGGATATTCACCACGCAATCTATGTTCTTTGCGCGATAGGCCGCAATCCTGGGAAAGGTCTTCAGCTGCGCGTCCGTGGCGAGCTTGTAGTATATCTCGGCGGCCTCCTCAAATCCGATGTTCAGAAGCGGTTCGCCGCCCTTTTTCATTACCTCCCGATAGACCTCAAGGACGAGGGGCTTTGCCAGCTCGCTTGATGATGTTATAAGGACCTTATCGCCTTTTTTTACGCCAAGGGAGTGATTTACGAGTATTGAGGCAAGTTTTTTAACGCGCGGATCTGCCATTTGCTCTCCTTTGTTTTTTTGTATGGTTGCGGGCCGTGCCCGCCCCGCAAAATTACATTATATCCGTTTTTATGTATTACGGATGAGAATCAAGCCTGCTTAAGAGACAGGCCCTGCATGAAAGCCCCTTTTTTCCACGATGCCCCTTGTAATCCTCTCTAAAATCATAAATTTATTGAGGCCCCACTGCGGGGCCACAAGAAAGGCGTCGGGCGTATCGGCGCATAGCCTGTGTACCACCACCTCAGGAGGCAGGGCGTCGAGGCATCTTATCACGAGCCATGTATACTCTTCAAGGCCGAGGGTCTTAACGCGCCCCCTTTTGTATGACTCATAAAGAGGAGTCCCGCGCATTATCTGAAGCTGATGAAACTTTATGCCCCATATATCAAGGTCTGACAAAAACTCCATGGTCCGGAGCATATCGGCCTCGGTCTCGCCGGGTAGCCCAAGTATGACATGGGCGCATACGTTTATGCCCCGCTCATTACAGCGTCGCATGGCGCGGGCAAAGTCTTCGGCACAATGGCCGCGATTCATCGCTTTAAGGGTTATATTATTAGCGGACTGAAGGCCAAGCTCGACCCATAGGGATTTTTTATTCTTTATTCTTTCCAGCAGATCAAGGACGGCCTCCCCAAGGCAGTCGGGCCGGGTGGAGACGGCAAGGCCCACCACGTCGTCATGGTCAAGGGCCGCAGAGTATATTCTTTCAAGGACCTCTACGGGGGCGTAGGTGCTGGTGTTGGACTGAAAGTATGCGATGAACTTTCTGGCGGTGTGGCGAACCCTCATGCGGGCGATGCCGTCAGTAAGCTGGCCGCGGATGTCCGTAACGCTCACCGGGTCCTTTGGTTTAAGGGAATCGGGGTTGCAGTACAGGCACCCGCCGTGCCCGAGGGAGCCGTCACGGTTCGGGCAGGTGAGGCCCGCGTCAAGGGCCACCTTGTAGACCTTCTGGCCGTACTTATCCTTCAAATAGGCCGAGAGGGTCCGGAAGGGCTCGGTTTGGGTGTGTGGTTTCACGGATTTTTCATACCTTTGGAACAGGATTTACTTATTGGGAAAGGATAGCACAAAGGCGGGCGGGTGGATAGGGAAGGGGATTCCTTTTGAAGTTTTAACTCATACTTTTTTGTCGGGTTTCGCTACGCTCTACCCAACCTACAAGGCTCAGGCCGAGAAGAACCGCCTGCATGTGCTTGAGACTGTCGGCCCCTCCACAGCTGGTGTTCAAAAAGAGATCAAAAAACACATCAAGTTCCTTGAGGCCCAGATAGCTGACCTTGGCAAAGGACTCAAGAAACTTATCAGGGAGCACCCTGATATCGACGAGAACGTAAGACTGCTCTGCTCCATCCCCGGGGTGGGCAAGACCACGGCCTCTGCAATGCTCTCTGAGATAGGCGACGTCAGCCGCTTTGATATAACGTCAAGCAACTGGTGGCTTACGCCGGTATCGCACCTGCTGAGCGTCAGAGCGGAACCTCCGTGCATGGCAAGGTCATGATCAACAAGCGCGGCTCACGGAGGCTCAGAAAAGCCCTGTACATGCCCGCCATGGTGGCGGCTCAACACAACCCCGTAATCAAAAAGTTCTACGAACGACTCCTCTCAAAAGGCAAAAAACCAATATGTGCGCTCGTGGCCTGCATGAGAAAATTACTGCACATCGCCTACGGCGTGCTTAAACATAAAAAACGCTTCGACCCTAACTGGAATATACCTCTTTTGGCTTGACAGCCAAGACGGTATCTACAAGTCTGATGGGAACAAGACAGATTTATTGTTTTCTTCAACTCCAAAATTTCATCAATCATACCACCCTCGCACCCCAAAAACCGCAAGGTTCTCCCTACCCCCGCTCCCTTGGCTCCACAAGAACAACCTTAAACTCACGCACCAGCACCTGCCCGGGTTTCGCGTGGGCGGGTTTGGTGACGTGTTTCACGTCCGTATACAAGACCTCGGCCTTTTTTTCGCTACGCGCCTTTGAGTGCCACGCCGCAAGCTCAGCCGCCTCGCGGAGCGTTGCCTGGTAATCAGCTATGGCCCGACCGCCTGTTTTAATGAGCACATGAGAGCCTGCTACGTCCTTGGCGTGCAGCCATACATCGCCCTTTGAGGACTCCTTTTTTACAATCCGGTCGTTGCCGCGCGCGTTCTTTCCAAGGAGTATTAAAATCCCCTCGCTGGATTTTAACTTCTTTACGGGGCTTGCCACGCTCTTTCGGGTCTCCCCTTTTTCACGGCCCTCCTGCCGCCTCATATACCTGCCCTTTATGAGGGCGCTTTCTATCTCTTCACAATCCTCAATGGTTCCGGCGTTCTCAAGCTCATAGGCAAGGTCCTGTACATACTGAAGTTCGGCCTCGCTCTCGGGTATCCGCTTTGCCAGAATCTCCAGCGCGCGCCTCGCCTTTTTTGCCTTTTTAAAGTAGCGCTCGGCGTTCTCCCTCGGCCCTATCTTCTCATCAAGGGGCACCGTCACCTCCACGGGCGGCACTTCCGTATAATCCATTAAGCGGGCCTCTATTGCCCCGCGTTTTATCCAGCCCATGTTCGGCAGTATCAACTCCCCAAGATGATAGGCCCCGATGTTGGCCTCGGCCTTCTCTTTATCTCCCTGCAGATTCAAAATTTTTTTCTTCGCCCTCTTAAGGGCCCGGTCTACGGCCCTTTTCAGCTCGCTTCTATAAGCGGCAAGGCCCTCGTCGCCCGTAAGCTCGCCGTAATGGCGGTCCATGAACTCGTTCCACGACTCATCGGCGCCCTTATCCGGCAGGGCCTCGCCGTGTCCACTCTCTACCCCGAGGGCCTCTTCCCGTGCCGGGAGCTCCGAAAGAACCACACCCGGAACCACGGCCCTGGGGCTGATCTCGGGGCGAAAATGCCGCAGGGCATCTTCAACAATACCCTTTTCGTTAAGAAGTATAATATTAGCGGACCTGCCCGTAAGCTCCACCCTCAACCGATAGAAGCGCGTCCCCGTGGCCCCCCGTTTTTCAATGCTTATCTCCACAATACGCTCATCGGGAAGTTTTTTTATCTCCCTTATGAGGGCGTTGCCAATTCTACTTCGCAGAAGGGCGCAAAAACGCGGGGGCCTCATGGGGTTTGGCATCTTTTTGTCCGTAAGATGAAGCCTCTCATTAGGTGCGTGGGCGCTAATGAGAAGGTGCTCTTGTTTACCCCGCAGAAACACTCGCAGAACAATAGACCTCGGCTCGGGCTGGCTTATCTTCGAGATAATTCCACCCGTAACGAGCACGTTTAGCTCTTCCGCTACCTTTTCGATTAAATTCGGTCCCATAATCACTCAATATACCATAAAAAGCCCTGTTTTTTTGCCTGAATTCACATATTCAAGGCCTCTCCCTCATGGCGCGAGAAAAGGCGAAACCGAAAAAAGGTTTTATGTATCTGATATTTATAATATAATATTTGATTATTTTCTAAAAGCCCCATCAGGGCGGCAGGGGGAAGGGGAAAATTCAAGAGATGACGCAAAGGGCAATCAAGAGGATACTCGTACGCACGCCCAACTGGGTGGGCGACGCCGTGATGACACTGCCGGCCCTGGCGGCCCTGCATGAACTTTACGGCAAGGCGGAGATCTCCATCCTCGCGAAAAACACGGTTATCCCCATCTATGAGAATAACCCCGCTGTTGCGGATATAATCGAGTACGGCGAGGACCATAAAGGCCTGCGGGGCAGGTTCAAGCTATCAAAAAAACTACGGGCAGGGGACTTCGGCCTTGCAGTGCTCTTTCAGAACGCCTTTGACGCCGCCTTTATCTCCTTTATATCCCGCATACCGGAGCGTGTGGGTTACGGCAGGGACATGCGCTCCGGGCTCCTTACAGAGGCCGTGCCATTTACTGAAGGAATTAAAAAACTCCACCATATTGAATACTATCTTAATATCATCAAGGCCCTTGGCGGGGCTGAAACAACGGCCAAGAGGCCCGTGCCCAGGCTATACGCGGGGCAAGAGGAAATTGAAAAGGCTAAAGCGCTCTTGAAAAATGCGGGGCTATCCGGCCGGCCCCTTATAGGGGCCGCGCCCGGGGCAAGCTTCGGCCCGGCAAAGATGTGGCCGGCCGAGAGGTTTGCCGAGGCGCTCATAAAATTAGCGAAAAAACTCGATGCCGCGGCGCTCATATTCGGGGGTCCCGGCGATATCGCGGCCGCCGAAGAGGTCTATAAGGGCATAAGGGGCAAGGTCCCCGCGGCCCTGAACCTTGCGGGCAAGACAACGCTACGCCAGTGCATAGCCCAGCTCAAGGGACTTGGTCTTTTTATTACAAACGACTCCGGGGCCATGCACATGGCCTCGGCCCTGGGTGTGGCGACACTGGGCATCTTCGGGTCCACAGACCCGGCGCTTACAGGCCCGACAGGGCCTCTGGCGGGGTTTATAATAAAAAAAACGCCCTGTAACCCCTGTTTCGAGAGGGTCTGCAAATTCGGTCACATGGACTGCATGACAACCATAACCGTAGACGATGTATGCGGGGCCGCGCTGAAACTCAAGAGCAAAGAGGCAAGACCATGAGCCATGAAAAAACTCTGGTGCCAGCCGTTATCCTCGACAGGGACGGGACCATTAACGAGGACAGGGGTTATATCGGCGCTCCCGAAGATGTTGTCTTGATAGCCGGAGCCGCAGAGGCCATAAAGGAACTTAACAAGAGGGATATCCCCGTAATCGTCATCACAAACCAGTCCGGGCTGGCGCGCGGTTTTTATACTGAACAGGACCTTGGCGTAGTGAATAAGAGGCTCGAAGCCCTGCTGGAGGCGGAAGGGGCCCGTATAGACGGCCTCTTTTACTGCCCCCATCACCCCGATGAGCACTGCGAATGCAGAAAACCAGAGACAGGGCTCATCGACGAGGCGGCGCGCGGTCACGATATAGACCTCTCGCGTTCTGTAATGGTAGGCGACAAGGCCTCTGATATGGAGCTTGCCCGCAGGACCGGGATGATGAGCGTGCTTGTGCTTACGGGATACGGCCCCGTGGCCCTTGAAGAGATAAAGCATGGGATTGGAGGGGGCGGGCACGGTCTCTCGAACCTGGACTTTGTGGCAGAAGACCTCGGTGAAGCCGTGGAATGGATGCTCGCAGAAGACGGCCCATTCAGCAACCTTAGCGAAGAATAACGGACGTAACCTTGAAAATACTTATCATAAAACTCTCGTCCATAGGCGACGTGGTGCAGACATTGCCGGCGCTTCGGGCCTTGAGGACCGCCCTTGAAAGACGCGGGGCAAAGGGGAAGAACGAGGCCGAGATAGACTGGCTCGTGGAGGAGCCGTCGTCATCGGTGCTCAGGAATAACCCCTTGATAGATAACCTTTTCATTGTCAGCAAAAACGGCTGGACTCGCCAGAGCAGGGCCAACATCAAGACAGCGCGCCAGCTCGCGGCAAGGCAATATGACCTTGTCATGGACTTTCAGGGGCTTTTTAAAAGCGCTGTATGGGCCGTGGCGGCGCGCGGCAAGCGGGTAATCGGTTTTGCCAACTCCCGGGAGCTGAGTACCCTGACCCTCAGCGAGAAGGCCCCAGCCTATGACCCTGAGAGGCACGCCGTATTGCGGTATATTGACCTTGTTAACGCCGCCATGCGCCTGGACCCTAATGGCGGGGCCGCCCCTGCCGGGGAAAAAGATGTGGACTTTCCACTCTACGTAGGAGGGGAAGCCCTTGACCATGCAAGAGAGCTACTGCGCCATATCGGAGTAAGGGCAGGGGGCAAGGGAGTTGAAAACCCCTTCTTTATTATTGTTCCAAGGTCGAGGTGGAAAAAAAAGCTCTGGGATGATGAGAAGTTCATGGAGCTTGGCCGAATCATTACACAAAAATACGGCCTTTTGGCCCTCATAGTGGGGGCAGAGGGCGATAAAGAAGCCGCGCGGAAGATAGCAAAAGGCATAGGGCCGCGGGCCCATAACCTTGCCGGTACCGTAGACCTCACGGGCCTTGCCGCCCTCATGAGGCTTGCCCGGTTCTGCGTGACGCTTGATTCGGGCCCCATGCACATAGCCGTTGCCGCAAAGCTTCCCGTGGTGGCCCTATTCGGCCCAACGGCCCCCTGGCGCACCGGTCCCATAGGCAAGGGCCATATAGTGGTTCGGAAAGGGCTGGAATGCAGCCCCTGTTTCAGAAAAAAATGCGATGACCCGAGGTGCATGACGGAGATTACAGTGGCCGAGGTCCTTGAGGCCGTGAAAGGGCTTGGCCTCTTGCCCCCCTTGACGCCCTCTCAGGGAGGTAAAGACTGATGGCTTGGCTCCTCAGGTTTGACAGGTCGCTCTTTACCCTGCTTAACGGCAGGCTCACCTCACCCGTCCTTGATGCGGTCATGCCCTTTATAACGGATAAGAGCCACTTTATCGGCATCGGGATAATCTTCATCCTCCTCGTCCTCCTGAGGGGCAAAAAATCGGAAATACGCACCCTTATACTCGTGGCCATTACCGTAATGCTGAGCGACTATGCGGCGGTTCTCCTGAAAGAGCTCTTCGGCAGGATACGCCCCTGTCATGCCCTTACGGGCGTAAGGCTTCTTGTGGGATGCGGCGGGTCATATTCTTTTCCATCGGGTCATGCCACCAACATATTCTCATCCATGGTTCTGCTGAGCCTGCGATATAAAAAATACAGACCCTTTTTCATCGCCATAGCCGTGGCCATAGCCTACTCCAGGGTCTATGTGGGCGTGCATTACCCGCTCGACGTATTGGGCGGCGCCCTGCTTGGCGCCCTTGTTGCCCTTGCCTTTGATTGGGCGGACAGAAAGGGCCTTCATGCCCTCAAAAAGGCCATTAAACATTGAAAGACGAAAAAACAGTGAAGTATTATAATAAAAAACTCCTTCTTATCCTCGTGGCAGTATCCATACTGCGCCTTATCTATATAGTCTACTCACCCTTTGACCTCTCGCCCGACGAGGCGCATTACTGGGAGTGGTCGCGCAGGCTTGCGCTCAGCTATTACAGCAAGGGGCCCGGCGTGGCCTACATCATCGCCTTTTTCACCGCCATTCTGGGCAGCACCGAGGTTGCCGTAAGGGCCGGGGCCGTGGTCTTCGCCGCAGGGGCCTCGTACTTCATATATCTCATAGGTTATGAGCTTACCGGGGAAGAAAAGACAGGTTTTTACGCGGCCCTTCTCTCCATGATAACGCCGCTCCTCTCCGTGGGCTCCGTGCTCATGACCACTGACGTGCCCTTTGTGTTTTTCTGGGCGGGCACGGTGTTTTTCTTCATAAAGGCCCTTCAGAGCCAAAAGATGGCAAGCTGGTTTCTCGCCGGTCTCCTGGCGGGCCTTGGTTTTTTAAGTAAATACACCATGGTCCTAATCTATCCCACCCTCTTGCTCGTTCTCCTCAGCTCACGGGACCACCGGGCCCTCCTGAAGTCCTACGGGCCATACGTTGCGGGCATCACAACCGCCGTTGTCTCCCTGCCTGTATTCATCTGGAATATGGCCAACAAGGGCGTCACCTTCCGCCACACCATGGGACAGGCGCACGTGGGAAACGCGTCCTTCTCCCTTAGCGAGCCACTTGATTTTCTCGCCTCGCAGGCGGGTCTCTTCACGCCGCTCTTGTTCGCGGCCTTTGTCTACGGCATTTACAGATGCGCCCGCAAGGGCTTTAATGAAGGATCCACGCCCCATATCTTTGCTTTTTTCTCCTCTGCCTTTATCTTTTTCTTTTTCCTTTTCGCGGGGTTTCATGGTAAAGTGCAGGCCA
>CAZMKZ010000025.1:0-5770 GCA_964567185.1 uncultured Thermodesulfobacteriota bacterium
TATCGGGCCGCCGGGTGGCAGGAGTGCAGGAGGACGGGGCCTGTTATGTGTGAGGACGCCGGGGCCGCCGGGGATGGGGCCTGTGATGTACAGGGCCGCCGGGTGGCAGGAGTATGTGGGGGGGTGTCCTGGAGTTTGGTCCGCAGGGTGTGTCCTGAAGTTATCCTCCGCGTAAGCGCCTGTATGCTTCATGCCATGGGAGAGCGTGAAGCCTATCTCTAAAAATAACAGAGTCTTGATCTTGCGGTTCAGGGCCATGAAGGATTAGGCCGGCCCGGGGATTGAGTTAAGATTGACTCTGCAACAGGTTTTGTATGATGCGCATCAGCGCTTCACTGATAGAGAGGCTGGAGACGGTGGTGGAACCCGTTGTCTCCGGCGCCGGATGCGAGCTTGTGGACCTCCAGTGTCTCGTGGAACACGGGCGCAGCATACTCCGCGTATTCGCCGATAAACCCGGCGGCGTGACCATAGACGACTGCGCCGTAATAAGCCGTGAGCTTGGCGCCGTGCTTGACGTCGAGGATATCATGCCGGGCAGGTATTCCCTTGAGGTCTCTTCTCCGGGCCTTGAGAGGGTATTGAAAAAAGAAAAGGACTTTTTGAGGTTTATCGGAAAGACGATAAAGATAAGGACCCTCATGCCCCTTGACGGAAGGAGTAACTTCAAGGGCCGTCTCGACGCCGTCCATGACGGGGTTATCGAGATAATTGATGAGTCGGACAAGATGTGGGCCATCAGGATGGAGGACATCAGAAAGGCCAACCTTGTGGCGGAGTTTTAAGATGATTTTTATGAAATTGAATAATACAAGAACGGGGGGTGTGTATTAATGCCTGTTAATCTTGCCCATCTCATTGACCAGGTTGGTAGAGACAAGGGTATAACAAAAGAAGTGTTAATCGACGCGCTTGAGACCGCTGTGCTGAAGGCCGCGGAAAAGCGTTTCGGAGCCAATAAGGATATAGAAGCCCATTATCAGGAGGAATCCGGGGAGATAGAGCTTTTTCTCTTCAAGACCGTTGTCGAGACCGTGGACGACCCGGACCTTGAGATAAGCCTTCCCGATGCCAGGGAGCTCGATCCCGACAGCGCGCTTGAGGA
The DNA here is from genome assembly GCA_964567185.1 of uncultured Thermodesulfobacteriota bacterium. Lineage (GTDB taxonomy): Bacteria > Desulfobacterota > GWC2-55-46 > GWC2-55-46 > JADFVP01 > JAJRZX01. The sequence continues at coordinate 1,106 of CAZMKZ010000025.1, forward strand.
CGTAATCGGAGTTAAGCTCGACTCTAAAAAGTTCGGGCGCATAGACGCGCAGACGGCCAAGCAGATTATCATCCAGAAGGTCCGCGAGGCCGAGCGCAATGTAATCTATGAGGAGTACAGTAATAAACTCGGCGAGATAGTCTCCGGCGTTGTGCACAGGTTCGAGCGCGGTGATATAATAGTTGATATCGGCAGAACAGAGGCCCTGCTCAGCAAAAAGGAGCAGGTAAGGCGCGAGGGATACAGGCAGGGCGACAGGATTCGGGGCCTCATTGTCGACGTATGCAATGACGTGAAGGGGCCTCAGGTTATGCTCTCAAGGGCGCAGTCGTCTTTTCTGATAAAACTCTTTCAGATGGAGGTTCCCGAGATATACGAGGGGATTGTGGAGATAAAGGGCGCCGCCAGAGAGCCCGGAGAAAGGGCCAAGATAGCCGTTGTCTCCCATCATACCGACGTCGACCCTGTTGGGGCCTGCGTGGGGGTGAAAGGCTCGAGGGTACAGGCCGTGGTGCAGGAATTGAAGGGGGAGAAGATAGATATCATACACTGGTCCGAAGACCCGGCCGTCTTTGTCAAGAATACACTCTCTCCCGCGGAGATATCAAGGGTCATTGTTGACGACGATGAACATGCCATGGAGGTAATCGTCCCCGACGACCAGCTCTCTCTGGCAATAGGACGAAAGGGGCTTAACGTAAGGCTTGCCGCGAGGATTAGCGGCTGGAAGATAGATATACACACCGAGTCTGACTACGGAGACGAGTCAAAGGCTGAACTATCTCCTGAAGAGGTCTTCAAAAGGGAGATGGCGGCCATGGTGGCAGGCGAAGAGGCGGACAGGGAAGGTAGTGAGACGGAAGCCTCGAAGCCGGACGGTGAGGAGATCATCGAGAGCGCTCTTGATGGTGATGATGCGGCTGAAAACCCCGAAGCGGAAGAGGAAGAGAAGGACGGGGCGCAGGCCGATTCCGCCGCTAACGCCGACGCCGAGAGTGAGTAAGGCGATATCATCTATGGCGGGGAGGTCTCGGAGTAGTGTCAGGTGAGGCCGGGCAGGGACCTGCCGGAGCGTCCGTAGAGAGGACGTGTCTGGCCTGCAGAAGTGTATTGCCCAAGGCAAAGCTCTTAAGGGTGGCAATCATTGGGGGCCATTTGGGGGCGGACATCAATAACCGCGCCGGTGGAAGAGGCGCCTATATATGTCTGAAAAAAGAGTGCCTTTCAGCGGTTTGCAAAAAAAAGGGGGCCTTTTCCCGCGCCTTAAGGGTGAATGTATCCCGTCAGGACGTAGAGGCGCTTTTTGGCGAGATAACCGATATATTGGATGCCCGGCTTGATGGCGGCATTATGGATGATAATTAAAGAGAGATTTAACCGAACCTATAGGATAAGAGAAATATCTTAGATATGGTAACTGAAAAAACAGAAGAAGAAAAAAAACCCGATCTTGTCGAAAAGCGGATTAAGCCCTCGGTAATACGCCGCAGAAGAGCCGTTAAGGCAAAGGCCCCGGAGCCCGTGCCCGAGGAGAAGCCGAATTTGCCGGCAGAGGCCGCTTCCGGCGCTCCTGCCGCCGAGGCGGAGCCTCCGAAGAAGAAGGCCCCTGAGAAAACGGCGGCCGTAGTTGCCAAAGAGGGAGAGCCCCCTGAAGAGGCCGATGTAAAGGCCGCGCCAAAGCCCGTTAAAAAGGCTGCGAAAAAGGCCGGAAAGCCGGCGCCTGAAGAGGCGGCTAAGGAGGCGGCTAAAGAGACGGAGAAAAAGGCCGCGGCAAAGGTAAAACCTCAGGAGCCTCTTAAGGAGAAAAAGCCCGCGGCCCCGGGCAAGGTGCGCGCCGCAAGGGATGTAAAGGTCTTTGAAAAACCCAAAGTCCAGGTCACGAAAAACTTTTTTTCGCCCGGCGGGAGACGTAAAAGGGGCAAACGCTTCCAGAAACCAAGGCAACGCCACGGAAGGCCGTCCATAAGCCCTACGCGGCAGCTCATGAAGACGGAAATTACCACGCCCAAGGCCGTCAAAAGGGTTGTGCGCATATCCGAGGCCATAAGCGTGGCTGACCTCTCTCAGAGGCTTGGCGTCAAGGCCGGTGAGTTGATTAAAAAACTCATGGGCATGGGCATAATGGCCACGGTGAACCAGTTCATAGACATAGACGCGGCCACGCTCATAGCAAATGAGTATGACTACGAGGTGGAGAACGTATCCATACAGGAAGATGTGCTTCTTGAGCTTCCCTCCATGGATGAGTCGAACCTGAAACCCCGGGCCCCTGTGGTGACGGTAATGGGGCACGTTGACCATGGTAAAACTTCTCTTCTTGACGCCATACGTGAGACAAAGGTGGCCACAGGAGAGGCCGGCGGTATTACTCAGCATATAGGCGCGTACCATGTTCATCTTGACAGGGGTGATGTAACCTTTCTTGATACTCCTGGCCATGAGGCGTTTACCTCCATGCGGGCAAGGGGCGCCATGGCCACGGATATAGTTATCCTTGTAGTGGCCGCCGACGACGGTGTCATGCCGCAGACAGTTGAGGCCATTAATCACGCCAGGGCCGCCGATGTGCCCATCATTGTGGCCGTAAACAAGATAGACCTTCCGCAGGCCGACCCTGACAGGATAAAGACCGAGCTCTCGGGCCGCGGTCTTGTGGCCGAGGAATGGGGCGGAGACACCATCTTTATCGAGGTCTCGGCCAAGAAAAGAACTAATATCAGCGAACTCCTTGACATGATAATCATACAGGCCGAGATGCTTGAGCTCAAGGCCCCGGTTACGGGCCCCGCGGGCGGCGTTATCATCGAGGCCAAGCTCGACAAGGGCAGAGGCCCCGTTGCCACCGTCCTCATACAGAGGGGCACCTTGAAGCCGGGCGACGCCTTTGTCACGGGCTTTCATTCGGGACGTGTGAGGGCCATGATAGACGACACGGGCAAAAGGGTGAAAGAGGCCGGCCCTTCCATGGCCATCGAGATACTGGGGCTCTCCGGCGTGCCCATGGCCGGCGATACATTCGCCGTTGTAAAGGACGAGATTACGGCAAAGCAAATTGCCGCCATAAGAGAGAAGAAGAGCCTTGAGCAGGACCAGGGCAGGACCGCAAGGGTCAGCCTTGCCGACCTGTATGACAAGATAAGCAAGGGCGAGGTGCAGGAGCTTAACATCATACTCAAGGCCGATGTGCAGGGCTCCATAGAGGCCGTAAGAGAATCCCTTGAAAAACTCTCCACCGAGGCCGTGAAGATAAACATGCTCCACAGCGCCGTGGGCGGGATAAACGAGGGCGACGTTATGCTTGCCTCGGCCGCCAACGCCATTATAATAGGCTTTAATGTGAGGCCCGAGACCAAGGCCCATGAGCTCGCCGTCAAGGATAACGTCGATGTGAGGCTCTATGATGTTATATACAACCTTGTCGATGAGATAAAGGGCGCCATGGAGGGACTCCTCAAGCCCATCATAAAGGAAGAGATTATCGGCACTGCCGAGGTCCGCGAGGTATTCCGTGTCAGCAAGGTGGGTAATGTGGCCGGCTGTTATCTCACCTCCGGCAAGGCCCTCCGGGGGTCCAAGGTACATCTCATAAGAGACAGCGTCGTTATTTATGACGGCAAGCTCGGCACCCTCAGGCGTTTCAAGGACGATGTCAAGGAAGTGCAGACCGGATATGAATGCGGCATGACCATAGACGGATATAACGACGTCAAGACAGGCGATGTCATAGAGCTTTACGTTGAAAAAGAGGAGGCCGCAAAGCTCTGAGAGGCCCATGGCCGAGCCTTTAAAAGAGTGCGCCCTCTCAAGACCCGCGGGGCGGCCGTATTTTTGGGGGATAGGGGAGAGAAGGGGGACGCCTTCAGGGCGGCATACCTGAACTTTCGGCCCCGGAATCATACACAGGTCCCCGATTGTGGTAGTAGGTCTCTGCACGATAACCCTCATGCTCCACGGCAACCGTTCTCTCAAGGGCAAGAGGCGTATAATCAAGAGCATTAAAGACAAGGTCTCTAATAGCTACAATGTCTCCGTGTCCGAGGTCGAAATGCAGGACTCCCTGCAGAGGGCCGTCATAGGCATTGCCGCCGTCGGCAATGACCGCTCCTTTATCAACTCCGTTATAGACAAGGTGATAAATAAGATAGAGGGGTACAACACTGCGGAGATAATCGATAGCCGCGTGGAGATTATGAATATATAGAGACCATCTGCGGGAGATAAGATAATGACGCATGGATACAAGCGGGCGGACAGGGTTGGAGACAGTATCCTGCGCGAAATAGCCTCCATGGTTCAACGGGGGGATATAAGGGACCCGAGAATAGGTTTTATTACCATAACGCACGTTAAGCTCAGCGCCGACCTCAAAGAGGCAAGGGTATATTTCAGCCAGCTGGGAACAGAAGAAGAAAAGGCAAACTCGGCGCAGGGTCTTGAGAGCGCCGTCGGGTATATAAGGCGTACCCTTGGACATCGCCTTAAACTGAGGTCTGTCCCCAATATTCGCTTTTACTTTGACGATACCCTGGAATACGCCGAGCACATTGATGAATTGTTGCATGAGATTAAAAAAGAGGACGGGGCATAAAGTAGCGTAAGATGTGATGTGTCTTTATGATGTGATAATTCTTACTCTCAGCGGGTTTTCTTTTTTTGCATTTTTGT
>CAZMKZ010000025.1:5870-29666 GCA_964567185.1 uncultured Thermodesulfobacteriota bacterium
CTTTATGATGTGATAATTCTTACTCTCAGCGGGTTTTCTTTTTTTGCATTTTTGTAATGCGGGGCGTAAGGCGTAGTTTTATGCGGCAATAACGCTTATTCCCTATTGGTTTTCTTTGCTTACTTTCTTTTTTCCAAAAGAAAGTAAGAGGGTGAGAGGAAGGTTTTTATGGCCAAGAGATTTGATGAGATAATAGAGAAGATAAAGCAGGGCAAGAGGTTCCTCGTCTCCTCTCATGTTAACCCCGAGGGCGACGCCGTGGGGTCTCTGCTGGGGCTCACGCTTACGCTCCGGGCCATGGGCAAGGACGTAACGGCCTATCTGGAAGACCCTGTGCCGGAGATATACGAATTTCTTCCCGGTGCGGACTCCATTGTCCACGACCTTGATGGCCGCGGGCCCTTTGATTGCATCTTAGCCGTTGACTGCGGCATGAAAGACCGCCTTGGAGGCGCTCTGAACGCCTTTGCCCACGATGGTCTGCTTATAAATCTGGACCATCATGCCACGAACGACCGCTTTGGCGATTTAAACGTCGTGGACGCCGATGCGAGCGCCACGGGCGAGGTGATTTACGACCTCTGCATGGCCGGCGGAATGAAGATTACAAAAGAGGCCGCCGTAAACCTCTATGTGGCAATACATACCGATACAGGTTCCTTCAGGTATTCATGCACCTCGGCGGGCTCTCTTATAAAGGCGGGCGAGCTGGTGAAGCTCGGCGCCGAGCCATGGGACATCTCCATGCGCGTTTATGAGAATTACTCACCCGTAAGGTTTCGCCTTCTCGCCCTTGTACTCGCTACCCTTGATGTAATAGAGGTCTGCGGTGAGGGCCGTGGGGGCAATATAGCCACCCTGTGCGTGACAACTGATATGTTCAATACCTCAAAGGCCGATGTGGATAATGCCGATGGCTTTGTAAACTACGCCAGGGGCATAAAGGGCGTTGAGGTGGGGATTCTCTTCAGGGAGTGTCCCGGTGGTGAGTACAAGGTTAGCCTTCGGAGCAAGAGCTATATGGACATCGGCGCCGTGGCCATGGACCTTGGCGGCGGCGGGCACGCCCGCGCCGCCGGATGCACGCTCAAGGGTTCTCTTGAAGAGGTAAAGGCAAGGGTCCTTGGCGCCGTTAACAAGGCGATGAAAAAGGGCTGCGCTCCGTGAACGGTGTGCTTGTCGTGGATAAACCTGCGGGCTGGACCTCCCATGACGTAGTGGCCAGGGTAAAGGGCAGGCTTCGCGCCGCGAAGGTAGGGCACCTCGGCACGCTGGACCCGGCTGTAACAGGCGTTCTTCCCCTTGTGGTTAACAGGGCGACAAAGTTCGCCCGCTGGCTTGAGAGGGGGCCCAAGGAATACGAGGGTACCATGACACTTGGCGTGGAGACCGATACATATGACGCCGAGGGGGTGGTTACGGGTGAGGCCGACCCCAGGGCCATTACGAGTGAAGATATAGAGCGGGCCTTCAGCCTCTTCAGGGGGCGTATTAAGCAGGTCCCGCCCATGTACTCTGCGGTGAAACGCTCCGGCAGGCCGTTATACAAGCTGGCAAGAAAAGGCCTTGTAGTGGAGAGGCCGGCAAGAGATGTGGAGATATTCGGTTTTGATGTACTGGATATTTCCCTGCCCCGTATTTCCTTCAGAGTAACCTGCTCAAGGGGCACCTACATCAGGTCCATATGCCATGATGTGGGGCAGGCGCTTGGCTGCGGGGCGCATCTTTACATATTGAGGCGTGTCTCAAGCGGTCTCTTTCACATCAGCGAGGCCATTGACCCCACCCTTGACGGGGCCGCTCTGCAGGGGGCCATTATCCCCCTCAACGATGCCCTGCTCCGGGCGGCGGCGAGTTTCAGGGCCGTATGCGTAGAGGGGCTTGAGACCAAGGAGTTTACAGTGGGCATGCGTCTCAATCTTCCGTCTGAGGAGGGTTTTTCTCCTTTTCATGAAGAAGGGGAGATGATAAGATTCACCCTTGGCAACACGGATGTGGCGCTGGCGCAGCATATAAGAGGGGACCTTTACAAGATAAAGTGGGCCTTTGAGGGGGATTGCAGTGAGACCCCGCAAGAGGCCTGTGTAGCGCGTTGAGATTTTTCCTCAAGGACCTTGATGAGGTCTTTTTGGGGGAATTACTATAAAAAGGCGATAATCTTATTTTAAGTATACGCAGGAGGAGAGAGTAATGATAGACACTGAGAGCAAGAAGAAGATTGTAAGCGAGTACCGTACCCATGATAGCGACACAGGGTCTCCCGAGGTGCAGGTAGCCCTTTTGAGCGCCAGGATAAAGGGCCTTCAGGACCACTTCAAGGAGCACAAGGGCGACCATCACTCAAGGCGCGGTCTCCTTAAGATGGTAGGCCGCAGACGCAGGCTTCTTGCCTATGTGAGGGGCAAGGACGTTCAGCGTTATAAAGACCTTATCGCCAGACTCGGACTTAGAAAATAAAAGCGGAGAATCGTGCAATACAGGCCCATGGGGGCCCCTGGCAGAGTGCGCGTACGCCCCTGCCGGTCGTTGTGATGGTATATAAAAATCAGGAGAATGTATAGAGGATGGTAAGAACATACGAGACTGACTATGCTGGAAGGAAACTTACGATTGAGATAGGCAAGATGGCGAGACAGGCCGGAGGCTCATGCACCCTGCGTTACGGCGATACCGTTGTACTTGTTACGGCGTGCCGGGCAGGTTCCCCGGTCGAGGGCAGGGATTTTCTGCCCCTTACTGTAAATTATCAGGAAATGACCTATGCCGCCGGCAAGATTCCAGGCGGTTTTTTTAAACGCGAGGGCAGGCCCAGCACCAGAGAGGTGCTCATGTCCCGCCTTATAGACAGGCCTCTGCGGCCGCTCTTTCCCAAGGGCTTTGCCTACGAGACGCAGGTAATAGCCACGGCGCTCTCCGTTGACCACGAGAACGACGCCGAGCTCATATCCCTTATCGGAGCATCCATCGCACTTGGCATATCAGACATCCCCTTTGCCGGCCCCATAGCCGCGTACAGGGTGGGGGCCATAGACGGCGAGTTCATAGAAAACCCATCATTAGCCCAGCAAAAGTCCGGCGACCTCGACCTTATCGTGGCCGGCGGCGAGGGCTCTATCAACATGGTAGAGGGCGGGGCGAAGTTCGTCTCCGAAGATTTCATGGTCAAGGCCCTTGTCCTTGCCCAGAAAGGCATGGCCGGTGTCCTTGAACTGCAAAAAGAGATAGTCAGTGAAATAGGTAAGGAAAAGATACCTGTCGCCCTTGTGGAGGTAGAGGACGAGCTGCGTGCCCGCGTGGAGGAGAGGGCCACGGAAGGGCTTAAAAAATGCCTTACCATAGCGGAAAAATTACCCCGTTACGCCGCCCTTGACGCCTTTAAAAAAGAGGTTAAAGCTGAGCTCGCCGAGGAGTTCGAGGATAGGGAAAAGGATATCTCAAAGGTATTCAGTTCCACCAAAAATACTATTATGCGCGATATGATAGTAAAGGAAAAAAAGAGGGTTGACGGCAGGGGACCAAGAGACATCAGGCCCATTACCTGCGAGGTGGGGCTGCTTCCCCGCACACACGGATCGGCGCTCTTTACGCGCGGCGAGACACAGGCACTTGTGAACACCACCCTTGGCACCTCCGACGACGAGCAGAAGATAGACGCCCTCAGCGGCTGGGAGTACAAGCGCTTCATGCTCCATTACAACTTCCCGCCTTTCTGCGTGGGCGAGGTGAAATTCCTCCGCTCTCCGGGCAGGCGCGAGATCGGCCACGGGACTCTGGCCGAGCGTGCCGTAGGCAAGGTCTTTCCCGGTCCCGATGACTTTCCATATACCGTGCGCGTAGTCTCCGATGTCCTTGAGTCCAATGGTTCATCTTCCATGGCCACGGTATGCGGGGCATCCCTATCCCTCATGGACGCCGGCGTGCCCACAAAGGGCCATATCGCGGGCATAGCCATGGGGCTTATAAAAGAAGGCGACGAGGCCGTCATCCTCTCTGATATTCTCGGAGATGAGGACCACCTTGGCGACATGGACTTCAAGGTGGCCGGCTCCGAAGATGGTATCACGGCCCTGCAGATGGATATCAAGATAGGCGGCGTAACCGCCGAGCTCCTTACCGAGGCCCTCGGGCAGGCCCGTGAGGGCAGGCTCCATATACTCGGCAAGATGAACGCCGCCATCAGCGAGCCGAGGAGTGAGATGTCCTCTTACGCACCGAGGATAGTAACCCTCATGGTAAAACCAGAGAGGATAAAAGACGTTATCGGCCCGGGCGGCAAGAACATAAAGGGTATTATACTTGCCACGGGAGTCAAGATGGACGTAGACGACACCGGCAAGGTGAGCATCGCCAGCACCGATGACGAGGCCGCTAAAGAGGCCGTCAGGATGGTGAAGGAGCTTACTCAGGAGGCCGAGATTGGCAAGATTTATATGGGCACGGTAAGAAAGATAATGGACTTTGGCGCCTTTATCGAGATACTGCCCAAGACAGACGGTCTCTGCCATATATCCGAGCTTGCCGATGAGAGGGTGGCCAACGTCACTGATATCCTCCACGAGGGCGACAAGGTCCGTGTAAAGGTCCTGAATGTGGACCGGAGCGGCAAGATAAAACTTTCAAGAAAAGCGGCCCTTCACGAAAAAGACCCCGCTGAGTAAGGGGATATAAGCCGGGAGAATATGTCCATAATAACAAAGTCAGCCCTTGATACGGGAATAAAGGTAATCACCGAGGAGATGACAGACTCGGAGTCCACCTGCATCGGTCTCTGGGTGAATACGGGCTCAAGGTACGAGACAGAGGAGCTTGGCGGGGTATCGCACTTTATAGAGCATATGCTCTTCAAGGGCACGGCCAACCGCTCGGCCCATGATATATCACGTGAGATAGAGTCCGTGGGCGGTGTGCTTAACGCCTTTACGGGACGCGAGTATACCTGTTTTTACGCAAAGGTTCTCAATAAAGACGTTGGCAGGGCCGTAAGGATACTCTCCGATATGTTCCGCAACTCTGTCTTTTCCACAAGGGAGATGAAAAAGGAAAAGATGGTAGTGGGCCAGGAGATAAAGATGGTCCAGGATACGCCGGACGATCTTATTCACGATGTCTTTGCCGAGAGGTTTTTTAACGGCCATCCCCTTGGCCGATCCATACTCGGCACCTTTGATAGCCTTAACGGCATTACACGGCGCAGCCTCATGAAGTATTTTGATTGCCATTACCGCACAAGCGGCGTCTTTGTAGCCGCCGCCGGAGGCGTGGGCCACGACAAGATAACCAGACTCCTCAAAAAGACCTTTGACCCCCTTCGCGGCGATTTTATCGACGCGGAAAAACCCGTCCTTGCCGAAGGGGCTTCGGTTAAGCTCGTTGAAAAAGACCTTGAGCAGGCCCATCTCTGCCTTGGCGTGCCCGTGCCGCCTCAGGCCCACCCGCACAGGTACCGCCTTTATCTGCTCAATACCATTCTCGGCTCGGGCATGAGCTCAAGGCTCTTTCAGAAGATACGCGAGAAGAGGGGGCTTGTGTATTCGGTCTATTCATACCTGAACCTCTACCTTGACGCCGGCGCCCTTGTGGTTTATGCTGGAACTACGAAGGAGAACTTCAGGAAGGTAATAGAGCTTGTGATGAAGGAGTTCTCGGCTATTGCCGGAAATATCACCGCCGAAGAGCTGAAAGAGGCCAAGTCTCACCTCAAGGGCTCGCTTCTGCTCGGTCTTGAGGCCTCGGACAGCAGGATGGCCAAGCTCGCCAAGGACGAGCTTTACCTTGGCAAGGTCATGCCAATAAATAAGGTGGTGCGAAGCATCGACAGGGTGCGCGTAGAGGACGTTAGAGAGGCCGCCGCCGCGTATCTCCAGCCGGAAAAGATGACCCTTGCCGCCATAGGCAAAGGCCTTGAAAAAGAGCTTCCCGCAGCCTTTAGCGGGCTACTCACTTAAATGTCGGATATGAAATGAGGATACTTGTAGTTGAGGATGAAAAGAAGGTCGCCTCCTTCATAAAGCGTGGGCTTGAGCAGGAGAGCTATGCCGTGGATATCGTTCATGACGGCGAAGAGGGAGAGAACTATGCCCGCACCAATGACTACGATGCCATAATACTCGATATAATGCTCCCCAAAAAGAACGGCCTCGATGTCCTGAAGGACATAAAGGAGGCCCGTATAGAGACCCCTGTGATACTGCTTACGGCCCGCGATTCCGTAGAGGACAGGGTTAAAGGCCTTAACCTCGGCGCCGATGACTACCTTGTCAAGCCATTTGCCTTCGAAGAACTCATCGCCAGGCTCAATGTCATGATGAGGCGCGGCGGCACGGGACTTCCGGTGCTTAAATTCGCGGACCTCAGCCTTGACCCGGCCACGCGCAGGGCAAAAAGGGGTGACAAGGAGGTGGAGCTCACCGTAAAGGAGTACGCCCTCCTGGAGTATCTTCTCAGAAACCCGAACCGGGTCCTTACAAGGACGCTCATCGCCGAGCATGTATGGGACCAGTGTTTTGACAGCGAGACAAACGTCGTTGATGTGTATATAAATCATCTGCGCGGCAAGGTAGACAGCGACGCCTCGAAGAGGCTTATCCATACCGTGCGCGGCGTGGGTTATGTGCTGAAAGACGAGTAATCTACGGCCCTGCCTTACCCTTTAAATACCCATAATTTTATCCCTGCCAGCCCCCTTTAAATCCGCGTTTATTTTCCGTCCATGCGCGTCCGGCGCTATAAGAAAAAGGCCTGTTATTTGCCTTGATAAGGCCCCGCCTGTTGGACATAAGACCCTTTTTTTGCTATTCTTAAAAGATGGGTTACATTTAACATCCCTGAACATAAAGAAGAGACGCGAGGTTGTAATCTTATGATTACAGATGCCGTAAAAGAGAAACTTTCCGCCATTGTAGGCGCTGATAATGCCTCCTTCGGCCTTGAGGACCTTATCTGCTATGCCTATGACGCCACAAACAAGTCATATCGGCCCGAGGGCGTGCTTTTTGTACGCTCGGCAACCGAGGTCTCGGCTGTTTTCAGGCTCGCCGAAGCCGAGGGTTTCTATATCGTGCCAAGGGGCGCTGGCACTGGTTTTACGGGTGGAAGCGTGCCGGTGCAGGGAGGTATCGTCCTCTCGCTTGAGCGCATGACGGATATACTGGAGATAGACAGGGAGAACCTTACGGCAACAGTGGAGCCGGGTGTCATACCATGGGAGCTCGGTCAGGAGCTGCTGCCCATGGGTCTCTTTTACCCGCCAGACCCCACGAGCTACAAGTTCTCTACCATCGGCGGCAACATCGCCGAGTGCGCCGGGGGGCCAAGCGCCGTTAAATACGGTGTTACAAGAGATTACGTCCTCGGCCTTGAGGCCGTCCTGCCCACGGGGGAGATAATAACGACCGGCACCAGGACGGTAAAGGGCGTAGTGGGCTATGACCTTACGAGGCTCCTTGTGGGCTCCGAGGGCACCCTTGCCGTTGTGACGAAGGCAGTCCTCAAGCTCCTGCCTCTGCCCGAATCGAAGAAGACCCTGCTCGCCCTTTTTCCCAACCTTACGGCCGCGGCAGAGGGGGTCTCTGATATAACGGGCGCCGGGATAATCCCGGCTACCCTTGAGCTCATGGACCCGGCAAGCGTGAGGTGCGCTTCAGAGTATACCGGGACTGCCATGCCCGTGGATACGGCGCTTCTCCTTATCGAGGTAGACGGCCCTGCCGAAAGCGTGGAAAAAGACACGGCCCGCATAGAGGAGATAGCCCGCGCCAGGGGGGCCGTGGAAGTGCGCAAGGCCTTTGAAAAAAAAGAAGTAAAAGACCTCTGGAAGACCCGCCGCGCCATGAGCGCGGCCCTCTTCAGGTTAAAACCCGATAAGATTAACGAGGACGTAGTCGTGCCGCGGGCGGTGATAGCGGACCTCATAAGGGGTATTGAGGAGATAACCCGGAGGACAGGGCTCCTTATCGTCTCTTTTGGTCATGCAGGAGACGGTAATATTCACGTGAATATCATGTATGACAAAAAAGACGCCGTAGAGGCCGAGACCGCCCAAAAGGCCGTTGCCGAGGTCTTTGAGCTTACCCTCTCGCTGGGCGGCACCATATCCGGCGAGCACGGCGTGGGTCTGAGCAAGGCAAGGTATATAGGCATGGAGTTATCGGTAGAAGAACTGGCCATTATGAAGGGCATAAAAAAGGTCTTTGACCCCAAAGGCATATTAAACCCGGGCAAGATTTTTCCTCTTGCCGGTGAAGGCATATATGAAAGACAGACTAAAAGGGCTTAGTTCCGAGCTTGATAAATGCGTAAAGTGCGGCACCTGCCGTTCCATTTGCCCTACCTTCAGGGTCATTGGACGTGAGAGCGCCTCGGCAAGGGGAAAGCTCGCCCTCATTCGGGCCTATCTCGATGGAGAGAAGGGCCTTGGCGAGGAGTATCTCAAGCACCTGAAAGAGTGCACCATGTGCGGCGGCTGCAAGAGCAGTTGTCCCGCAGGTGTTGATACGGTGAGGATAATGAACGCCGCGCGCGCCGAGCACGTGGAAAAGCAAGGCGTCTCCTTTGCCGCCTCCTTTGTGATGAAAAACCTCCTTAATTACAAGGGGGTCATGCCAAGGGCCTTAAGGTATGTCTCGAAGTTCAGAGGGCTTCTCTTCAAGGACTCGCCTACGGAGAACGGGCTTGTATCGAGGTTTTCACTGCCTGTCATTGGCTGCGGCAGATTGGTCCCCGAGCTTGCCGATACCTTTTTTCTTGATACGCCGGAGGCCAGGTCTCTTGATTCGGCCCCCCGCATGGATGGGGCGAGGGTCGCCTTTTATTCGGGGTGCGGTGTTAATTTTCTCATGCCCGACGTGGGAATTAAATCCCTGAAGGCCCTTGAAAAGACGGGACCCGTCGTAGTGCCCGGCGCTCAGGTCTGCTGCGGAATGCCCGCCTATTACATGGGAGACGTGGAGACGGCAAGGCGCCTTGCCATCAAGAATATCGAGGTCTTTGAACGTTACGACCTCGATTATATCATCACCTCCTGCGCCACATGCAGTCATGCCCTGAAAAACGTCTTTAAGGACGTCCTTGGCGAAACCGGCGACGCGGCCCTCATGGAGCGCGCTGAAAAGTTTGCGGCAAAGGTGCGGGATATTACGGAGTTTCTTCCCGTTAATCCCCGGCCTGCCATGGCGGCAGGGCGGGCCGTGGCAGAACCGGCCGGGGGAAAACGGCCTGTGGTAACCTATCATGACCCCTGCCATCTCAACCGCAATCAGGGCATAAGGGACGCGCCCAGAGACCTCATAAAATCGCGCGGCGACCTCGAGTTCAAGGAGATGAGGTTTCCATGCAGTTGCTGTGGCCTCGGCGGCGGGCTAAGCATGAATAACTACGAGCTATCCATAAAGATAACAAAGAGAAAGGCCGATAGCATACGTGATTCACAGGCGGATATAGTGGCCACGGCCTGCCCCGGATGTATTGTTCAGCTTCGCGACGGGCTGCACAAGTACGGCGTTAAGGCCAAGGTAGTTCATGTCGTAGACCTCCTTTAATTCTTTCATATAGCGGCTATTGCAGAGGGCCATCAGGAGAGACACCCATGAATCTCCATGCAGGGCCCTTACAGGTCTCTTGAATTTCAGAGTTTTTTTCAGGGACAAAACAGTCTTCTTAACAGGTCATATTCCCGCATGATATATTTTCCTTTCTGCATCCATAACCATCAGCCTGCGGGCAACTTCGACTTTGTCGTTGAAGATGCCTACAAGAAGGCATATTGGCCTTTTCTTAAGTTGTTGCATGAATATCCCGCCATCAAGCTGACCATTCACAACTCGGGCTTTCTCCTTGAGTGGATTGCGAGGAAACACCCCGAGTATATCGAACTCCTCGGCCTCATGGTAAAGAGGGGGCAGGTAGAGGTCATGGGAGGCGGGTTTTACGAGCCAGTGCTCGCCGTTATCCCCGAGAGGGACCGTCTCGCACAGATAAGGATGATGGCCGAGAGGATAGAAGAGCTTTTTGGGACAAGGCCCGCGGGGCTATGGCTTGCAGAGAGGGTCTGGGAGCCCACTCTGCCGGGTACGCTTAAAGAGGCCGGCGTGGAGTACGCCCTTGTCGATGATTTTCACTTCATAAAGGCGGGGCTCAGCACCGAAGAGCTTGGCGGTTATTTTATTACCGAAGACCGGGGTAGTGCCGTAAAGCTCTTTCCCGGAAGTGAGGCGCTGAGATACCTTATCCCCTTCAGGACCGTTGAGTGCCTTGAAGAGCATCTCCTGGGGCTAAAGGAACGTCTGACGCGCGGGGACGCCGCGATATATGGTGACGACGGAGAAAAATTCGGTGTCTGGCCGGGAACGCACAAGCTCGTTTTCAAAGACGGCTGGCTCAGGAGATTTTTTGAGATGCTCGTATCCATGGAGGGCCTGACGCCGCTTACCCTTGGTGAATATGCCGGTGAGGCTAAACCCCTGGGAAGTGTCTATCTCCCAACATGCTCCTACATGGAGATGGGAGAGTGGTCTCTTCCGGCACGGGCGGCAAAAGAGTATCACGCTATTACAGAGTCCCTGGGGTCTGAAAAATCCGATAAGCATATAAAAAGATTTATGCAGGGAGGCACATGGAGGGGCTTTTTCTCGAAGTACCCGGAGTCCAACTGGATGCACAAGAGGATGCTCATGGCAAGCCGCTTATTGGAGAAAAGGAGGACGGAAAAGGGCATCTTGCCAGAGGCCGTGAAAAAGGCCGCGCGCCATCTGTATATGGCCCAGTGTAACGACGCCTACTGGCACGGTATATTCGGCGGGCTTTATCTGCCCCATCTGAGGACAGAGGTATACGGAAACATTATCAAATGCGAGGATATTCTCCGCCTTGATAATGGAGAGGCCCCCTGCGTGGAAAAGACTGATGTTGATACCGATGGTTTTCCCGAGGTTATTATACGGTCCGGTGATATGACCCTGTTCATGAGTCCGGAGCGCGGAGGCGGGGCATTTGAGCTCGACTCCAATGGCCTTCATATTAACGCCATGAACGTGCTCACAAGGTGGCCCGAGGCATATCATTACAAGGTCGAGGCCCTGAATGACGAAGATAAGGGCAAGGGCGTAAAGAGTATTCACGACTCCATAAAGTCCAAGGAAAAGAACATAAAGCGTTTTCTTGTTACAGATCCGTATAGAAGGGGCTCTCTTGTGGACCGTTTTATCTCGCGCGATGAAACCCTGGAGTCCTTTTCAAAGGGGGGATCCATTGAGGCCGGTGATTTTGCAGACGCCGAGTACGAGGCCCGGCCATGCAGGGACGGCGTGGTGTTTTCAAGGTCAGGTCATGTTGGGAGCAGCGGTGTCTCCCTTACAAAAGAGGTCCTTACAAAAGAGGGGGGGGGATTTTCCCTGACCTGCGCCATAAGCAAAACAGGGGCCGGGGCCCTTGATGGCTACTATTACGGCATTGAGTTTAATATACTCCTGCCGGGCTGTGACGGTCCGCATTCGTCTTTTGAGGCAACGGGCGGCGGCGGGGCCATGCAGAGGTTTGGTCTCAAAAAGAACCTTGAACTCGAGGGGCTCAAATGCCTCAGGCTAATAGACGGCTTCGCGGGGGCCGCCTTCAGCGTGAGCTTGGATGCAGAGGCCCGTCTCTGGTCTTTTCCCATATACACGGTAACGCTCTCCGAGGCCGGTTTTGAGAGGTGCTTTCAGGGAAGCTCCATACTTCTGCTCTTTCCGCTGCAGCTTGCCGGAGAGAGTGAAGAGGTCTTCAAAATGGAATTTTCACTGGAGAAGACCCTCTCTTGAGGTTAAAGGGTTTTCAATTCTGTTCAATCTATTATTGAGGCGAGGGGGGAGGCCCTGTGAAGGACGATAAACTTTTTGAAAAGATGAATAAGGTAAAGCTCCTTATCCTTGATGTTGACGGTGTGCTCACCGACGGCTCCATAATTTACAGCGACAAGGGCGGTGAGATAAAGGCCTTTGACGTGGGTGACGGCCACGGCATAAAGCTCCTTATGAGGGGCGGTATCAACGTGGGGATAATAACGGCGAGAGAATCAAGGGTAGTGGCAATGAGGGCGCGCGACCTTGGCATAGAACTTCTCTATCAGGGCAAAAAAGACAAACTCGCCTGCTTTCGGAATATACTTGAGAACACCGGGCTTAAAGCGGATGAGACGGCCTTTGTGGGAGACGACCTTGTGGATATCCCCGTCCTTATGAGGGCCGGGTTTTCCGCATCCGTACCCGGGGGCGTCCCGGAGGTAAGAGAAAGGGTGGATTATGTGACAAAGGCCCCCGGCGGCAAGGGTGCCGTCAGGGAGATATGCGAGATGATGCTGAGGGGCCGCGGCCTCTGGGATGGTATTATAAAGAGGTATCTGGAGTGAGGCCCTTTTTCTTGGCGGAGCCATATAGCAGGCCCCTTTCCCGGTGGGACCGGTTAATGGCAGTTTCAACGGTCCCTTATTGTAACCAATTGATTTAAATGATAATTTTTTTTATGGATAACTCCTGCTTCCCCTATAAATGGCTTTACTCCCCTGTTGTCTTGGTGGTATAATTTTTGCATAAGTTAGCTCTTGTCAGTAGCGGTGAAGACACAACAACACCTATATGAAAAAAACAGCAAAACTTGTGCTCCCGGCCTTTATTGTCCTCTCATTCGCCGGGCTTATTGTTCTGGTAATCCTTTATTACAGGACAAAGGGCGCCCATGAGCTTACATTTACGGAAGATAAGGACATCGGCGTCAAGGTAGAGGGCCTGAATTATGCGAACACCCGCGACGGCCGTACCATCTGGAGGCTCAAGGCGGTAAAGGCCACCTCTTTCAAGAGTAAGGAGCTGATGGTCCTTGAGGGCGTAAGGCTGATGTTTTACCCCAAAGATGGGGAGGAGGTCCGCATGAAGGCCCGTAATGGCAAATTTAATGAGGCGAAGAAGGTGGTATTCGCAAGCGGTGATGTGGTAGTGTCCTCTCCATCAGGTTTCACACTGAAGACAGAGCGCCTGCGATACGATACCTCCGCAGGGCGTATCACCTCAGGTGAGCCCGTTATTATCTCTCAGGGCGAGATGCGTGTGCGGGGCGTAGGTTTCAAGGCAGATGTGGATAGCGGCACTTTTTATATCATGAAAGACGTAAGGGCCGTGATAAGCGTGAAGGGAATCGATGGATAAGGTCAAGGGCATTATACGGTCTCAATGGTTCAAGGTACTGCCCGGCATATTGATATCACTCTCAATATGGACTCTGCCGTCTGGCCGTGAGGCCCTCGCCGCAGAGGGCAAGGCCGGAAAAACCGGAAAGACGGCCATAACCATAACCTCGGATACCATGAGGGCCGACAGGACCTCCAAGACCGTTGTCTTCAAGGGAGACGTTGAGGCAAGGGAGGACTTTCTGCTCTGTTCCGATGAGTTGCATATGAAATACACCGACGCCAACGAGGTGAAGAAGATAGACGCCAGAGGCCATGTGAGGATATACAGGCCGTCAGGCGTGGCAAGGTCAAAGCGCGCCATCTATGACAGGAGTGAGCACACCCTTCTGCTTACAGGTAACGCCGTAATAGAGCGCTGCGCCGATACGGTAAGGGGCGACAGGATAACGCTCTACCTTGATGACGACAGCGCCCTTGTGGAGGGCACTAACAATGGCAGGGTAAGGGCCGTAATCGTACCGGAGAAGAAGTGTCCCGGCGAGGGGGACGAAAAAGGCGGCGCTGGGGCCGCGAGCGGGGTAATTGATGTCAAGGGTACTCACTGCAAGAGCTCTCGTTAAGTCTTTCAGGAAAAGACGGGTTGTTGACGGCGTAAGTCTTGTCATAGAGCCAGGTAATATAGTGGGGCTTCTTGGTCCCAACGGCGCCGGCAAGACCACCACCTTTTACATGATTGTGGGGCTTGTGGCGCCTGATTCGGGGAGCGTCCTGCTTGGCGATAATGACCTTACGGGCCTTGCCATGTATGAGAGGGCGAGGATGGGGCTCGGGTATCTGGCGCAGGAGCCCTCTGTTTTTAGAAAACTCACCGTTGAGGAGAACATAAGGGCCGTTCTCGAGTATCAGAATATCTCCAAAGAAGAGATAGAGTCGCGCATTGAGGCGCATATGGCGGAGCTGGGCATCGGCCACCTGGCCAAGGTAAAGGCATATTCACTCTCCGGCGGCGAGAGAAGAAGGGTGGAGATAGCGAGGGCCATGGTAAACTCGCCGCGTATACTGCTACTTGACGAGCCCTTCTCGGGCATAGACCCAAAGGCCGTCTGCGATATACAGGATATAATGGTCGAGCTTAAGAACAAAGGCATCGCCATACTTCTTACGGACCACAACGTGGGGGCGACCCTTGGTATCTGTGACCACGCCTACATCATTGATAACGGAAAAATGCTAATGTCGGGAACGCCTGATGAGATACTCGATCACAAAGGGGTGCGCGATGTATATCTCGGCGAGAGGTTCAGCATATGACGGTGTACTCCATATTTTCTGAAAGAAGGTCCATGTATGGCCTATGAGCTGAAACAGGTATTAAAGCTCTCTCAGAGCCTTGTCATGACCCCGCAGCTGCAGCTGGCCATAAGGCTTCTGCAGATGTCGAGGCTTGATCTTATCGAGACGGTAAAGGATGAGATGGAGCAGAACCCTGTCCTTGAGGATAGCGTCACGCCTGAAGAGGGGGGCCAATCTGAGGCAGAATCCGAGCCCGAACCCGAGAGCAAGAATGCCCAGGAGCTTGAGTGGCAGAATTATCTTGCCGAGGGCGGAGATTACGGCGGCGGGGGCGTAAATTTCAATAGCAGAAATAACGACGATTACGATGTCTTTCGTAACATCGCCGCCGTTGATGACGGCCTCCAGGAGTATCTTCTCTGGCAGCTCAAGATGCAGGATATAAGCGCAGAGGACAAGGTCCTCGCGGAATTTATCATAGGCAATATAGATGACGATGGCTACCTCCGGGTCCTTGACAGAGATGGGCTCGACGACGCGGCCTATGAAGAGGCCGTTGTGGAGGAGATATCAAGGTGCGGCGGCCGCCCCTGCGGGAGCGTCGAGGAAACCCTTCGGCTTATCCACGGTTTCGACCCGCCCGGCTCCGGGGCGCGCACGGCAAGAGAATGCCTGCTCATACAGGCGAGGCTCCTTCCCGAAAGAAACATGGTGGCCGAAGAGATAATAAAGCATCATCTAAAGGACTTTGCGGCCCGTAATATCAAGGTCATCGCACGCTCTCTTACCATAACCGAGGACGAGGTGCGCAGTGCCGCGCGGCTCATAACAAGCGCCCTTAACCCCACGCCCGGCTCAGGTTTCGGCGGCGCCGTGGCCCGTCACATAGTGCCCGATGTGTATATCAGAAAGGTTGGCGACGAGTATATCATCACCCTGAACGATGACGGCATGCCCAAGCTCAAGATAAGCAATTATTACAGGACCATGCTCTCCGGAGAGGGGGGGGTGAAGGGGCAGGACAAGAGCTATCTGCAGGAAAGGGTCAGGAGCGCCATGTGGCTCATAAAGAGCCTGCATCAGAGGCAGAGGACCATATACAGGGTCGTGGAGTGCATCGTTGATTTTCAGAGAGATTTTCTCGATAAGGGGCTGGAATTCCTGAGGCCTCTGGTCCTGAAGGACGTGGCCGCAATACTGGGTGTGCACGAGTCCACTGTAAGCAGGGTGACATCCAACAAGTATGTGGATACGCCGAGGGGGCTTTTTGAGTTGAAATACTTCTTTTCAAGCAGTATTCCCGGGCTGGACGGCGGGGATGTTACCTCGGAATATATAAAGATGAAGATACGCGGCATCATAGAGGGGGAAGACGCGGCAAAGCCCCTAAGCGACCAGGATATAGCGCGCGAGCTTGCCCGGTCCGGCATAAAGGCGGCAAGACGCACGGTGGCCAAATACAGGGAGGCCCTGGGCTTTCCTTCATCGAGCAGGAGAAAAAATTGTTTTTAGCCCTCGCAAAGGCTTACGCCCCCTGCTGTATGCCTCGAGCAGGAAGAGTTTCTTTGACTTGTTGGCTGATTTTTGATATAAGTGCTCCTCTTTTGTAATATAATAATATAATACAGGATTAACCGATCTTGCCCATTTCGTGGGGCGACGGTATATCTTTACTGGAGGTAGAAGATGCACGTTAGTGTTACATTCAGACACATGGATAGTTCAGACGCGCTTAAAAAATATGCCGAGGAAAAAAGCGGCCGTATAGGCAGGTTTCTTTTTGACCCCGTTGAGATACACTGGGTCCTTTCCGTAGAAAAGATACGTCATATAGCGGACGCCACCGTTAGCGCCAACGGAGTCACCATAAAGGCCCAGGAGGCCACGCAGGACATGTACTCCGCCATTGACAACGTCCTTGACAAACTCTACATACAGGTCAAGAAACACAAGGACCGGGTCAAGGGGCATAAGAACGGAGAGAGCGTGGGGTCCGTCCCATACGTCGCGGCGGCGGTTGAGGGCGCCGATCCTGCGGTAGACCCGTCCTCCGCGCGGGTCATAAAGCGCGAAAACCAGTTCATAAAGCCCATGTCCGTTGAAGAGGCGGCCATGCAGCTCGATGTTATAGAAGGTGATTTTCTCATCTTTACCGATCATGACACGAGTAATGTCAGTGTTATATACAAAAAAAAGGGCGGTAACTACGGTCTCATAGAGACCCGTACGAGATAGCCTTCCATGGCGGCAGAGAGGGGGTGGGTCCCCTCCGGGGCCGGTCTTGCCAGACCGTGTGGAAGGACCTGCCGCCGCCTGACGCGCAGGCAATGACAAGGGTGGTATGTGCCCATGAAACTCGTAGACGTTTTACATGAGGATTGCATTATCCCTTCTCTCAAGGCGAGGGATAAAGAGGGAATCCTTGTCGAAATGGTGGATTATCTCAAGGATAAGTTGCCCGGTCTTGACAAAGACAAGGCATTGAAAGCGCTTTTTGCCAGAGAACAGCTCGGCACCACGGGTATAGGCCACGGCGTGGCCCTGCCTCACGGCAAGCTCCGGGGCATCAATGAGATAAGGGTCTTCTTCGGAAGGAGCAAGGATGGGATAGACTTCAATGCCATAGACAAGCACCCCGTTCACCTTATTTTTCTTATCATAGCCCCTGAGAATTCGGCGGCGGCCCACCTTAAACTCCTTGCGTGCATATCACGTATACTCAAAAGTATTGATCTGCGGGAGCGTTTGCTGAACGCCTCCGACCCGTCATCTATCTTCAAAATTATATCCGAGGCAGACAGGAAGAACGCCGGGTAAACATTCGTCACCTTATCTTCCCTCTTGCGGCTTAAGCGTTGAGGTCTTTAGTATGGGCGGACCTGTTAAAGAAATCTTTGAAGATAAAAGAATAGAGCATCTCCGTCTAACGCTCGTGGCAGGCCGCGAGGGACTCGGTAAAGTCCTTGTAACCCCCCATATCCAGAAGCCCGGCCTCTTGCTCACGGGCTTGCTTGATGAACTGCATCTGGACAGGATACAGATATTCGGCGCCGCCGAATGCGGGTACGTAAGGGGCCTTACCGGGGAAAAGCTGGAGAGGAGCCTGAAGGTCGTCAATCACCACGAGATACCCGCCATAATCATTACAAAGGGCGAGGTGCCGCCTGCCTCTCTTCTTTCGCTCTGCGATAAGGCGGACATACCTCTTTACACTACCGTGTTTACGACGTCTGTCGTCATAGAGGACCTTACCAAGTTTCTTGACGAGAGGCTGGCCCCTACGGTTAAGCTCCATGGCGTGCTCATGGATGTACTCGGCATCGGTATACTCCTCAAGGGAAAGAGCGGCATAGGCAAGAGCGAGTGCGCCCTTGACCTTGTATCCTGCGGATACAGGCTCGTGGCCGACGATGTTGTGGTAATGAAGAAACTGCCGCCCTCCACCCTTATTGGCACAGCCGCGGACCTTATCCGCTATCATATGGAGATACGCGGCCTCGGCATAGTCAATATACAGGACCTCTTCGGCATAACGGCCATACGGGAGCATAAACAGCTCGACCTTGTCATAGAGCTGGTGAAGTGGGACCCCGCGGGCGAGTACGAGAGGCTCGGCTTCGAGGACAGCACCTTTGATATATTAGGGGTCGCGGTACCCTATCTCGTAATACCCGTAAGCCCCGGCAGAAGCGTCGCCACCATAGTAGAGGTGGCGGCCCGTAACCGTATCCTGAAGATTATGGGAAAGAACCCCGCCGGTAAATTCAAGGCAAGCCTGAGAGATGCCCTTAGCGGGGGCCGGCCCAAGGTGAGGCATTGAAGGACGTTCATCTTGTTGTAATAAGCGGGCCGTCGGGGGCCGGTAAGAGGACGGCAATGAAGGCCCTTGAGGATTCGGGTTTTTTCTGCGTGGACAATATGCCCGTGCCCATGCTCCCCGAATTCATGGAGCTGGTCTCCGGGACCGGCGAGGTCAGGAAGGCCGCCATCGTGGTGGACGTACGCGAGGGCGTCTTTCTCAAAGACATCATCAATGTCATTGACTCCATAAGGATGGCCGGATACAAGACCACCCTGCTCTATCTTGAGGCAACGGACGAGGTACTGGTCCGCAGATTCAGCGAGACGAGACGTAGCCATCCCCTTGCCGCTGAAGAGAGTCCCCTTGAGGGGCTGGTAATGGAGAGGCGGCTTCTCAAGGACCTGAAGTTTTACGCCGAGCGGGTCATTGATACGAGCTCTTATAATGTCCATCAGTTGAGGGATATTATTAGAGAGCACTGTTCAGGCCCCATTACACGTAGCACGCTTACCATAAATCTTGTCTCCTTCGGTTTCCGCTACGGAATACCCGGGGACGCGGACCTGCTCTTTGACGTAAGGTTCATGCCGAACCCCTTTTTCGTTACCGCGCTGCGGCGCCTGGACGGAAGGGACGCAAAGGTAAGAGACTTCGTGCTATCAAATCCCGAGGCCAAGGGCTTCCTTGAGAGGGTCAGGGGGCTTCTTGGTTTTCTTGTGCCCCTTTACTGGAAAGAGGGTAAGTCCTATCTTACGGTGGCAATCGGGTGCACGGGCGGCAAGCACCGCTCCGTGGCCATTGCCGACGCCATAGCCGATATGCTTAAGATGGACATTACAACCCTCAGACAGAAACATCGCGATATAGACAAACTTTGAGAAGGAGAGCCATGATAGGCGCCGTAATAATCACACATGGAGACCTTGGCAGGGCATTGCTTGAGGCGGCACGGATAATAAAGGGCGGGATGGATAAGATTATGCCCGTCACCATCGAAGACTATAACGATGTAGAGGCCCTGCGGGGCAGGCTTCTGCGCGCCGTAAGCGAGGTAGACGGAGGTAGCGGAGTCATGGTCTTTACTGATCTCTTCGGCGGAACCCCAACCAATATAGCCATGTCCATCCTTGAGGATAGAGAGGTGGAGATAATGACGGGGGTGAACCTGCCCGTGCTTATCAAATTCGATAGCATGCGCGAGGGTAAGTCTCTTAGGGAAGTCGCCACCTTTCTTGAGGATTACGGACGAAAGAGCATGGCCATAGCAGGTGATATGTTAAGGGGCAAGTAGCTGGCCGTTTTTCCCGCGCCTGTCATTTGGCCGGCAGAGTCACTACGGCTGCGTTGCCTTTAAAAATATAAGGGGAGTTAAAAGGTGATAACCCTTGTAAGGGTAGACGACAGACTGCTGCACGGTCAGGTAATCCATGCCTGGGTACCGGCCACAAGGTCTGATATGCTTGTAGTGGTGGCGGAGTCGGACGTGCATTATATACTGAAAAAAGAACTCTCAGCCTTTGCCGGTGAATGTGCCTGCGAGGTAAAGGTCTTTGACGTGAACGGGGCCTGTGTTTTTCTCAAGGAGCCGGCCCTTGAAAAGCGAAGGGTAATGGTCGTATTGTCATCCATCGCCGAGGCGGAAAGACTCCATAAGGCGGGGTTCGGCCTTACGGCTCTTAATATCGGCAATATTCACCATGCCGATTATAAGACAAAACTCTCCCCATCGGTCATGATAACCGAGGCCGAGGAGAGGGCGTTGGAACGCCTCGTTTCGGCCGGTGTTACCGTTGATGTAAGGGGCCTGCCCGAGGCCAAGGCCGGGTGATGCTGCTCACCCCGCGGGGGGATGGTCAGGGTCGTGATTGAGAGAGACGGGCCTGTTTTACTTGTAACAATCTTTCAGGGACATGATGGAGCCGCGTTTATTTTATACGGCATGTAATCCGAGCATATTTACAGTGTGGACTTTTAATGGCGTTTAGGCTTATGGAAAAGACCTTTACCATACAGAACAAGCTCGGTCTTCACGCCAGGGCCGCCTCTTTTTTTGTTCAGGAAGCAAACCGTTTCGAGGCCGAGATATTCGTCATTAAGGATGATCAGGAGGTAAACGGCAAGAGTATCCTCGGAGTCCTCATGCTCGCGGCCCCCAGGGGGTCCGAGATAACGCTGAGGGTGGAGGGCGATGACGCCGTAGCCGCCGTGGAGGCCCTTGGAACTCTCATTAACAACCGTTTTGGCGAGGAATAATGTCTGATAAGAAAAAACACACCGGCTTCATAAAGGGCATCGGCGTCTCTCCGGGTATAGTCGTCTCAAAGGCCTATGTAATAAAGCGTGGGGTGGAGAGCGATGTCCAGTACTGTCATCTCGACAGTGAGCACAGCCTTGTGGAAATCTCCCGCTTCAAGGGCGCCCTTGAGCAGAGCAGGTTGCAGTTGCAGCGTGTACGGCAGAAGATGGAGGAGGCCGGCAGGGAAAAAGAGCATATCAGTATCATAGACGCGCATCTGATGATACTGAAGGATAATATGCTCATCAAGGACACCATAAAAACCATTAAGGAAGATAGGATAAACGCCGAGTGGGCCCTGAAAAAAGTCCTCAAGAAGCTCATGGACTACTTCGACACTATTGATGATGAATACCTCCGTGAGAGGAGTTACGACCTTGAGCATATAGTCAACAGGATAATCTTCAACCTCATCGGCAGGCATGAGGAGACCCTTGCCGGCATAAAGGAGCCCGTAATAGTGGTTGCCCATGACCTCTCTCCCGCTGATACGGCTCAGATGTCAAAGGATATGGTACTTGGTTTCAGCACCGACCTCGGCGGCAAGACCTCCCATACGGCCATCATGGCAAGGGCCCTTGAGATACCCGCTATCGTGGGCCTTGAGACCGCCTCCTCCATGGTGGAGACGGGAGATATTATTATCATTGACGGCACGACCGGCACGCTTATCATCAACCCGCCGGAGAGCGTCATTGAGCTTTACAGAAAGAAAAAAGAGAGATACGCCGACTACGACAAGACCCTCTTTCATTACCGGGACCTGCCATGCGAGACCATGGACGGCCACCGTGTGGCGCTTCGCGGCAATATGGAGCTTATTGAAGATGTGGGCTCCCTTACCGAGCATGGGGCCGAGGGCATAGGGCTTTACAGGACAGAGTTCCTCTACCTTAACCGCAGGAACCTGCCCACCGAGGACGAACACTACGAGGCATACAGCGAGGTCGCGAAGAAGGTCTACCCCAACCCGGTAATAATACGCACCCTTGATATCGGAGGAGATAAGGAACTACCCGGCTTTGACCCTTCCGAGGAGAACAACCCGGCCCTGGGCCTGCGGGCCATAAGGTTGTGCCTGAAATACAGGGATGTCTTCAAGGCCCAGCTCAAGGGTATGCTCAGGAGCTCTGTCCATGGAAAAGTAAAGATAATGTTTCCCATGATATCGGGCGTCGGGGAGCTGAGGCTTGCAAAGGCCGTGCTCGAGGAGGCCAAGGCCGAGTTGCAGAGGGAGGGAAAAGACTTTAATCCCTCTGTTGAGACAGGCATTATGATAGAGATACCCTCTGCGGCGCTCATAGCGGATCTCCTTGTGAAAGAAGTTGATTTTATCTCAATAGGCACCAACGATCTCCTTCAGTATTCCCTTGCCATTGACCGGGCCAACGAGCACGTGGCCTATCTGTATGAGCCTTATCACCCCGCGGTATTGAGGATCATAAAGGGTGTGGCCAGGGCCGCCATTGATGCGGGCATCAATGTAGGCGTCTGCGGCGAGATGGCCGGAGAGCCGGAGTATGCCCTGATACTCCTGGGTTTCGGCATACAGACGCTGAGCATGAACGCCATATCCATACTCAAGGTCAAGAGGCTTATGCGCTCAGTAAGTTACTCCGGGGCCAAGGAAATATGTGAAGAGATAATCAAGTTTCCCACCGCCATTGAGGTGGAAAGATATGTGAGCGCAAGACTTCCGGATTTTTATAAAGATGAGTTTGCGTAGTTGACCGGCACCTGGAACCCTTTTTTTGCCGCCTTTGCCATATTTCCCCTACGCAAGGTCATTTTGTCAATGAATTTATTTGACAAGTATATGAATTCGGTAGATAATAGGAACCTTTAATCAAATCGAGTCTAAAAGGAGATTATAAATGGAGTATAGAGAGTATCTTTTTACATCAGAGTCCGTTACAGAGGGCCATCCCGATAAGGTTGCCGACCAGATATCCGATGCCGTGCTTGACGCGCTCTTGAGGGAAGACCCCACGAGCAGGGTGGCCTGCGAGACCATGGTAACCACAGGTGTTGTCATCATAGCGGGAGAGATAACCACCAGCGCAAGAATCGATTATCAGGACATAGTGCGCGATACCATTAAGGAAATCGGCTACACTGACGCGAGTATGGGTTTTGATTACCACACCTGCGCCGTCATGGTAAGCCTTGACAGGCAGTCGCCTGATATTGCCATGGGAGTAGACAGCGGCGAGGCCAAAGAGCAGGGCGCCGGAGACCAGGGCCTTATGTTCGGATACTCCTGCAATCATACGCCCGAGCTTATGCCCATGCCCATCATGCTCTCTCACAAGGTATCAGCAAGGCTGGCAGAGGCGAGAAAAAAGAATGACCTTAACTTTTTACGTCCCGACGGCAAGAGCCAGGTAACGGTAAAGTACTTTAACGGCAAACCCACATCCGTGGATACGGTGGTCGTATCGAGCCAGCACTGCCCGGACGTGAGCAAAAAGGACCTTACCGAGGGTATCATCGAAGAGGTCATCAAGAAGGCCATACCCGCCGACCTCCTTACGCCGGAGACAAAGTACCTTATAAACCCCACGGGCCAGTTCATAGTTGGCGGGCCTCACGGGGACTGCGGCCTTACGGGCAGAAAGATAATCGTTGACACATACGGCGGTCACGGCAGTCATGGCGGCGGCGCTTTTTCCGGCAAGGACCCCTCCAAGGTGGACCGTTCGGCGTCCTACATGGCAAGATACGTTTCAAAAAACGTCGTTGCCGCGGGGCTTGCCGGCGAGTGCGAGCTTCAGCTTGCCTATATCATCGGCATACCGGAACCGGTCTCTGTTATGGTCGACTGCTCCGGCACGGAAGTTGTCCCCGAGCAGAAAATAGAGGACCTTATAAGAGAATACTTCAGGCTAAAGCCAGCTGAGATAATAAAAGACCTCGATCTACTTCGGCCCATATACAGGCAGACCGCCGCTTATGGCCATTTTGGCAAGCAGGGCTCTGACTTTACATGGGAAAATACCGACAAGGCCGATATTCTGCGCAAGGCGGCCGGTTTATAATTACTTGCTCCGGGTGTGGACATGCATGAGACGCCCCTGAGATATTTCATCTGACATATGGCCGGGTATGTTTTGCATACCGGCCATTTTGTCATATTTCAAAGGGGGGGGCTGAAAGGGGGGTGCTGAATTGAAGCCGGGTGATAATTTAAAATCTGGCATAATTTTTTATCAGGGTGCTAATCAAGAAGATTATGCATACGCTTGGAGG
>CAZMKZ010000026.1:0-19944 GCA_964567185.1 uncultured Thermodesulfobacteriota bacterium
TCATCTCCATAGAAGACCCCATAGAGTTTCTTCACAAGGACAAGTTCTGCCTCATAAACCAGCGCGAGGTGGGCTTTGACGCCGTTAGTTTCTCCGAGGCCCTAAGGGGCGCTCTCCGGCAGGACCCGGATATAATAATGGTTGGTGAGATGCGTGACAGGGAGACCATCGAGACTGCGCTTACTGCCGCCGAGACAGGCCACCTCGTGCTCTCCACCCTGCACACCATAGACGCCGTGGAGACTATCAACAGGATTGTCACCACCTTTCCGCCATACCAGCAAAAGCAGATTCGCATTCAACTTGCCAGTGTTGTGAAGAGCATCATATCCCAGAGGCTCATTTCCACAAGCGACGGCTCGGAGAGGGTCCCGGCCGTGGAGATACTCATGAGCACGGCGAGGATACGTGAATGCATCGAGGACAAGGACAAGACAAAGGAAATATTCGAGGCCATCTCCAAGGGGCACTCCACCTACGGGATGCAGACCTTTGACCAGTCCATTCTCTCTCTGCTCAACAAGGGTTTCATATCCTATGAAGAGGCGTTGAGGCAGTCCTCCAACCCCGCCGACTTCGAACTTAAGGTCAAGGGCGTGGTATCAACGAGTGACACACACTGGGAAGGCTTTGAAAAAGATTCGGATGAAGAAGGTGAAGAGGAAACGCCTTCTACGGACAGTGACGGCATAGAGCGATTCTGAGTAATTTGTATGGGAGAGAGAAAAAAATCCACCCCCATTGCCGTTGCCCTTCGGCTCCTCTATTTCAGAGACAGGACCATAAGGGCCATGGAGGAGAAACTCGTCGAAAAAGGCCTCTCCGGCGATGAAATTGCCGATGTTTTAAAAACACTTACAGCAGAGGGACTGCTTGACGATGAACGCTTTGCAAGAGACCTTGTCTCATCAAGGATAAGGAACAAGAACTGGGGGCCTCGGAAGATTGCCCTGGACCTTATCCGCAAGGGCGTCCCTAAAGATATTACGGAAAAGGTTCTCTCGGACCTTGACAGTGAGACAGTGGCCCTTGCCGCGGCAAGGGCCTTTGAAAAATGGGCGGCGCGCAAGGGTCTCTGCCTCACAGAGGGCCTTGACGCAAAGGAGTTTAAAAAGGCCTACAGCCACCTTGAATCGCGGGGGTTCAACGGTGAGCTCATAATGAAACTTCTGCGTAATACGAGTGAGGCAATGGCCGTAGAATAAACCGGCTATCCCTAAATCACCTATAATAAACCCCTTTTCAGGGGTAAAAAGGCGCAACTTCATGAAGTCATGGGAGATAAGAAAGGCTTTTCTTGAATACTTTACCGGCAAAGGGCACCATCAGGTCCCGTCATCGCCACTTATCCCGGCCAGGGACCCCACTCTGCTCTTTACGAACGCCGGCATGGTGCAGTTCAAGGGTGTATTCCTCGGCGAAGAAACAAGGGATTACAAACGGGCCGTATCAAACCAGAAGTGCATGCGCGCCGGAGGCAAGCACAACGACCTTGAGAACGTAGGCAAGACCGCCCGTCACCATACCTTTTTTGAGATGCTTGGCAACTTCTCATTCGGCGACTACTTTAAAGACAGGGCCACGGAGTACGCGTGGGACTTTCTCACCAATGTCATGGGGCTTCCCGAAGACAAGCTCTGGGTCACCATATTTGAAGAAGACGATGAGGCCGGACGCATATGGATAGAGAAACGCGGGGTAAGGCCCGAGAGGGTAGTGCGCCTCGGCGCAAAAGACAACTTCTGGTCAATGGGAGATACGGGTCCCTGCGGACCCTGCTCGGAGATACTCATAGACCAGGGCGAGGAGCTTGGATGCAACGGCCCTGATTGCCGCGTGGGGTGCGATTGCGACCGCTACCTTGAGATATGGAACCTTGTCTTCATGCAGTACAACCGCGAGGCAGACGGGGCCCTTACGCCCCTTCAGCACCCCTCCATTGATACGGGCATGGGCCTTGAGAGGCTCTCCGCCGTGATGCAGGGGGTAACGTCCAACTACGATACAGACCTCTTCACCCCCATTATAGAGCGCATAAAGAGTGTTATTCCGGGTGAAGGCCTTTTCGGAGCAGACTCCGATACATCCCTGAAGGCCATAGCCGACCATGCGCGGGCCATTACATTCCTTATGGCCGAGGGCGTTACCCCGGGAAATACGGGGAGAAATTACGTGCTTCGCCGCATAATAAGGCGCGCAGTGCGTCACGGACGCTTTCTCGGTCTCCATGAACCATTTCTCGGGCCTGTCATCTCCACTGTCATCGAAATAATGAGCCCCGTATACCCGGAGATTAAAGAAAACGAGGCGCTTATTCAGCGCGCCGCAAGGGCCGAGGAGGAGAATTTTCTGCAAACCCTTGAAAGAGGCCTTGAGATACTTGAGGCCGAGGTGGCCGCCTTGAAAAACAAAAAGGCCGCCCTCATACCCGGTGCCTTTGCCTTCAAGCTCTACGACACCTATGGCTTTCCCGTGGACCTTACTGCCGATATCGTCAGAAAAGACGGTTTTACGGTAGACGAGGAGGGTTTTAATACCTCCATGGCAGAGCAGAGAAAAAAGGCGCGCCTTGCGCGCAAAGGCGGAAACGCAGAGGGAGGGGATCTGTACAGGTCCCTTGCAAAAGGAGGCATGAAGACCGCCTTTACAGGTTATGCCTCTGATGTATCATCATCAAGGGTTCTGGCCATAATCAAGGATAATGAAAACGTGGACTCGGCCTCTGCCAACGAAAAAGTGGAGATTATTACGGAAGAGACGCCATTTTATGGAGAATCGGGCGGTCAGGTGGGCGACACAGGACTTATAAAGGCCGATGGCCTTGAGATAACCGTTGAAAACACCACAAAGCCCCTCCCCAATATCATCGTCCATCATTGCGTTATAAAAAAAGGGGTGCTGAAGGTTGACGATAGCGTGGAGCTCATGCCCGACGTAAAGCGCAGGGCCGCCATCCGCCGTAATCATACGGCCACGCACATCGTACACGCGGCGCTGCGCGGGCTTATCGGCGAACACGTGCGCCAGTCCGGCTCCCTTGTCACCCCCCATGGCTTCCGCTTCGACTTCAGCCATTTTTCCGCCCTCACCTATGATGAGATTAAGGCCATTGAAAAAAAGGCCAACGAGGCGGTGATAAAAAATATCCCTGTAACGACAGAGGTCATGGCCTATGATGATGCCGTAAAAAAAGGCGCGCTGGCCTTTTTTGATGATAAATACGGCGCCGAGGTGCGCATGGTCAATGTCCCCGGCGTAAGTAAAGAGCTCTGCGGAGGCACCCATGTAAAGAGGACCGGCGACATCGGCCTTATAAAGCTCACTGCCGAGAGCTCCGTGGCCTCGGGCATAAGGCGCATCGAGGCCGTAACCGGCACGAGCGCCGTTGAGGCGGTCCTTGACGAGGAGACCGTATTACGAGAGGCCGCAAGGACCCTCAAGGTATCAAGGCCGCAGGTTGTGGAAAAAATAAAAACCATGCTCACGCGCCAGCGCGAGATGGAAAAAGAGATTGAGGCCCTTAAAAAGAAGGCCGTGGCATCAAAAACAGGCGATATCATGGAAGGGGTGCGGGAGATAAGCGGAGTAAAGGTCCTGGCCGTAAAATCCGAAGAGACGGACTCCGGCCTGCTCCGTGAGATGGCCGACGGCCTGAGGAGCAAACTTGGCTCGGGCATCGTCGTCATCGGCGCCTCATCAGGGGCCAAGGCCGTGCTCCTTACAGCCGTTACCCGCGACCTTACGGATACATACAATGCCGGAGAGATAATCAAGAGGCTTGCCCCCATCATAGGCGGCAGGGGCGGCGGACGCGCAGAGCTCGCTCAGGCCGGAGGACCGGAAGGCAAGAAAATTGACGAGGCCCTGGAACAGGCCTTTGATACGGTTAAAGACCTTACGCCCTGATATTATCAGAAATTATCTGAACAACTCCTCTCTTACTTTCTTTTAGAAAAAAAAAGCAGGCAAAAAAAAGCATTTTAGCCCCCCCGGTCCGTCCGGGATGGGTAAAACGCAAAGTAACACATCACATCATAAAAGCTCGAAACAGACCTGTATTGAAAACCCCGGTTAGCCGCCCACTATTTTCCGCGCGTCCTTCGTATAGGAGCTTGAGGGATAGTCTGACTGCATTGTTGTCAGGACGTCTTTGGCAAGCTCTGCCTCGCCGAGCTTGACATATGATTTTACGATGTAATAAAGGGCTTCATCAACAACTCCGGAGTGTGGATATTCCTTGAGTATGACCTTGAACCTTGCCAGAGCGCCCTTGTATTTTTTCTTCTTGATATAGAACCTGCCCACATAAAGTTCCCTCTCGGCAAGACGCTTTCTGAGAAAGGCTATGAGCTCCACGGCCTTGTCATTATAGGAAGAGTCCGGGAAGTTTTTCGAAAGGTCCTCAAAGGCGATAATCGCCTTTCTCGTATTGGTCTGGTCCCTGTCGGCGGAGAGAACGTCGCGGAAAAAGCACATGCCCTTCTGAAATAGGGCGTATGATGCCTTTGAGTGCGAGGGATGAAGGGCCACAAAATCCGTGTAGTAGACACGCGCCTCCTCATACTTCTCGTCGGCGTAAAGGACATCGGCAAGCAGTATCTCGCCGTCAAGGGCATAAGTGCTGAGGGGATAACGCTCCATGAGATCGCTGAATATGGTCTCCGCGTCCTCATAGTGGAGGGCATGATACATCTTGACCCCGTCATTATACATTTCCCCGGCATTTCTGTAACTCTTCACCGCGCCCTTCTGGGTGGCACAGCCGGAAAGCACAAAAAGGGTAAATAGCGTCATGGCAAAGGTAAGCCCAGGCCAGCGGAACAAGGACCCCGCACCAGAAGGACGGGTCCTTGAAGGTATTGTCTTCATATTATCTGTCACCAAAAGCGTTAAACTCCGTAATGAGCGAAAACCGCTACTCATCGCCGCCCCAATGGCAACGCTGAATGTCTATATTTACACATAAGAGGGGCCGATTCAAGGGCTAAACTATGCGCTTGGAGAGGGAAGGGTCTTTGTCGTCAGAGGACAAGAGCTCCAAAATTCCGGCGATATCAAGTACAAGCACCGCCTCGTTATCAACGGCCTCGGAGAGGCCGAGAATGCCGCTTATCTTATGTTCAAAGGGCAGTGGTCTTATTATCATATTGGACTCTCTCAAGACCCTGTCCACCACGAAGCAGAGCCTCGCGGAGCCAACGCTCGTTACTATGGCGTAGCACGTGCCTTTGGCGCAAGTGGTCTTGGAATGAAAAAAATCCGATGGTCTTATGGCCCACGTCTTTATATTGTCGATAGTAAGAAAACCGTCACTTATGGAGGCGCCGTCCCTTAACTCCACTATCTCCAGAACGCGGGCGCCGGAGAGGGCGAAGGTGTTGCCCCCCTCTTCACACATAAGGAGCCCTTTCATCACCTGCGTCACCGGTATGGTAAGGATAAACCTCGTTCCCTTGCCGCAGACGGTCTCTATCTCTACAATGCCGTTCAGAAGTGCTATATTCTCCTTTACCACATCAAGGCCGACGCCGCGGCCCGATGTAAGGCTTATCTCGTCCGAGGTGGTAAAACCGGGCATGAATATGAGATTAAGTTTTTCACGCCTCTGCAGAGCGCTTGCCTCCGCTCCGTCTATGAAACCCTTGCTAACGGCCCTGGCGCATACAAGGTCCGGGTCAATGCCGCTCCCGTCGTCCTTGACCTCTATAACCACCTTATCGCCCTCATAATAGGCACTCAGGGTAATGGCCCCTGCCCTTGATTTTCCGCAGGCGGCCCTCTTTGAAGGTGACTCGATAGCGTGGTCCATGACGTTTCTTATTATATGCATGAGCGGGTCGGCAATCTCCTCGATAATCGTCATGTCAAGCTCTGTATCGTCGCCGTATGTCGTTATATAAACCTCTTTACCACGCTCATGGGCAAGCCTCTCGATGTAAGGCTCGAACCTCTTGAAGAGACGACCCACACGGACCATCTTTACGGCGAGTACGCAGTCTCTCATCCGTTCAAAGGAGTCCTCAAGCCTGACCACAAAGGGCTCCATCTCGCCGTAGAACCTGGCATTAGCCATCTCTTTCCCCATGCCATCCATTAACCGGCGGAATGCCTCCTTTAGCCCGGAGAGTTCATCGACAGAACTCATAAGACTCTCTATCTTATCGACATCCACCCTTATGGTCCGCGCGTTCCTGCGCATGCTCTGTACCTGGGAGGCGCTTCGCGCCGCCGTAGATATACCGGAACCGGCCTCGGCGGGGTCATCGGCGGGCCTGCCGCCAAGCTCCCGCAGCGTTACCCCGCTAAAACCGCAAAGCCTGCGCTCAATTTCTTCAGGGGGCTCTGATGTGGCGATAAGCGTCTCACAGGCGAGTTCACCGCTGCAATTTCCACTTGCCGGAAGTGTGGCTATTATCTCGGCCACATTGGAAAAGGCCCCGGTAAAGGCGCTGTGCCCCTTGTCAAAGGAGCTTGTATCAAAAGAGGCGCACACCATGAAGAGCCTCTTTCCGGCCTTGATATTATCCCTTAACCTGAAGCTCTCGTATTCCGTAAGTGATGATAATATATCCTCTTCAAGAAAGGTCTCCGCAGAGGATACCTTGCGCTCACTGTTCTTCTTTAGTGTGGAGACAAGGGCGCGCACCTCATCACTGAAGCCGGTGTCAGCCCGCTCGCTCACAATCCTTGAGAGAAGCCCGCGCGCCATGGTTATGGCCGTAAGGCAGTTATCGTCGAGGACAATACGGCCGAGCCTCAGCATATCGAGCTTGTCTTCAAGGGCATGGCTGAGCTCTGTGATATCGTTGAACTCGAATATGCTTGAGAGGCCCTTCAAGGTATGGACTGAGCGGAATATTCTGTTAAGGACAGTATGGTCGACTACGTCAGAGCTTACACCTCTGGCCAGACGCATGATATCGCCGTCCATGGCGCCGAGTATCTCCTCTGCCTCGGCGAGAAACTCCTTAGTCTGACTCTTCAATTATAGTACCCCGCTACTACGAAGAACATTTACGCTACTCTTTAAGTTTATCACAAAAAAGTCTCTTAAAGAAACTTCTGCTTCACAATATTAAGATAAAATCTCTCCAAGAACGGTGATTTCGCTGATAATCATATCGCAGCAAGCGTCTTTCAGCTCTTTTACGGGTCTGAAGCCGTAAGATACCCCCACGGTGAATACACCCGCCCTTGCGCCGGTCTCGCAATCAATAGGGCTGTCGCCGACAAAAACGGTATTCTCCGGAGCCGTACCGGCCTGCTCCATGATGCTTATGAGCGGGGCGGGGTCGGGTTTTCTTTGGGTAAAGGTATCTCCTCCGATGATATTGATAAAAACATCGCTTAATGAAAACTCCTTTATTATCCTTCTGCTCAGGGCCTCGGGCTTATTGGTGAGAATGGCAAGTTTTTTGCCCCTTTTCCTGAAGTATAAAAGCGTGTCCAGAACTCCGGGGTAAAGACGGGTCTCTTCCATAAGGCGCTCACCGTAAAAGGCGAGAAACGCGGCCCTCGCCCTCTCCAGCTCCCTATCCTCAATGCCGGGCATGAGCCTCTCAAGGAGCATATTGACCCCCCAGCCTATGTTATCCTTAATGGCCGCCCTTGCCATAGGGGTTTTGCCAAAAGACTCAAGGGTCCTGTTGGCGGCATGGGCGATGTCTCCCGACGAATCTATAAGCGTGCCGTCAAGGTCGAACACGAGTAAATCCTTCTTCATGTCTCTGGCCTCCAAAGCTCTGATATATCGACATAACCATACCACATTCCCTTACGGGAGGCCACCAAGAGATAAATGATAAAAGGGTTTAGCACCTCTCCTTACGCCTTTACAACCATACTGTCATTTGATACTATCAGGTCTGCCGCTTTACATTTTGGGCCTTAATCCCGTCATCCCCTTTCTTACCTGATTTTCCCCTTTTTCGGGGGCCGCGGAGAGAAGGCCATTGGAGATATATGGGTAATTCCCTCATAAGAAGAGCCGCTGTTGCCGGCAGGTTTTATCCCGGAGAGGCCCGGGCCCTCGAAGAGATGGTACGGGGGTTTTGCATTGAGCGCGAAAAAAAGAGCGTAAAGGCCTGTATCTGCCCTCACGCCGGTTATATATATTCGGGCGTTGTTGCCGGGGCCGTATACGCGGGAATAGAGGTACCCGATATCGTCGTCCTCCTTGGCCCCAACCACACGGGTATGGGCGCCCCCGCCGCTGTAATGACGAGCGGCATCTGGGAGATACCCACGGGCCGGGTGGCCATAGACGAGGACCTGGCAGAGGCTGTCGTCTCATCTTCGCCACTCTTTACGGCCGACAACGAGGCACATCTTGCCGAACACTCACTTGAGGTGCAACTGCCCTTTCTCTATTATCGAAATAGCGGCATAAGGATAGTGCCCGTAACGCTCATGGGCACTCGCTTTGAAGACGCCCTTGAGATGGGAGAGGCCCTTGCAAAGGTCTTGTCAGCATACGATGGAAAGGTCCTTGTGGCAGTAAGCTCGGACATGAACCACTACGAGTCTGAAGACATAACCAGAAAAAAGGACAGTGAGGCCATTGAAAAGGTCCTGGCCCTCGACGCCGAAGGGCTTCTTGATGTAACGGCAAGAAAGAACATCACCATGTGCGGTGTCTTTCCCGCGGCCATTGCCCTCGTGGCCATGAAAAGGCTCGGGGCAAGCGAGGCAACCCTTGTGGAATACGCAACCTCCGGGGCTACAAGCGGAGACATGGAGCACGTAGTCGGCTACGCGGGCTTCACCATCAATTAGGGGGGGGGTACGGGGGGCATTGGGTTTCAGTGGGCAATAAGAGGGCTGCTTTTAGGCAACCAATACGCACAACAGTGCTCCGCAAGGGGCCTGTTAAAAACCCCTCATGGGGCTAAAGGACATTCAGAGTGAAAGTACGGACACGTTTTGCGCCAAGCCCCACGGGCCATCTTCACATCGGCGGGGCAAGGACGGCGCTCTTTAACTGGCTTTACGCGAGACACAATAACGGGACCTTTATCCTGCGCGTCGAGGACTCCGACGTGGAGCGCAGCACCGAAGAATCCAACAGGGCCATACTTGAGGGCATGCGCTGGCTCGGTCTTGACTGGGACGAAGGTCCCTACTACCAGAGCGAGCGCTTCAGCCTCTACAAAGAGCGCGCGGAGCAACTCCTCGAAAAGGGCCTTGCCTACCGCTGCTACTGCACGGCGGACGAGCTTGAAAAGAGGAGGTCCGAGGCGCTTAAAGCAGGACGGCCCCCCATGTACGACGGACGGTGCAGGACCAGCATATTGAGGCCTGATACGCCCTTTGCCGTAAGGTTCCGCGTCCCCGAGGGAAAAACCTCATTCAAGGACGCCGTAAAGGGCGAGATAACCTTTGATAACTCCGCCATCGAGGACCTTGTAATCCTCAGAAGCGACGGCACACCCACGTACAACCTCTGCGTGGTCATAGACGATGCAGAGATGGGCATAACAGAGGTCATACGCGGCGACGACCACATAAACAACACCCCCAAACAGATACTGCTTTACAGGGCCCTCGGGTACGAGGTCCCCGGGTTCGCGCATCTGCCCATGATACTTGGCGAGGACAGGACGCGCCTCAGTAAACGCCACGGCGCCACGTCCGTAATGGCCTACAAAGAAATGGGCATACTTCCCGCGGCCCTTGTGAATTACCTCGCCCGTCTCGGCTGGTCCTGCGGCGACGAGGAGATATTCACCCTTATGGAATTAAAGAAAAAATTCACCCTCGAAGCCGTGGGTAAATCCTCGGGCGTCTTCAACAGCAAAAAACTCCTCTGGCTCAACCAGCACTATATTCAGGCAACGCCGGCAAAAGACCTGCTTGAGATATTTCTCTACCACTTAAAGCGACAGGGCTTTGACGCCTCGGGAGATGAGAGGGTAATAAAAATCATAAAGACCCTTCAGAGCAGGAGCACAACCATGGAGGAGATGGCCGCCGGAGCCCTCTTCTACTTCAGGGATAAGATAGAGTACGAGGAAAAGGCGGCCCGCAAATTCCTCACCCCTGAAAAGGCCGCCATATTCAAAAAACTCATCAAGGACCTTGGCGGGCTTACAGAGTTCAGTGAGGAAAATATCGAGAGCATCTTCACGGAAATAGTCGATAGCACGGGGCTGAAACTCGGCAAGGTCGCCCAACCCGTGCGTGTGGCCCTCACCGGGGGCAGGGTATCGCCGGGCATATACGAGACCATAGAGGCCCTGGGCCCGGATATAACCCTGCAACGGCTCAATTCGGCCCTTGCCTTTATAGAGAAGCAGACCGCAAGCGCATAAGGCTAATAAAGCGAGGCATCTCAAGCCGTGAGAGTCTCACGCTGAAACGCATAAACAAGAGGACCCGGATAAAAAGATATGTTTAAAAAAGTACTGGTGGCAAACAGGGGCGAGATAGCCTCACGCGTCATACGCGCCTGCAAGGAACTCGGCATAGCCACGGTGGCCATATACTCGGAGAACGACACGACGGCGCTCTACGTAAAAAAGGCCGATGAGGCCTACCTTGTGGGCCCAGGCCCCATAGAGGGCTACCTGAACATACACCGCCTCGTGGACCTTGCCCTGAGGGTAGGCGCAGAGGCCATACACCCGGGCTATGGTTTTCTCTCGGAAAACCCCAGCCTGCCGCTGCTCTGTGAAAAAGAGGGCATCACCTTCATAGGCCCCAACAGCAAGACCATACGCGACCTTGGCGATAAAATCTGCGCCCGTGAGCTCATGAAGAAGGCCGGCGTGCCCGTTCTTCCCGGCACGGACCATGCGGTAAAAGACGCCGACGAAGCCGTGCGTCTCGCCGATGATATAGGCTACCCCGTGATGGTAAAGGCATCGGGCGGCGGCGGCGGACGGGGCCTGCGTGTGGCAAATGACGCCTCCGAGGTACGCGAGGCCTTCGAGACATCCACAAAGGAGGCCGAGGCCGCCTTTGGGCTAAGCAAGGTCTTTCTTGAAAAATTCATCGAGCAGCCGCACCACATCGAGTTTCAGATACTCGCCGACAACTTCGGCAAGGTCATCCACCTCGGAGAGAGGGACTGCTCCATACAGAGACGGCATCAAAAACTTATAGAGATATGTCCGTCGCTTATACTTGACGAAGATTTGAGGGCGAAGATGGGAGAGGCGGCCATAAGGGCCGCAAGGGCCTCTGACTACACCAACGCCGGGACAGTGGAGTTTCTTGTCGATAAGAATAAAGAATTCTACTTTCTTGAGATGAACACAAGACTTCAGGTGGAGCACCCCATCACGGAAGAGACCACGGGGCTCGACCTTGTAAAAAAACAGCTTGAGATAGCGGCGGGAATGCCCCTTGGCATCGAACAGAAGGATGTAAGGATAAACGGCTTTGCCATGGAGTGCAGAATATGCTCCGAGGATCCGAAGAACGGCTTCATGCCAAGTTTCGGCAGGGTAACGGCCTACTACTCGCCCGGGGGCATAGGGGTGAGGATTGACGGCTCCATATACAAGGACTACGTAATCCCCGGCACCTATGACTCGCTCGTAGTGAAGCTCATTGTGCGCGGCTCGACGTGGGGTGAGACCTTGAAGCGCATGGAACGTTCTCTTGATGAGTTCGTCATTAGAGGCGTAAAAACAACGATACCATTTCTTAGGAATATCATGAAAGACCCTGATTTCATTAAGGGTAACTTCGACACGGGATATATACAGAGAAAACCGGACCTCATGGAATACCGCGAGTACGGAGAACCCTCGGACATAGTGGCCGCCGTGGCCGCCGCCATAGCCGCGCACCACGGGCTGTAAATGAGAGGCGCTGGACAAGGATTATGAAAGGGGAACCATTGAAAGAGAGAACTTCGGAAAAAAATGAAAAAGCGGCCCTCATCTCCCCCACAGGGACGGGCATAACGGAGACGGTTCTGCGCGACGCGCACCAGTCGCTCCTTGCCACAAGGATGAGGACATCGGATATGCTGGAGATGGCGAGCGAGCTTGACAGGGTCGGGTACTGGAGCCTTGAGGTCTGGGGCGGGGCCACCTTTGATACCTGCCTGAGGTATCTGAAAGAAGACCCATGGGAGAGGCTGAGGTCCCTCAGAAAGGCCATCCCCAATACGCGGTTGCAGATGCTTCTGCGGGGGCAGAACCTCGTGGGGTACAGGCACTACGCCGACGACGTGGTAAAAAAATTCATAAAAAGGGCCGTAAAGAACGGCGTGGACGTCTTCAGGATATTCGACGCCCTTAACGACACAAGAAACCTCACCACCTCCATACGCGCGGCAAAGGAGGCCGGGGGTATAGTAGAGGCGGCCATCTGCTACACCACGAGCCCTGTTCATACAAACGAGACCTTCGCGGACATGGCCGAAAAACTCGCAAACATGGGGGCCGATACCATATGCCTCAAGGACATGGCCGGACTCCTTACGCCTGAGGCCGCCTTTAACCTTATCAGCCTCTTAAGGGAGCGCGTGGACCTGCCCATACATATGCATTCCCACGACTCCTGCGGCCTTGCCTCCATGAGCTACCTGAAGGGCGTAGAGGCCGGGGCCGGGATAATAGACACGGCCCTTTCGAGCCTGGCCTCGGGCACATCACAGCCGCCTACGGAGAGCCTTATCGCGGCCCTGGAGGGGACCCCCTTTGATACGGGACTGGACCTCTCGCTTATCTCTGAGATATCAGAGCGTTTCAGGGATATAAGAAAAAAATACGGGCGCTTTGAGTCCGAGCACACGGTCATAAACACTAAG
Organism: uncultured Thermodesulfobacteriota bacterium; assembly: GCA_964567185.1. Taxonomy (GTDB): domain Bacteria; phylum Desulfobacterota; class GWC2-55-46; order GWC2-55-46; family JADFVP01; genus JAJRZX01. Next base: position 12,764 of record CAZMKZ010000026.1, read on the forward strand.
ATACTCATCTCGCAGATACCCGGCGGCATGATGAGCAACCTTGCCCACCAGTTAAAGGAGCAGAGCGCCATTGACAGGATGGGTGAGGTCCTCGCCGAGATACCGCGGGTAAGAAAAGAGATGGGCTACCCTCCCCTTGTTACGCCATCGAGCCAGGTCGTGGGTACGCAGGCCACTCTCAACGTCCTTACGGGCGAGAGATACAAGGTCATTACCAGTGAGACGAGAAATTACTTCAGAAACCTCTACGGAACGCCTCCGGGACCAGTTGACGAAGAGGCGAGAAGGCTTGCCATAGGCGATGAAAAACCCATAGACTGCAGACCCGCCGACCTGCTTGAACCCGAACTCGACAGGATGACGAGAGAGATAGACGGCAAGGCCCACTCCATAGAAGACGTCCTCAGCTATGTCCTCTTTCCCATTGTGGCCATGGAGTTTCTCGAAGAAAGAGAAGAGGGCTCCCTTGAGCCCGAACCCCTTGAAACGCCGGAAGAGGCCCTTCCAGAGGCCCCTATGCCCCACTTTGCCCCAACCGAGTTCATCGCAACGGTCCATGGCGAGTCATACAAGGTCAAGATAGCCGGCAGCGGTCACAAGGTAGAGGGCAAGCGCCCCTTCTTCGTAATGATAGATAACCGCCTCGAAGAGGTCATGATAGAGACCCTCAGCGAGATCATACCCACCATGGCCGGTGAGGTGGAGACCCCCTCCATGTCCGAATCGTACAGGCCAAAGGCCAGGGCCGAGGGAGACGTTACCACGCCCATACCCGGCAAGGTGACATCCATCAAGGTAGCCGAAGGCGATACCGTTGAAGAGGGCGACGTTGTCCTTACGGTTGAGGCCATGAAGATGGAGAACAAGGTCCATACCCCCATAGCCGGGGTCGTCAAAAAGATTCTCGTAAAGATAGGAGACAGTGTTAATCCCGACGAGACGCTCATTGAGATAGAGAAGTAGCGGTAAGACCATGCCCGTTATCATAAAGACCATGGAGGTGGCCTTCCCTGTATTCGCGATAATAGCCACGGGCTATCTATTCGCGAATCTCAAGAAGATAGACCTTGCCCCTATCGTTGATCTCCTCCTTTACATCACCATCCCGGCCCTTGTAATATCCTCTCTCTCACGAAAGGCCCTGCACACGGAGCTTGTCCTCACCGTGGCCCTATCGGCCTGCGCCGTGGTGCTGACAACGGGCCTTTTAGCCTTTGTCTACCTCCTGATTACTGGAAAGAAGGGGCTCCGGGGTTTTTACCTGCCCACCATGTTCATGAACACGGGCAATATGGGGCTTCCGCTGGCCCTGCTTGCCTTTGGCGCAGATGGGCTAACTGTGGCGGTGCTCTACTATGTGACGATGAGCATACTCGTCTATACGGTGGGCATATACATCGCGCGAGGCAGAGGCGGCGTCCGGGAAGTCCTGAGGCTTCCCCTCATATACGCCGCAATAGCCGCCATAGCCCTGAATGCCAGCCATACAGCCATACCCGGCCCCATACTAACCACCATAGACATGCTCGGCGCGGCCACCATACCTCTCATGCAGTTAAGCCTTGGCTACAGGCTTTATTCCACTAAAATTTCCAGTCCCGGGGCAACGCTGGCGAGCTCTGTTATCAGGATAGGCGGAGGTTTTTTGGCGGCCTATGTCATAATAAGCATCTTCAACATCGGAGGCATTACGGGCAAGGTTATAATCCTCTCCTCAAGCATGCCCTCGGCTGTGATAAACTTCATAATCAGCCAGCGTTACAACCTCAATACGGACTTTGTATCATCGTCCGTGGCCCTGAGCACCCTGCTGAGCGCCCTTACCGTGCCGCTCATACTCTTCTGGCTCATGTAGCAGGGGGGCCGTTAATAATCATAAGCCCCATCACCGGTCGGTCTTCTTTGTCCCGCTTTCTTTTTCTAAGGAACCTCTGAATAATTCGTCCCTGAATTATTCAGAGACGGGAAAGCAAAAGCGCGGTTTTTCTTTCCCTCACATTTTCAACAACTTACAGTTGCCGGAAAGTCTGAATTAATCAGACTTTCCCTAAAAGAAAGCGCGACTTACGCCTTTACCGCAATTTTCCAGCCCTCTTCGCGCGCCGTCACAGAGCCCATAATCGTCGCGTCAAGCCCCTTTGCCCTCAGTCCTTCAAGGAGGGCCGCGGCGTCTGCCTCCGCCACCGATATAAGAAGCCCCCCCGATGTCTGGGGGTCGAAGAGCACAAGCTCCAACTCCTTGCCAAGGCCGGGAGAGAGTCGGAGGTCTTTAATAAGGGCCTCCCTGCTTGAGGCGATGGTCTTTGGACGAAGAGACCTTTTCTTCACAAAGTCAAGGGTCCGCGGGAATATCCGCACGGCCTGTGAATCTATGACAAAGTTTACATTTGAGGCCTCGCACATCTCCATGGCATGGCCGAGAAGGCCGTAACCCGTAATATCGGTACACCCGCCCACGTCCGCCTCTCTCATGGCATCAAGGGCGGGTTTATTAAGGGTTGTCATGGAGTTGATGGCAGGCCCGGCCTCGGAGAGGCTCATCTTTCCGGCCTTGAGGGCGCTGGTAATAATACCCACGCCTATGGGCTTTGTAAGTATAAGCCTGTCTCCCGGACGGGCGCCTGCGTTGGTAAGAACCTTGCCGGGATGGACAAAACCCGTCACCGAGAGGCCGTACTTTACCTCGCTATCCTCCACGGAATGGCCGCCCACGGCAAGGACACCGGCCTCGCTCATCTTGTCCATGCCTCCACGCAGGATTTCACCGAGGATGGACATATCAAGGGCCTTTGGAAAGCCCACTATATTCATGGCGAGCCTCGGCGTGCCCCCCATGGCGTATACATCGCTTAATGAGTTTGCCGCGGCAATCTGGCCGAAGGTATAGGGGTCGTCCACTATGGGCGGAAAAAAATCGAGCGTAGTGATAATGGCCATATCCTCGGAAATCTTGTAGACCCCGGCGTCATCGGCGGTATTAAAGCCAACGAGGAGGTCTTTATCCGTAACTCGCGGTAGCTGACGCAGGACCTGCGCCAGGGCATCCTTGCCGATTTTGGCGGCTCAACCGGCGCAGCTCGCATAGTTTGTCAGTTTTATCTCCTTGCCGCTCTTGAACATCACACGCTCCTCTGTACATGTTAACGCAGGGTCCGCAGGTCTCCCCTGCGCATGGTAAGGCCCTGCATGTCAAAATACTCCAATATCATGATGGCGAGTTTTCTGCCGCATCCAAGTATATCACGGCATTGGCCCGCCGTAATGCCATTGTTGGCGCGGATGTATTCAAAGCAGGCCTCTCTCGCCTTCGCAAGTGCCTCCTCCCCTATAAAGGCCCCCTGCTTGAGGGCTATGAGGCCCCCTCTCTTCTTCATATAGGAGATAACCACATCTATCTCCTTTATTGAAGGGGCAAAGGGGAAAAACTCCTCTTTTTTTGTAAGGCTCAGGCCGCGCGCATGAAGGACCTCTTTAATCTTACCCTCAATTGCGGACTCCCTTTTGCTGAGGCCGGGGCTGTGCCCTTTCAGGCATAGTCTTGTACCCCGGACTTCAACCTCGCCGCCAGCCGCCAACTCCTCTGCCAGAGCCCTGTAAAGGGGCCTCATGCCCCCGGCGTACCGCTCCTTACGGCTTGCTGCGTACAGGCCCGCAAGGTCTTCGGCGGTAGGGCCGTCCTCAAGGGGATGCGCCTCATGATAGCGTCCAAGAAGGGCCTTCAGGGTCTTCTTAACCGCCTCTGCCTCATAATGGCTCACAAGGTATCCTGATGTGATATAAAAAGCCTTTTCATTGAGCAGGCCCTTATCCATGATACAGGACTGAAGATTATCCTCCCTCACGTTAAGGAGAAGGAAGAGGGTCTTCAAATCAATGCCGGGCCGGGCCGGGCCCAAAAGCATGGAGATAGCCGTGCCCACACACCCCACACCCCCCTCACCTGTCTCATGGCAGGAGGCAAGGCGATTAAAGCGGGGCACAGGCTCCCTTGAAGGATAGGAAAAAACAACCCTGCCTCCGCCAACGGTAGTATTCGCGGAAGAATCGCGGAGGATAAAGCGGTCGCCCCGCATCATGGGCAGGGGCCTTTTTAAAAAGAGCCGTCCAATGACCGGCTCAAAGGGCCTTACCGTCTTTTTTCCGCTAAACCTTATGCGCGCGAGGGCCTCGCCCGTGTGATGATGCACCTTTACAAGACCCCTGTCCCTTATATCGCATTTTGATTTTTTAGCGGAGTCTTTACTCTCAATGAACTCAAACAGGCAATCCACAACAGGGCTCATGGAGATAAAGGGGGCAAGCTCTATTGCCATGAGGCAGGAGCCTCTCTTGATTTCACCCTTTGATATGCCTGATATGTTTACGGCGGCCCTCTCCCCGGCTGAGACTTCCGGCACAAAGAGATGCATTGACTGCAGGCCCCGGACCTTGACGCTCTCCCCCGATGGATATGCGATAATGGTCCCGCCCTTTTTTAGAGACCCGCCTGCCACCGTGCCCGTAACTACCGTACCGAAACCCTTGATGGTGAATGACCTGTCAACGGGCATACGAAAGTACCTTTGCGCCTCGCGCCCCCTCCGCCCCCTCCCGGCTCCGTGTTTTATGGAGAGAACCTTTTCGGCAAGGGCCCCGGTAAGAGCGGGCAGGCCCTCTCCCGTCTTTACGGAGACCCTGAAAACAGGCGCCCCCGCAAAGGGAGAGGCCTTTAAAAGACCCTTTATCTCCTCTTCAACGGCGGTAACGGCCTTTATATCGACAAGGTCGCACTTTGTTATTATAAAAAAGACATTTTTAATTTCAAGGAGCCTTATTATCTCAAGGTGCTCAATGGTCTGCGGCATTATGCCGTCGTCCGCGGCCACGGTAAAGAGCACAAGGTCCATGCCCGTGGCCCCTGTTAGCATATTTTTAATAAAGCGCTCATGACCCGGCACATCGACGATAGCGGCCCTGTAGACTTGGCCCTTATCCTTAAAATCAATATATGCGAAACCAAGGTCTATGGTGAGGCCGCGCCTTTTTTCCTCCTTGAGCCTGTCCGTATCAATAGAGGTAAGGGCCTTTATGAGGGAGGTCTTGCCGTGGTCGATATGCCCGGCAGTGCCTATTATAAGTGAAACCCTCTCTACCGTATTAACCATTGCCTGACCTCGAAGTTAATGCCTGACCTGTCTCCAAAGGGAACGCCCACTGCCCTGAATGTAAGAGTAAAATATCCCCTGCGTGATATTTTGTCCAGAGAATATCATGGCTTAATTCTACTCTAATCACGGGGTTTTCCGGTCCTGTTTTTTTTATGGAGGTGCGGAGGGTGGGTGGTGTTCTCTTTTCGGAGAGGGAGTTTTGGTGATGTCATTTTCACAATCAAGGGCGAAAAATCACGGGATAGGGTTACAACTCTTTTTGTCTTTCGAGCATATCTTTAAGGAGGCGCCTGTGGCAAAACGCGGCGTCCCTGCAAGTACAGAGCAGGGTCACTGTCGAACCGGCCCGGCCCGGAGCATCACCCTCTGCGCCCTTTATCATGGAGGCCGCCCTGTAAAAGGCCTCTCTTTTATCGTTGGAGCTGAACTCGTCCATGTAGAGACCGACAAACTCATTCCACGTAACCTGGCCGGACTTCCATGCCCTTATAAGCACGGGGGCAGGCCCGAGGTCACGAAACCAGAGGTCAGACCTCTCCTTTTTTACACCCCTTGGCCAGTAGCGCGTAACGAGCATCCTAAGGCCGTCTTCTTCATCGATGGGGTCGTAGATGGATTTGGTCTTTAACATGGCGCGGACCGGATGATTGTCAGCTTCCTGAAGAAAATTACTACATTGGGATGGTTTTTGCGGCCTCTGGCCGCAAAAACCGCTTACCTGAAGGTTCAGATATAAAGGGTATGGTTAGAACTCTTAACAAGCTCCATGAAGGCCACAAGCCCCATGCTCGCGTCCACTACATCCAGAAGCTCATCGCGGGCGATGTTAAGCACGGCCATGCTTGCGGTGCAGGCATAGAACTTGATGTCTCCGAACCTCTTTGCCGTTACAAGCATCTCGCTGATGCTGTCAAAGGTGCCCCTGTCGAGGTTTTTCTGTATTTCCTCTTTAAAGGGCGCCGGTTCTCCCGGAATTTCCACCTTGTCCGTATTGCCTTTCACAAGCCGCTTCAATGCCCCGTAGCTGAAAAAAATCCGCACCTGCCCGCCTGTGGCGAGCACGACGTTAGTGATGGACATGGCGTGATAGACCCTGTCATATGAGCCCGAATGAAGAAAGATGCACAAGCTGTATGTTTCCCTGTCTTTGCTCATGGTCAGACGGACCTTATCTTATCGGCCCACTCAAGGAGTGAGATGTTTTTTTGCCGTGACTCCCAGAACTTGTCTCCAAGCTCTCCAAGCTCCTCGGGGCTGAAACGCTCCGAAAGAATGGCAAGGCCGTCGCAGTTGCTCACGTGGATAAGAAGGGCCTTCGCCGCCTTGCCGGCCTCATCGGCCTCCTCGTCGGTAAGCTCGTCCTTGCACAGAAGCCCGGCGCAGCCCCTTGCCGTGTTCACTATGTCCGTATGCTCCTTTATCAACTGCTCCACATACTCGCCGAGAAAATCCCTCATGGCAGGATAAAGGGTCTCTTCCTCATACCTGAAGTGCGGCCCCGTAAGCGCATCGAGGCGGCCGAGTATCTCCCTTGCCTTGATTACATCCTTATTTTTAAGCGCCTCCGTAAGCTCAAGTACATCGTCGCGAACCTTTCTGTGGTCTTCCCTGAACTCGGCTATGGCGTCTAATTTACCGGGCATATTACTCCTCCTTCATAATGTTTTTTTATTGCAATATAAATCCGGAATTTTTAGGGTTTACTTTTAAATCATATATCATTTTTTCAAGGCCGTCAAATACAGAAAGGCCGCGATACTACGCGGCCATGTGGTAAGGTGGAATTAAAGGGATATGTGTTAGATGGGTGTTAGATGGTAAAAAAAAAACGCCTCAACATGGAAAGGAGGCGATGCGTAGTGAGGTAATATGTGTGATGTAGTCAAGGGTCCATGTATGCAGGGCGCATGGAGCGCGATAGCGGGCCCGTAGCGGTATTGTCTCCCCTCTTTGCGGCTGGCCCCTTTCTTTGCGGCTGGCCCCTTTCATACCCCACTCTCCCCCCCCTTGCGGCCCCCTTTATGCCCCCTTGCC
>CAZMKZ010000026.1:20044-29215 GCA_964567185.1 uncultured Thermodesulfobacteriota bacterium
GCCCCCTTGCCCCATTACGCCCCTTTTGCGGCCCCCCGGGAGGGCTCAAGTAATTACGCTATCAAAGACATCGACCATCTTGCCGGCAAAATTATCCCATCCGAAGTTTCTGCTCATCCAGCTAAAGGCCTTTTCAGCGGCAAGTCTGCTCTTCGATGGGTTTAAAAACACATACTCTATGGCAGAGGCCATGTCGTCTGTAACAAGGCCGAGCCTTTCGCGTCCTATAAGACCTCCCGCGGCAAAGGCCTTTGAGACCACGAGAGTGGCCCCCGAGGATATGACCTCAAAGGGATAGAGCCAGCCGCCCTCTGATTTTTCGGGGAATACGGCAACATCGCTTGCCCTGTAGAGCTTTTGAGTCTCACTCTCTTTCACATGGCCCGTAAAGATAACGTGGCCTTCCAGTCTGTTGCTCCTTATATAGGCGTCGAGGCTATCTTTGTAACTGCCGCGCGAGAGCCCGGTAATGACCAGAACGATATCCTTAATCTTCTTACGCAGTATCCCAACGGCCCTTACGCTCTCCATCTGATTCTTATGGGGTGAGAGGATGCCGGGGTGAAGCACGACAAAACGGCCCTGCAGACCATACTTACGTTTTGCCTCATCGCGCCCCGGCGGGCAATGTGCGGCGATATCCATGCCATAGGGTATGAGGCGGGGCTCTCTGCCATACCTCTGCATGACGCGCTCACGGTTGGACTCATCGCCCACGCAGATAGTATCCACATAGTTATTGATAATATGCCTGTCCATCCTCACGCCCAGGCCATATACGCTCCTCATGAGGAGTGATTTGCGAAGGTTTTCCCTGATATCACCGGGCTCGTTAAACATCCATACAACGGGTTTTTTCAGCCCGTAGGCGGCCCATGTAGAGGGAAAATTATAGAGGTTGACCACATCAAAGTCCTCGGCTTTGCGCTTGAGCATGGCGCCGAGGGACTTTATCTCTTTAATAAGCCTCATGGCCTCGCCAACGCCGTTGCTGCCGGGCCGGCGCTCATATCCGAAGCTTGCGGGAAAGTAGAGGTCAGAGCCCTTGCAGTCAGGGCCTTCGGTCTCACCGCAGGGCGTAAGGGTGAGTACAGAGCTATCTATACCCCTTTGTCCGAGGCACTTTGAGAGGTTTTTTACAACCCTTGCGGAACCAACCGGGGACGCTAAATGCGGATGTACGATTAATACCCTCATATCACCACCTCATCAATCACTTTACTGAAATCGCGCCGCCCCTTCCGCGGAAAAATCCCTTATAGGGAGAAGTCCTCGCGGATGAAGCCCCGCTATTGTCCTATCGGTTATCTGTAAAGAAACCTTTAGTCGTGATGTGAATTTCGAGATGAGGTTTGTATCAGGATGCGGTGGGCCTTCGTGATGATTAAACTTATGATTACACTATGCGGTAAAAAGGCCCCTATGTCAAGAAGACTTTTCGCAGGTCAAGAACGGCGTCTTGCTGAAATACTCTATTGTCCTCTTGAGCCCCTCTCGGAGTGGAAGAGAAGGCTCCCAGTTAAGGACCTTTTTGGCAAGTCTGATATCAGGCTGCCTCTGTTGGGGGTCATCCTCGGGCAATTCCTTCCATATAAGGCTTGAACTGCTCCCTGTCAGCTCTTTTACGAGCTCCGCAAGCTCTATCATGGTGAACTCATGGGGATTTCCAAGGTTTATTGGCCCGATTGTGTCTTTATTATCCATCATGGCGATAAGTCCGTCCACAAGGTCGTCCACGTAGCAGAAGCTCCTTGTCTGCGAGCCGTTGCCGTATATGGTAATGTCCTCGCCTTTCAATGCCTGAACGATGAAGTTACTCACCACACGGCCGTCATGGGGCAGCATCCTCGGCCCATAGGTATTAAAAATCCTCACCACCCGGACATCCACATTGTTCTGCCTGTGATATGAGAACATGAGTGTCTCGGCACAGCGCTTGCCCTCGTCATAACAGGCGCGCGGACCAATTGGATTTACGTTTCCCCAGTAGTCCTCGGTCTGCGGATGCACCGAGGGGTCGCCGTAGACCTCTGAGGTGGAGGCCTGCAGTACCCTTGCGTTTACACGTTTGGCAAGGCCCAGCATATGCAGGGCCCCCATGATACTCGTCTTGATGGTCTTCACGGGATTGTACTGATAATGCACCGGCGAGGCGGGACAGGCCAGATTATATATCTCGTCAACCTCAAGAAGGATGGGTTGCGTAATATCATGCCTTATGAGCTCGAAGTCATGATTGTCAAGAAGGTGGGCGATGTTGGCCCGACGCCCTGTAAAGAAGTTATCCAGACAGATGACTATACAGCCCTTCTGCAGGAGCCTTTCACTTAGATGAGAGCCGATGAACCCTGCGCCTCCTGTTACGAGAACCCTTTTTTTCATATATTCTCAATCCCTTGTAATATACTCCGCATAGAGGATGCGGGCTGATGAGGCGGGCCGGACTTTTACTTTCATGAGGCGTAAAAGGCAGCGATAGACGAGACTATGCGCTTTAGCTCCGCCCTCTTAAGGCCCTGAAAAATAGGTAGCGCGAGGACCGTCCTTGAGGCCCTCTCGGATTCCGGAAAGTCGCCCCTCTTGTAGCCGAGGTACTTGAAACACTTCTGAAGGTGCATGGCCAGAGGATAATAGACCTCTGTGCCGATGCCGTCGTCTGCCATGTGCCTGCGCAGGGCGTCTCTATTTTTTACGCTGATGACAAACTGGTTATATACAGACCTGCATTCGGGCAGGATGAGAGGCGAGGCCACTGCATTATCGAGGCCAGCCTTTTGAAAAAGACTCCTGTATATTGAGGCGTTTTTCCTGCGTTCATCGGTCCATTTCTCAAGATACCTTAGCTTTACCCGCAGTATGGCGGCCTGAATCTCGTCAAGCCTGCTGTTAACGCCGATGGCGTCATAGAGGTAGCGCCCGCTTGCCCCGTAACCACGGAGTTTTTTAAGAAGCTCCGCGCTCCTCTTGCTCCTTACCGTTATCATGCCTCCGTCGCCCATTGCGCCGAGGTTCTTTGTGGGATAAAAAGAAAAACACCCGAAGTCCCCTATGGAGCCTGCCTTCTTTTTTCCGTACACGGCCCCTATGGACTGTGCGGCGTCTTCCACTACCTTGATGCCGTATTTGCGGGCCACACGCATAAGCGGGGCCATGTCAGCGCACTGGCCGTAAAGGTGGACGGGTATCATGGCCTTTATGCCCTTTGCGCGCCTCTTGAGGATGGCCGTAACGGCCTCCGGGTCCATGTTGAAGGTTCGTGCGTCGATGTCCGCGAAGACGGGCGTGGCGCCGAGCATCTGTATTACGCTTACGGTAGCAACAAATGTAAAGGGCGTTGTAAGAACCCTGTCGCCCGGGCCCACGCCGCAGGCCAGAAGGCTGAGGTACAGGGCGTCCGTGCCCGAGGCAACGCCCACACCGTAGCCCGCGCCGCTGTAAGAGGCCACCTCCGCCTCAAGGGCCGAGACGTTATCGCCGAGTATATAGCGGCCTGAATCGCAGACCTTCAGCGCCTCTGCTCTTACCTCTTTTTTTATTGTCCTGTATTGCCGTGAGAGATCAAAAAAGGGTATTTTCAAGATGTTTTTCCTTTCTGATTATCAATATTTGAGTCCCTGCCCGAATTTTTTCAAAAAACTCACCCACTCCCCGGCAGACAAAACCCTATTGACCGGCATCCCGCATGGAGGGACGCCGCCGCGAGAGTATCTCTTCATATACCTTGTCTATAACACCGTTGATGAATGAGCCGGAATTTTCAGCCCCAAAGCGGTTGGCAAGCTCAACGGCCTCGTCCATAACCACCTTGCAGGGCACATCCCCATGATAGAGGAGTTCGTAGACGGCAATCCTCAGGATATTCCTGTCCACCACGGCCATCCTCGCGAGGCTCCAGTTCTTTGAGGCCCCGTCAATAAGCCGGTCTATCTCTGTAAGGTTGCGTATGACGCCCTCGCTGATAATACGCCCATAGGAGGAGCTCTCTCTTACCTCCACGGGCGAGGCCATTGTATCAGCCCTGGCTTCTCTTCCCCCTCCCCCTCCCCCTCCGGAGATATCAAATCTGTAGAGCGTCTGCAGGGCCCTCTCCCTTTCCTTGCGGCGCGAGGACCTTTTGTGCCCCTCTATCATGGTCCTCAAACCTTGTTTACGGCCCGTAAGAGGTTTGCCATCTCAATGGCCGTAAGGGCGGCGTCACTGCCCTTGTTGCCTGCCTTTGTGCCGGCGCGCTCTATGGCCTGCTCCAGAGTATCGGCCGTGATTACGCCAAAAGCGAGCGGTGTGCCCGTATCAAGGGCCGCCGAGGCTATGCCCTTTGAGACCTCGGAGGCGATATAATCAAAATGAGGCGTAGCGCCCCTAACGACACAGCCAAGGCAGACAATGGCGTCGTAGACCTTTTTTTCGGCGAGCTTTTTAGCGAGTAGCGGCATCTCAAAGGCCCCGGGGACCTTTACAACGTCTATATCACCATCATTGGCTCCGCTCCTTACAAGTGTATCAAGGGCGCCCTCAAGGAGCCTGCTCCCTATAAAATCGTTGAACCTGCTGACGACTACGGCAAACCTCAGACCCTCGGCAGAAAAATTACCCTCAAATATATTCGGCATACCCTCTCCTTATGATTTTGTAATAACCTTTTTAAGTCCCTTTGACGGGCAGAGCAAAAACGCAGGCCTGTTCCGTGAGTCCACGGGGGCGAGCCTTAATACATGGCCCCTCACTTACATATCGCCTGTCTTGTCCACCGAGTCAAGGAGATGTCCCATCTTCTCTTTTTTTGTCTTAAGATACCTGATGTTCTTCTTGTTGGGCACCGTCTCAAGGGGCACACGGTCCGTAATCTCAAGGCCATAGCCCTCAAGGCCCACTATCTTCTTCGGGTTGTTTGTTATGATACGCATTTTTCGTATGCCGAGGTCAAGGAGTATCTGCGCCCCAATGCCGTAGTCGCGCAGATCGCTCTTGAACCCGAGGCGCTTGTTCGCCTCTACGGTATCAAGTCCCTCGTCCTGAAGCGCATAGGCCCGTATCTTGTTGGCAAGCCCTATACCGCGCCCTTCCTGATGCATATAGAGAAAGACGCCCCTGCCCTCGTCATCTATCATCTTCATGGCGCTTTTGAGCTGATCTCCGCAGTCGCAACGCTCGGAGCCAAGGACGTCGCCCGTAAGACACTCGGAATGCACCCTTACAAGCACAGGTTCGTCGCCGTCTATCTCTCCCTTTACAAGGGCGAGGTGCTCATTCGTATCAACATCGTTAGTATAGGCGATGGCAAGGAAATCTCCTGCGAACTTTGTCGGCAGGCGCGCAGAGCCGGCCCTTTTCACAAGGCTGTCGTAACGCAGCCTGTACTCTATTATCTCGGCTATGCTGACTATAAGAAGATTGTGTTCCCCGGCAAAGGCCTCAAGGTCCGCCATGCGCGCCATGGTGCCGTCATCCTTCATTATCTCGCATATGACGCCCGACGGCTTCAGCCCGGCAAGACGCGCCAGATCCACGGAGCCCTCGGTCTGCCCTGTCCTTACAAGCACGCCGCCCTTTCGAGCCCTCAGGGGAAAGATATGCCCGGGCCGCGAGAGGTCCTCGGGGACCGCGCCGTCGGCAACGGCCGCGAGTATTGTATGCGCCCTGTCAGAGGCGGATATCCCCGTGGTAACACCGTCTCTGGCGTCTACTGATATGGTAAAGGCCGTTCTGAAGGGCGAGGTATTATCGTCAACCATGGGACGGAGCGCGAGCCTGTCCGCGTCATCTTCGGTAAGCGTAAGGCATATAAGGCCGCGCGCGTGCGTTGCCATGAAGTTTATGGCCTCAGAGGTGACAAGCTCGGCGGCCATGCAGAGGTCCCCCTCGTTCTCCCTGTCTTCGTCGTCTACAACGATTACCATACGGCCCGCCCTTATTTCTTCAAGGGCGTCTTCTATCTTTTTTTTCATCATTTCGCTACCAGTCCTTTAAGACAGCACTTTTGCCGGGTCTATAATTTGCCCCGCAAAAAACCATGTTCCATTAGAAGCCCTTCCGTAACCCCCCCGCTCTTTGCTGACGAGAGCGACCTCTCCACATACTTGGCTATTATGTCCGTCTCTATATTGACAAACTCTCCGAGGCGCTTGTCAAGGAGTGTCGTCTCCTTGAGCGTATGAGGTATGAGGACTACCCCAAACCGCCCCTTGCCCGCCATTGTGACGGTAAGGCTAATGCCGTCAATGGCGATAGAGCCCTTTACCACTACCTGCGAGCCGAGGGCAACAGGCATCTCTATCTCCATATTGAGAAAGCCGTCCCCGCCCGTGCCGCGTCCCGTTCTCCCCCCCGTGAGCGCCCTTTTTCTTATCACCCCAACGGCGTCAACGTGTCCTGTTACAAGATGACCGCCAAGGGGTTTACCAAGAGTAAGGGGCCTCTCCAGGTTAACGAGGCGTCCCGCGGTAAGTCCGCGGCCAAAGGTGGTGCTGGCAAGGGTCTCGGCGCTCAGGTCCGCGCTAAAGGTACTTTTTCCCCTTTGCCCGTCAGTGATGGTTAGACAGGCCCCGTCAACGGCTATGCTGCTGCCCGCGGGCAGCTCCGAAAGGTCAAGAGAGGATGCAATCTCTATTTTAGCAGAATCACCAGCCGATTCAACCGATTTCACTCTGCCCACGTCTTCTATGATACCTGTAAACATACCTTAAAACCTCATAGGCCCCCGGCGGCATTACCCCCGCGGCCTTTAACGGACCCTGGCCGGGGAGCCTGGGAGGGCCCCCTCTACAAGAATATCCTCACCAAGCCTTCGAACCTTCATATCCCTGAGCCTCAAAGCCCCTGCCGGAGTTTTCAAATTCAGCACGCCTATGGCAGGCACGGAATCCGCGCCAAGGAAGATGGGCGCCATAAAATATGAGACCCTGTCAACAAGGCCGGCCTTAATAGCGGAGGCGGCGAGCATACCGCCGCCCTCAATAAGGATGTTTGCAATGCCGCATCGGGCGAGCTCTTTCATCACCCTTTTAATATCCACCCCGCCGGATTTTTCCGAGGCCACGTAATAAACCTTCACGCCCATGGCGCGGGCCTTTAAGACCTTCTCCTTATTGGCCCTGCGCGTTGTGAAGATAAATACTCCAGCAGAGGGGTTCTCAAATAAGGCCGCCGAGAGCGGCGTCCGAAAAGAGCTGTCAATGACCACACGGGCCGGATTCGCGCCCCTCACATGACGCACCGTAAGGGCCGGGTCGTCCATCACTGCGGTATTAGAGCCCACCATGACGGCGTCGGCTATGCTCCTCAGCCTGTGAACGTATCTTCTGGAGGCCGCGCCTGTTATCCACTTTGATATCCCCGTGGAAGCGGCTATGCGCCCGTCGAGGCTTACTGCAAGCTTGAGCCTCACAAAAGGCAGGCCCGTTGTGATAAATTTTTCAAACCACTCATTAAGTGCAGATGCCTTATCCGCGAGCACGCCCTCTGTTACCTCCAAACCCTTGGACCTTAAAAGCGCTATACCCTTGCCTGATACAAGGGGGTTGGGGTCAAGCGCCCCTACTACCACTTTTTTTATGCCTGAGGCGAGTATGGCGTCCGTGCAGGCAGGGGTCCTGCCCTCATGGCAGCATGGCTCCAGGGTAACATAAAGCACGGCCCCTCTGAGCTTACGCCTCTTAAGGTCTTTTAATGCCGCAATCTCTGCGTGGGCAAGGCCGGCCCTCCTGTGGTAGCCACGTCCTATTATAACACCCTTCTTGACGACAACAGCGCCGACTGCCGGGTTTGGGCTCGTAAGGCCCCGGCCGCGCCTGGCGAGTCTCAAGGCCTCGGCCATGAACCTCTCATGAGACACGACTCAGTCCTTCTCCTTTTTCAGGTCAAGGAGCTCCTTGAGCTCCACCATGAACTCGCTAATATCCCTGAAGTCCCTGTACACAGAGGCAAAACGCACATAGGCCACCTCGTCAAGACCCTTTATATCGTTCATGACCATCTCACCAAGGGCCCTGCTCTCTATCTCCTTTGCCGGAGCGTCAAGGAGCCTTGTCTCCAGCCCATCTACGAGCTTTTCTATATCCTCAAGGGAGACGGGTCTTTTCTCACAGGCCTTCATTATGCCGGCGAGTATCTTGGACCTCTCAAAAGACTCCCTGCGGCCGTCCTTCTTCACGACAAGGGGCAGCCTTTCCTCTATGCGCTCATAGGTGGTAAAACGCTTCATGCAGGAAAGACACTCACGCCGACGCCGCGTAAGGACACCGTCCTGAATAAGCCGCGAGTCGATGACACGGTCTTCAAGATAAGAACAAAATGGACACTTCATAGTGGCAATATACTGTAAAAGGCCTTAAAAAACAAGGATTATACCTTAATTGGAGCCGCGCGAAGCGCAGCATCGAATATTTTGTATTAAGAAGTAAAAAACCCCGGGCCAGAGGACCGGGGTTTCATCACATAAAGCAGGATTATGAATTTAGCCTGAACTTATGGGTTAGACTCAATGACAGAGCACATTTAGTCTTTCACAGGCCGTTTAGCCGTTCAGAGTACCGCGTCTTTACAGGCCTTGGCCACACGGAATTTCAGAACCTTCTTGGCCGGTATCTTTATGGCTTCGCCGGTCTGAGGATTTCTGCCGGTTCTGGCCTTTCTGTTTACAAGTACGAGTTTACCGATACCTGGAAGGGTAAAACCGTTCTTGGCCTCTTTATATGAGAGCTCCGCAAGACAAGTCAGTATATCTGCCGCGGCTTTCTTTGTAAGACCGTTATTTACAGCGATGTGCTCAACTATCTTTGATTTGGTTAGTGCTTTTCCCATGCGCTCCTCCTCCGCTCTTTGAAAATTGTATTTTATAAGACACGATAAATGTTTATTTAGTTAGTTAGTAATACAATGAATTCCAGATATTTGCAAGATAAAAACATAAAAAATCATTTTTTTTTTAAATTTTTTTTTCGGGCAAAAAAGAAGTAAGAGGATATGCCCCTCTCATGTCCTTATTGGACAGGTTCGCCGGAGAAGACCGGCTCCGCCATTGCCCCTTATCAGGGACGGGCTGTGAAAAGTATATGAGGGAAAATCAGATTTCAATTGACAAGATAAAGCCCATGATGATAAGTATAAGAGTCTTATCGAAGGGGGCTGTAGCTCAGTTGGGAGAGCGCAAGACTGGCAGTCTTGAGGTCAGGG
>CAZMKZ010000027.1:0-22032 GCA_964567185.1 uncultured Thermodesulfobacteriota bacterium
AGGGTGGGCACTGCCCACCAAAAAAAATCTGGAAAGCAGTGGCGGAGGGTGAGGGACTCGAACCCACAAAGGCTTTCGCCCGCCAGTTTTCAAGACTGGTGCCTTACCATTAGGCTAACCCTCCAAAAGCGGATTTATGATGTGTAGCAGAAATTAAAACAAAACATATGGGATATTCAGAAGTAGACCCTCCGTCTGCACCCCACCTGTACAACAGGTCATTAAAAATATTAGCCCCTTTTCTCTATTTTTTCAAGGCCCCCCATGTAGGGCTTAAGGACATCGGGCACGCTCACCGTACCGTCTTCGTTCTGATAATTCTCAAGTATGGCCACAAGGGTCCTGCCGACGGCAAGGCCGGAGCCGTTTATTGTATGAAGAAAACGGGGCTTTTCGCCCTTTACCCGGCATCTTATGCCGCCACGGCGTGCCTGAAAGTCCTCAAAGTTGGTGCAAGAGGATATCTCTCTGTATTTTGCCTGTCCGGGTAGCCATACCTCAAGGTCCAGGGTCATGGCCGCGGAAAAACCAAGGTCCCCGGTGCAGAGCGCCACCACCCTGTAGGGGAGTTTTAATAGCTTCAGGACATCTTCGGCGTCGCGCGTCAGCCCCTCAAGCTCCTCATAAGAGGTCTCCGGGCGGGTAAACTTCACAAGCTCAACCTTGTTGAACTGGTGCTGGCGTATGAGGCCCTTTACATCACGTCCATAAGAGCCGGCCTCTTTCCTGAAGCACGGCGTATAGGCCGTGTAATAGAGGGGAAGTCTCTCCTCATCTATTATATCACCGCCGTGGATGTTTGTAAGGGGGACCTCTGCCGTGGGTATGAGGTACAGGTCCATGCCCTCTATCTTGAATAGATCATCGGCAAATTTCGGGAGCTGGCCCGTGCCCGTTAAGGCAGAGCCCTTGGTCATAAAGGGCGGCAGAACCTCTGTGTATCCCTGATCCTCCGTATGAAGGTCGAGCATGAAGTTGATAAGGGCCCGCTCAAGGCGCGCGCCCGCGCCTTTTAAGAGAGAAAACCGCGCGCCCGACATACGCCCCGCCCGCTCAAGGTCTATTATGCCAAGGGCCGCGCCGATGTCCGTATGCTCAAGGGGGGTGAAGGTAAAGGTCCGCGGGGCGTGCCATGTGCGCAGGACCCTGTTTTCTGACTCGTCCGCGCCATGAGGCACGGCCTCGGCGGGCAGGTTCGGTATAAGGAGAAGGAGTTCCGAGAGGTCCTCCTCGGTGACGCTTATTTCCTTATCAAGGGCCTTTATCTTCGTGGATACGCCGCGCATCTCTTCCATCAGGGGGGCGGGAGGGGCCTTACCCTCCTTTTTCATCGTCCCTATCTCATGGGAGACGCTGTTGCGCCGCTCTTTAAGGGACTCGGCCTCCTTAAGAAGGGCTCGTCTTCTCTCGTCAAGCTCCTTGAATTTATCAATTTTCAGGCCCTCGCCGCGTAGCTCAAGGCGGGCCTTTACGGTTTCAAGGTTCTCGCGGAGGTAACGTTTGTCAAGCATCTCTATCTATGTCCTGAACTAAAGTTTTCCGGAGGGGCAGGAAATACTAAGCCTCATCGCCCCATCTCTTGTAAAGGTCGTTCTCAATTTCCAGCGCGTCAAGGACCTTGCCCACGATAAACCCCACAAGGTCGTCCATGGAGCGGGGGCCGTGATAAAAGCCCGGCATGGCCGGCAATATAACGGCCCCGGCCCGTGCGAGGCGCAGCATGTTCTCAAGGTGTATGGTGTGTAGCGGCGTCTCTCTGGGGACAAGGACAAGGCGGCCTCTTTCCTTCAGCACGCAGTCCGCGGCCCTCTCAATGAGGTTGCCCGAGACGCCGGAGGCAATCCGCGCGAGGGCGCCCATGGAGCAGGGGCAGACTATCATGGTCCTCTTAAGCGAGGACCCGCTGGCAAGCCCGGCCGTAAGGTCGTCGCCGGGGAAGTAGCGCAGGGCCGGATTCCGTATCACCTTGGCCCCCTTACCCTCTCCGCTAATGACGGGACCGTCGCCGGCGTCGGCCTTGACCTTGAGACCGAGCTCATGGTCGAGGATTATATGACCCGTGGGTGAAACAAGCAGGTCCACATGCAGGCCGCGGGCAAGGAGTTCCTCAAGAAGACGTATGCCGTAAACCGCTCCGCTTGCCCCGGTGATACAAAGGATATAGGATGCCACCAAAAGACCCCTTCAGTATAATCAACAGGGCACGCCTCGCGCGGGCCGGACATGGACCGCCAGACATTAGGAAGAGGAAAAATTCGCCGCCGCCCCTGCCCGGCAAGGCTCAAAGTCTACCCCTTTCGCAGGGCCGTGAGAAAAAATTTCGCCCGCCACCTGCCGCACTCCCCAAAATTACCCGGGTTTCACCACAACGTAGACGCTGCTGTTCCGTCTCTGTATGAGGAAGAGGAGGCTAACGCCTTTCTTCACTTTCTTTATGGCCTCTTGATAAGACTTATTGTCCTTAATGGGTTTTCTGTCTATCTCCAGTATGATATCGCCCGGTTTCAGCCCCGCGTCGTATGCCGGGCTATCAGGCGCCACACGGCTTATGTAAATCCCCTGTTGCCCCGGTATGCCGAGCCTCAAGGCAAGTTCCGGTGTAAGGGGCTCCACATTTAGGCCAAGCTTTGTATCAGGGGCAGTGCCGGCAGGGGCCTTTGCCACGGCCTCTTTCCCGCCCTTCTTGCCCACCTTGATAAAGAGGGTCTTTTCCTTGCCCTCCCTTATGACCTTCATCTTTATGGTCTTTCCGGGCGGCGTGGCCGCGACTATCTTTGGCAGGTCGTTAAGTTCCTTAATCGCGTGCCCGTTAAAGGACACTATTATATCGCCCGGCTTTACACCGCCCTTCTCGGCCGGGTCTCCCGGGGCTATGGATGATACGAGCGCGCCATGGGGCGATTTCAGACCAAAGGACTTTGCCAGCTCAGGCGTAAGGACCTGTACGCTCACGCCTATCCATCCGCGTGTAACCGAGCCCTTCTCCTTTAGCTGGGCAAGCACCGCTTTGACCATGTTGATAGGCACGGCAAAGCCGATGCCCTGACCTCCGGCTATGATAGCGGTATTGATTCCCACCACCTCGCCCCTGATGTTAAACAGAGGCCCGCCGGAGTTGCCGGGGTTGATGGAGGCGTCGGTCTGGATAAAGTTATCATAGGGCCCTGCGCCCAGTATCCTGCCCTTCTGGCTTACTATGCCGGCCGTAACCGTGCCGCCAAGCCCGAAGGGGTTGCCTATGGCCACTACCCATGCGCCTATGTCAAGGCCGTCAGAGTCGCCGAGCACGGTAGTGGTGAGCTCCTTTGCCGGCTCTATCTTGATAAGGGCTATATCAAGGTTCTTGTCCTTGCCGATGACCTTTGCCTTGTAGTCCTTCTTGTGGTCCGAGAGGGATACGATTATCTCGGAGGCGTTCTCTATGACATGTTCATTTGTAAGTATATAACCGTCTTTGGTGATGATAAAACCGCTGCCAAGCATCTGGCGCTTGAACTCGCGCGGCTGCTCCTTGAAAAACTGGTTGAAGTCCTTGAAAAAATCCTCGAACGGCCCCTTGAACTGAGGCATTGGCTGAACGGACCTGCGCTTTACCTTCTGCGTGGTGGAGATGTTGACCACCGCAGGGGAAAGCCTTTTGGCAAGCCCGGTAAAATCGCCGCCCAGAGGGTTCGGGGTAGCCTGCGAGCGGGCCGAGGGGGCGGGTTCATGCCAGAAGACCCCAGCGGCGCTTGAGTTCGTTGTAAGATTAAACCGCGCGGTGGCAAAGACACCGGCGATTATTGAGACAAAGGCAACAAGTATTACTGTCTTTAAACCAAAACGTCTTTTCCCGGTCATTGTGACGCAACCTCCTTGTGTTAATTAAGTGTAAGATAGAGAGCCACGGCAGGACCGGTCCGCACGCCTCGACGCCGCCGGCTCTATCCCTACAAAACAAATCACCCCTCTTGCGACCTGCAATACTGCAACTGCAGTTCAGTCAAGAGGTCTTCTATGAGCTTGGATTCTTCTTCGGTGAGATTACCACTGGTTTTTTCCTTGAAAAGGGCGATAAGATCAATGGTCTGTTTCGCTGCCGCTATGTCTTTCTCGCTCTTTTTTGTAATGGGATTTTCAAGTATCCCCAGGTTGATAAGGACTGAAGAGGAGAGAGAAAGGATAAAGGTAGAGAAATCAAGGGCCGGCAGGGAGGATGCCTGGGCCCCTGTAGACTCGGAAGAAGCCTGGCCTGTCTCTGCGGCCGGTGCGGCAGGTGTCTTTGTATCTTCTGTCATTATCTTACCTCTCCATGGGTCTGTATTTTTCACGGGAGCGGTAAAAGGCCGCGATGCCGCGCCGGTTACCTCTCCACGGGACTATTACACTCACTCCACTCGTATCTTTACGCTACGGGTCTGCGGCTGCGCGGCCTTGGCAACGGTTATCTCAAGGACGCCGTTATTTATCGCGGCCCTTACATCTTCGCGCCTCACCTGATGGGGCAGGCAGAAGACCCGCTCAAATACGCCGTAAAAGCGCTCCATCCTGTGATAACTCTCCTCAATGAGGTGCTTTCTCGGTCTCCGCTCTCCCCGGAGGGTAATCAGGTTGTCTTTTACCTCTATGGCGATGTCCTCGATTTCAAGGCCGGGCAACTCCGCACGCACGATTATATCCCTTTCCGTCTCAAAAATATCCACGGGCGGATAAGTGCCGGCGCAGGCAAACCCGGCGCCTCCCCTGTACTGCATAAGGGCCTCGTCAAAGACGCGGCTCATGCGCTCCTGAAGAAATAAGAGGTCTTTGTATGGGTTCCAACCTGAGGGCGCCAACTCGCTACCTCCCCTGTGCTATGCTTTGGCCCGTTATGCACCCGCCACATGTCTTATCTACCGTCCCCCTGCACCCCACATCCCCCTATGCTGCGCCCCCTGTACACAGGCCGATTCGAGACCAATGCGGATAAGGCTTAATCTATTAAATTTAAACAAAAATCAAGGCTTTGTCAAGGGGGCTTTTTGCCGGGGCAGACGGTGAAAGACCATGGCCCCGTCCCTGTAGTCCACGCCGAGGACCTCGCCCTCAGTTGGTCCTCCCTCAAGAATATTTACTGCAAGGGGGTCGAAGAGCTCGCTCTGAATGAGCCTTTTGAGCGCCCTTGCCCCGTACAGCGGGTCAAAGCCCGCCTCGGCCAGATGCTCTCTGGCCGCCTCTGTAAGGCGCAGGGATATGCCCTTGTCTTTAAGGAGGCCCGAGAGGCGGCCAAGCTGAATATCCACTATCTTCTTCATCACCTCTTTTGAGAGGGGGTGGAAGGTGATTATCTCGTCAAGCCTGTTGAGAAACTCTGGCTTGAAGGTCGCCCTCAGGGCCGCTGTCACCTGGGCCTTCATCTCCTCGTAGTCTTCGGCGGCGCTGATGAACTCACTGCCCGTGTTGGAGGTCATGATTATGAGGGTGTTCCTGAAATCCACTGTCCTGCCGTGTCCGTCCGTAAGGCGGCCGTCGTCGAGTATCTGCAGGAGCAGGTTAAATACCTGAGGGTGGGCCTTCTCTATCTCGTCAAAGAGGAGCACGGCATAGGGCCTCCTGCGGACGGCCTCCGTAAGGTAGCCGCCCTCTTCAAAGCCCACGTATCCCGGGGGCGAGCCAATGAGCCGGGCCACGGAGTGGGGCTCCATGTACTCGCTCATGTCTATCCTCACCATGGCCTTCTCGTCGTCAAAGAGGAACTCGGCAAGGGCGCGGGCCGTCTCTGTCTTGCCCACGCCCGTGGGGCCGAGGAAGATAAAGGACCCTATGGGCCGATTGGCCTCGCGAAGCCCGGCGCGCGCCCTTCTTACGGCCCTTGCCACGGCAGAGAGGGCGCTGTCCTGCCCTACAACCCTCTTTCGAAGGGCGTCCTCCATCTTGAGAAGCTTGGCCTTCTCGGCCTCCATCATCCGCTCCACGGGTATGCCGGTCCATGTTGAGACAACTCTGGCTATGTCCTCGGCGTCTACCTCTTCCTTTAGCATGCGCGGCCCCTGGCCCAGACCCTCGAGTTTCTTCTTTGCCTCCTCAAGGTCTTTTTCAAGGGCCGTGAGTCTGCCGTATTTAAGCTCCGCGGCCTTTGCCAGCTCACCTGCGCGCTCGGCCCCCTCTGCGCGGGTCTTTACATCCTCAATCTCCTTTTTTATGGCTCTGATAGAAGAAATAATCTCTTTTTCGTTAGCCCATCTGGCCTTGAGCCCGGAGCTTGTCTCTTTAAGTTCAGCGAGCTCATTGGCGAGTTTTTCCATCCTCTCAACGGAGGCCTTGTCTACCTCCTTTGCCAGAGACTGAGACTCTATCTCAATCTGTATCATCCGCCTCTCGATACGGTCAATTTCCGTGGGCATGCTGTCTATCTCTATCCTCAGCTTGCTCGCCGCCTCGTCAATGAGGTCTATGGCCTTGTCGGGAAGAAACCTGTCGGCTATATACCGCTTTGAGAGGGTAACGGCGGCCACGATGGCCCTCTCGGAAATCCTTATGCCGTGGTGCACCTCGTAGCGTCCCTTGAGTCCGCGGAGGATTGCCACGGCGGCCTCCTCGGAGGGTTCTTCCACAAGCACGGGCTGAAAACGCCGTTCAAGGGCCGCGTCTTTTTCAATATGCTTTCTGTACTCATCAAGTGTGGTGGCCCCCACGCAGTGGAGCTCACCTCTGGCAAGCGCGGGTTTGAGCATGTTGGAGGCGTCCATGGCCCCCTCGGCGGCGCCCGCGCCCACAAGGGTATGCAGTTCGTCAATAAAGAGTATGACAGAGCCCGCGGCCTCGCTTATCTCTTTTAAGAGGGCCTTCAGCCTGTCCTCGAACTCGCCGCGGTACTTGGCCCCGGCGATAAGGGCCCCAAGGTCCAGGGAAAGGAGTTTTTTGTCTTTCAGGGTTTCGGGGACATCGCCTCTTACTATCCTCTGGGCAAGGCCCTCGACAATGGCCGTCTTGCCCACGCCTGCCTCGCCTATGAGTACGGGGTTGTTCTTACGCCGCCTTGAGAGGACCTGAATGACACGCCGTATCTCCTCGTCTCTGCCGATTACGGGGTCCAGTTTTTCGGACCGGGCAAGCTCCACGAGGTCGCGCGTGTACTTCATCATGGCCTGATATTTTTCTTCCGGGGCCTGGTCCGTCACGCTCTGAGAGCCCCGTATGGAGGAGAGGGCCTTTAATATGCCGTCACGGGTTACGCCATTGGACTTCAGTATCCCGGCGGCCTCGCTCTCCGGAGTATCGAGGATAGCAAGGAGAAGGTGCTCCGTGGAGACAAAGGCGTCCTTCATCTCCGAGGCTATCTTCAGGGATTTTTCGAGCAGGCCCTTGATTGCGGCGGAATAGTAGACCTCCACGCCCTGCCCGCTCACCTTAGGAGCCCGTTTCAGGGCATCTTCGAGTCTTGCGGTAATAAGCCCCGTCTCAGTGCCGAGCCTCGCAAGAAGCGGTCCCACGACGCCTCCGTCCTGCCTTATGAGGGCAAGGAGCAGGTGCTCCGTGCTTACCTCCTGATTAGACCCGGCCCGTGCCAATTCCTCTGCCGCGGCAAGGGCCTCCTGTGATTTTATGGTAAATTTATCAAGTCTCATATCATTTATCTCCCTCTACCCCCGCTCATCCGGGCTCTTCGGCATGAGGGCTCTGCCCGCATACCCATACCTGTAATTTAGGTTCTTTGGCCTCCCCTGTCAAGGCGGCCCGCCCCGGCATGTGATGTGCGGGATCAAGCGCCCCGGCAAGAGCCGCGGCCTCATGACAATCTCTCCTTGTGGCCCTGTAGAGCTGTGTTATTATGAGTACATGGGACCGGAAAAGAGGTCATACACCACGGCCGGCCTTGAGAGGGCCGGTTTTGCGGACTCTAAAGCGGCCCTGGCGGCCCTTGATGCCATCATGGAGAGTACTCCCGGGGACGATGCCGGCCATATCCTTGACCTCGTACTCTGCTCCCCTGCTCCAGATGAGGCCCTTGCAAACCTCTCTACTCTCATCAAGGCGCAGGGTGCAATTCGCTTTTCAGAGTTGGCCGCGATTCCCCGCGCCCTTGAAATGCTTACCTTTTTACTTGGCGCCTCTCCCTTTTTATCGAGTCTCCTTTGCTCAAGGCCAAAGTTGTTCAAATGGCTATTTCTGGAAAAAGGACTGCACCGTACAAAGGACAGGGACCGCTTCGACTGCGAGATAAAAGAGGCGCTGAAAAAGGGGGGCAACGAGACTAAAAAGACCCTGCGGCTCTACAGGCAGGCAGAATTTCTCCGCCTCGGCGCAAGGGATCTATTAGGCCTCGCGCAGATGGAGGAGACCACACGTGAGCTCTCCGCCCTTGCCTCCGCCATGCTCGATGCGGCAATAGAGGCGGCGCAAAGGGAGCTTGAGGGGCGTTTCGGGGCCCCCTGCCATGACGGCGAGGGGGGCAGGGGGTATAAGGGGAGCGGTTTTGCCGTAATAGGGCTCGGAAAGCTCGGCGCCGGGGAGCTCAATTACTCCTCGGATATAGACATCATGTATGTATGCGAGAGCATGGACGGCATGACGTGCGGCGCTCCCGGCAAACGGGGCTCGGCCATAAGCCTTGGTGAATTTTACACAAAACTCGCCGTCAGGGTTACGGCTCTGCTCAGCGAGGTAACGGCAGAGGGGCTTGTCTTCCGCGTGGACCTTGCTCTGCGGCCCGGGGGCAGAAGCGGCGCGCTTACTCAATCCCTTGCCGGCGCCGAGCTCTACTACGAGGCCCAGGGCAGGGAATGGGAGCGGGCCGCCATGATAAAGGCAAGCCCCGTGGCCGGAGACGAGGCCACGGGCAGGGCTTTTATTGAGATGATACAACCCTTTGTCTTCAGGCGGCACCTTGATTTCAGGGCCATTGAAGAGATAAAGGGCATGAAGGAGAAGATAAACCTTTCAATTCAGGGGCAGGGCACGGGTCTGGGCGACCGGGGGGCGGGAGAGGGGTTTAACGTAAAACTCGGCCGCGGCGGCATACGGGAGATAGAGTTCTTCGCGCAGGCCATGCAGCTCATTCACGGCGGCAGAAACGCGGAGCTAAGGCAAAGGGGCACACTTGCCGCCCTGAAGGCCCTTGTGAATAAAGGCCTTGTAAAGGCCCGCGACGGAGAGGTCCTTGAAAAGGCCTATATCTACCTCCGAAACCTTGAGCACAGACTGCAGATAATTGAGTGCAGGCAGACGCATACCCTCTCAGGGGGCAAAAAAGGGCTTAAACGTGTGGCGCGCATGATGGGCTGTACCGGGGCCGCGCCCTTTTTAAGAGAATTAACGGAGATAACCGGCTCGGTTCACCGCGTCTTCAGGGGGCTTTTTTACGGCTCTACTTCCGCCGGTGATGTGGACAAAAAGGTCCTTCTCCTCTTTTCTACCGAGACAGGAGAAGATGAACGCAGGGGCCTTCTTCATGAGTTGGGGTTCAGGGACACGGCCACGGCATTACAAAACCTTGAGCTGTTAAGAAAGGGGCCCGGCGGACTACGGCGCACCAGCGCCCGCGCACGGGCGGTCTTTGAGAGGACGGCCCCATATCTGCTCTCTAAAATTCTCAAGGCCCCGGACCCGGACCTGGCCCTTAAGCACCTTGAGAGGTTTATTTCAAGCGCCGGGGCCCGCTCCACTCAATATGCCCTTCTTGTGGAAAATCCCCCGGTTGCCGAGAAACTAATAAACATCTTCGGCACGAGCGACTTTCTCTCACGTGGAATTACGGAACGCCCCGAAGACCTCGACCTCCTGCTCTCAAGGGAGTTATCCACACCCTTGAAGACAAAAGAGGAATTTCTGGATGAATTCACGGCGCAGGTACTTACGTGTGATAAGGGCCTTGAAGAGCGGCTTGACGCCATGCGGCGCATAAGAAACGCCGAGGTCTTGAGAATCGGGCTTAACCACCTCTCCGGAACAATTACCCCGCAGGAAGTCTCCGCGCAGATGACGCGCCTTGCCGAGGCGGCCCTTCACGCGGCCTGGCAGGTGGCCCTTCAAGAGCTCGGCCGTGTCTACGCCTTGCCGGCAGGGGCGGGCTTCGCCGTTATAGGGCTCGGTAAACTGGGGGCAGGGGAGCTTGGCTTTGGCTCTGACCTTGATATCATCTTTGTCTACAAACCCGGCGAACCCGGTGCCGTTAAAAGTGAGGGCAGTCTAAGGAACATCTCTGCCCTTGATTTCTTCGTAAGGCTCTGCCAGAGGATTATCAGCGCCCTTACGGTTAAGACAAAAGAGGGCTCTGTCTTCAGCGTTGATACGAGGCTGCGGCCATCTGGAAGCTCTGGCCCCCTTGTGGTCTCGCGCGAGTCCCTCGTGAAATATCACGGGAAATCTACGGCCCTCTGGGAAAGACAGGCCTTTATACGGGCAAGACACGTTGCAGGGGATAGGTCCCTCGGCAATGGGGCCGTAGGCGATGTAAAGGAGATAATATTCTCAAAAGCGCTCTCAAAGGCCGACGTGACGAAAATGATGGCCATAAGAAAACGCATGGAAGATGAAATTGGAAGGGAGACAGACGCGAGGTATAACTTCAAGACTGGCCGGGGCGGCGTTGTGGACATAGAGTTTCTGGTTCAGGCCCTGCAGCTGAAGTGGGGGGGGCAAGACCGGGCCGTCCGCGCACCGGGCACAATGGAGGCCCTTCACGCGCTCTCAAGGGGCGGATTTATTATTGACGAGGACTACGCTTTTTTGCGCGAGGCATATGCCTTCATGAGACGCATCGAGATGGGCGAGAGGATTATGCACGATAGACCTGAGACCTTTCTCTTAAAAGACGCCGCCGCCATAGCGCCCCTTGCCCGGGGCCTCGGGTACGCGCCGCTCGCCGACCCCGGGGCAAGACTTCTGGCGGATTACGCGAGAATCAGCGCCGGGATCCGGGAAATATATAAAAAAACCCTGAAGAGCCTGCTCCGGTAAATCCGAGTTCCTTGACAACAGGGGTCTTTTGACTTTTAATTAAGCGGTGCCTGAAAGGGAGATAAACTCATTTTGCCGCAAGGGGCTTTACAAGATGGAGGGTTCTCTATAATGAAGAAAAAACCGGCCTACTTCAGCGAGACTCTCAACGCAGTTGAACAGGCCAACAAGTACCTCAACCTGCCGGCCGGCATCTACAAACGTCTCTGCAAGCCCACGCGCTCACTTCGTGTAAGCATCCCCGTAAAGATGGACGACGGCTCCATGAGTTTTTACTCGGGCTATCGCGTGCAGTACGATATGTCCCGCGGCCCCGGCAAGGGCGGCATCAGATACCACCCCGGCATTACCCTTGACGAGGTAACGGCCCTGGCGGCCCTCATGACATGGAAGTGCGCCGTTGTTGATATACCTTTCGGCGGGGCAAAGGGAGGGGTTGACTGCGATGCCAAGGCCCTCTCCATCGGAGAAAAAGAGCGCCTTACAAGACGCTTTACCTATGAGCTCTTTCCCCTCATAGGCCCTGAAAAAGACATCCCCGCCCCTGATATGTACACAGACGAGCAGGTAATGGCATGGATAATGGATACCTTTTCCATGATGAAGGGCTTTACCGTGCCCGAGGTCGTAACGGGCAAGCCCGTCTCACTGGGCGGCTCCAAGGGACGCAAGACCGCCACTTCCGAGGGCCTTGTAATAACCATCCTCGAGGCCTTGAAAGCTGAAGGCATGTGCGTAGAGGGCCTTAGAACGAGCGTCCTTGGTTTCGGCAACGTCGGCGCCCACGCCGCGAGGCTACTTCACCTTCTCGGCGCCACTGTTGTGGGGCTTGCCGATTCGCGCGGGGCCATATACAACCCTAATGGCATTGATATGAGCTCCGTAACCAGACACAAGGAAAATACGGGCGCTCTCTCGGGATTCAAGGACACCGAAGACCTTACCAACGACGAGCTCCTTGCAAGAGAGGTAGACCTTATAATCCCGGCGGCCATATGCGGTCAGATTAACGGCAACAATGTGCAGGCCATAAAAACAAGGCTCATAGCCGAGGGCGCCAACGGACCCATCACAAGCGAGGCCGATAGCGTCTTAAGAGACAGGGGGGTCATAATCCTCCCCGATATACTCGCCAACGCAGGCGGCGTAGTGGTCTCTTATTTTGAATGGCTTCAGGGCATGCAGAGGCTCCTCTGGAAGACATCGGAGATAAAAAGAAAACTCAAACACATCATGACAAAGGCCTTCAGCGAGGTCTCCGACATAGCTCATGACAAGACCACGGACATGAGAACCGCGGCCACTATTCTGGGCGTGCAAAGGGTGGCCGAGGCCATAAAAATGCGGGGATTTTATCCCTGATCCAAAACGGGCCACTCTCCTCCACGCCTCCACAAGAGACCCTTTTCCTCATAAAAACTCTTATAAATCAAAGGGCTGAGCCTTCAAGGTTTTTTCTTTTAAAAAACCTTGAAAAGAGGTTTTTACTCTGGTAAAGTAGCTTCACTCCCCGTTCAGTTTTTTATTAACACGTGTGAATAAACCTGTGAATAACCTTTTTCCCTCTTTAGCGGTGTCAAGACCAATGGACAGTGAAGCCCTGTGGAAAGAATGTCTTGCCGGTCTCTCCGGACACGTGAGCTCCCAGCACTACTCCACATGGTTCCGCCCCATCAAGGTCTCGGCCGGAGAGGCGCGGGGAAGCCTTGAGCTCAAGGTGCCGAACCGGTTCTTTCTTGAGTGGATAAAAGAGCATTACCTGCTCCTCATCGAGGAAGTCCTCCGAAGAACCACCGGCAAGGACTTCAAGATAAAGTGGGCCCTTGACGAAGAGGTGGCCGGTAAGGCCGCAACGGAAAAAAAGGCGGCACCAAGAGAAAAGACTACAAAAAAGGTTAAGGCGGCCCCCCTTCCGGGGCTCAACCCCAGGTATACCTTTGAAAACTTTATCGTCGGCAAGGACAACCAGTTTGCCCACGCGGCCTGCAGCGCCGTTGCCAAGGCGCGTTCCAGTAAATACAACCCCCTCTTTATCTACGGCGGCGTAGGACTCGGCAAGACCCATCTCCTCCAGGCCATAGGCAACCGCATTTACAAGGATAACCCCACCACAAGGGTATGTTATTATACATCCGAACGCTTTATGAACAACTTTATCAACTATATCAGCCGTCAAAAAATGACGGAGTTTCGAGGAAAATTCAGAAACGTCGATATCCTGCTTATTGACGATATACAGTTCTGGGCAGGTAAAGAGAGGACTCAGGAAGAGTTTTTCCATACCTTTAACGCCCTTCATGAAAAAAACAAACAAATAGTCGTAACATCGGACTGTTTTCCAAAGGATATCACGGGCCTTGAGGAGAGGCTACGAAGCAGGTTCGAGTGGGGGCTTGTCGCCGATATCCAGCCCCCCGATATAGAGACAAAGATAGCCATCATCAGAAAAAAGGCCTCTGAGGAAGGCCAGGTCATGCCCGATGACGTGGCCGAATGGCTCGCCTCGGTAAGCGGCTCCAATATCCGGGAACTCGAGGGCTTTATGAACAGGGTCATAGCCGTATCAAGCCTTACGGACCAGGAAATCACCCTTGAGATGAGTAAAGCCGCCCTTAAAAACCTCTTGAGAGAGAGTGAAGAACGTTTTCTCTCTATCGATGAGATACAGAAGGCCGTATCTTTATTTTATAATATAAAGCCGGCGGACCTGAAGTCCAAAAGCCGTCACCGCGCCGTTACACTGCCGCGCCAGATAGCCATGTTTCTATCAAGAAAATACGGGCATTTTTCATTCCCCGAGATAGGCTCGGCCTTTGGCGGAAAAGACCACTCAACGGCCATTCACGCGGTGAAAAAGATAGAGGGCCTCTTAAAAGACAACGCCGAAATACGTAACTCTGTAAGAAAACTCAAAAAAGAGCTGGACATTAAATAGCCGGACAGTGCAATAAGGGTGGGCATAGGGGGAGGGGGTAGGAGCATATAAAAGGGCACGAAGGGGGTATGGGGAGTGAGAATGGGGGGGAAAGGCAGAGGGTGATTGGTAAGCGGATATAAAGGGAATGGGAGTAACGGGTGTATTTGGCAAGATGTATGGAAAATGGTGTTGAGTACCTGTTGAAAAGGTCTTGCGGAATATGAGGTATTTTTGATACCAGCTCTAATCCGGTTAAATGTGTTTATAAAAAAGAGGTTTCATTAACAGTATTCATACTGTTTTTATTTATATATTATGAGTAGTTATAGCTTTATACCTGTATCCACAGGCCCTACTACTCATTATTACTAAATCTTAATATATTAATAATAGAGGAGAAAAAAATGAAATTCGTTATAAAGAGGACGGATTTTCTAAAACCCGTGGCAAGGGTGCAGGGTATAGTTGAAAAAAGAACGACCATGCCCATACTCTCAAATCTCTTGATGGATGTCAGGGACGGGGTGGTTGAGGTAACGGCCACAGACCTTGAGGTCTCGATAAAGGACATGGCCCCCACTGTCTCCATAGAACAAGAGGGCTCCATTACGGTAAACGCGAGAAAATTATTCGAGATAATAAAGGCCCTGCCTGACGATACCCTGAAGATAACCTGCTCCGTGGATAGCAAGATTACCATAAAGGGAGCTAAATCAACCTTTAACGTCATGGGACTGCCGAAGAGCAATTTTCCTGAACTCCCCTCCATGGACGTCTCTACCCTTCATAAGGTCAAGGTAGATACCCTTAAAGAGATGATAGACAGGACCGCTTTTGCCGTATCAACAGACGAGACACGCTATAATATAAACGGCTTTCTCCTTGAAAAAGACGGCAAAAAGATAAAAATGGTTGCCACCGACGGGCACCGCCTCGCTGTTATAGAAAAAGAATACGACCTGGATATGGGTGAAAGCACGAGGGCGCTATTGCCGAGAAAAGGTGTGATGGAACTGAGAAAACTCCTCGATGAAGACGGTGAGGAAGAATTTTCCCTTGGCGTGACGGAGAAAACCCTTCTTGTGAGGAAGGAAAACGTCTCCATGAACGTCCGCCTTCTTGAGGGTGAGTTTCCCGATTACAAGAGGGTAATACCCGATGGTAATGACAGGATAGCGCTCTCAGACAAGGATGAGCTCTTAAGGTCCCTGAAAAGGGTCTCCATACTCTCTGAAGACAGGATAAAGGGCGTGAGGTTCAACCTCTCAAACTCAAGGCTTGTCCTCTCCGCCTCGAGTAAGGAAATAGGAGACGCCACAGTGGAGATGGATGTGGATTACTCCGAGGAGGGCATGGAGATTGCCTTTAACGCGGTATATATATTGGATCTGCTCGATTCCATTGAGGATGAAAAGGTTAACCTCTTCCTGAAAGACCAGCTGAGCCCCGGCATTATGAGGCCCGAGGGCTCTAAAGATTACACCTATGTTATTATGCCCATGAGACTCTAATACCCTTAATTATCTTGACATAGCCCCTTATTTTATGCCTTAATATCTGTTTCCACAAAAGGGGGCCATTTAAAAGGGGAGTATGAAAAAGCAAGGGCGCCTGACAAAGAAAGTAATGTAATAAAGTTGGCCTCGTATTCATCAAAGGGGCGGCCGTATATAAGAAACAAGAGGGATATATTTTTTAATAAAAGCATATACATATCAAGAGCAGGATAAAGAAAGAGGAAGAAGATGAAAAGAACCTATCAGCCAAGCAGAAGAAAGAGACTTTCCACCCACGGTTTTCTTGAGCGTATGAGCAGCGCCGGAGGAAGGGCGACTATAAAGAGAAGAAGGGCAAAGGGCAGGAAGAGACTTGCCCCTCAGGTCAGCTCTCCCAAGTAAAAAGTGGGACTCAAGAGAAGAGATGGATATTCCTTTTCATCGGAAATGAGGCTCCTGAACTCCAGTGAGTTCAGAGAGGCCCGCAAATGCGGCAAAAGGTCTTTTAGTAAAAACTTTATTATCTACACACTCCCTAACGGGCTCGGCACTGACAGGCTCGGCATCACCGCGAGCGCCCGGGTGGGTAATTCAGTAAAAAGAAACAGGGTAAAGAGGCTTCTACGGGAGTTTTTTCGCCTTAACAGGCACAGGATATCTCCTGCAAAACCTCTTGATATCGCCGTATATGTTAAGCGAAACATTGACATAAAGGCGATGAACCTCGCCTCTGTTGAAGGTGAGCTTGAAAAGATTCTTATTAAAAACACATAAAAAACAGAGCGGGTTCAAGAGAGCGGGGCTTATGCTAAGGGGCCTTTTTTTATTACCTATCCTCCTCTATAGAGGTCTTATCTCACCTTTTTTATCCCCTTGTTGCAGGTTTTACCCGAGTTGCTCTGAATATGCCTATGAATCAATACTCGTCCATGGGGTTGTAAAAGGTCTGTATCTTTCCGCCAGAAGACTCCTTAAATGCCACCCATTTCACGCCGGGGGACTTGACCCTGTTCCAGGGCCAACATCAAAAAACAGGATAGCAGGTTAAATACCTATTATGGATAAAAAGTCTCTTATCGCCATAGTTCTCTCGGCAATAGTCATATTTTCATACCCCTACGTCATAAAGCGCTTTTATCCGCCTAAAAAGACCGTGGAGCAAAAGGCGGCTTCCGTCGTAAAAGATAAGACCAAGGAAGAAAAGAGCGCAGAAGCCGGTGAGAACGGCCTTATTAGCAAGGTTAAGGCCAGAGCCTCGGCCGTAGCGACCCCCCCGAAGAGCGCGTCCTTTACTGAAAGATTTGTCCATGTGGAGACACCTCTTTACACTGCCGAGCTTACAAGCCTCGGCGGGGGCATAAAGAGCTGGGAGCTGAAAAAATACAACAAGACCGCCGATAAGTCCTCAGGGCCCGTGAACCTTGTGGCCACGCCGCATAAAACCCCTACGTTTCGCACAAGGCTTGTCTATGACTCCACTATTGAGACGGCCGAGCTGGTCTCACCGGTCAAATCCGTAGTCCTCTCTGAAAAGGATACCAGAGAGGTCGTGCTGAGGGGCACGACGGCAAAGGGGCTGAATATCGAGAAGAGGTATCTCTTCAAGGGCTCCGACTATCTTGTCAAGACAGAGCTTCGCATTACCAATGCCTCTGCCGCGCCCTTTAAGGGCCTTATGGATACCATCCTTGTAAAAGGGGAGAAAAAGGTAAAGAAAAAAAAGCGTTCCCGCGCCAGATACCACAGAGGCGGACTTGTGAGCATCGGAGACAACATCATAAGACACAAGGACAAGAACCCCGGTGAGACGAGAAACGCGAAGGTAAAATGGATAGGCCTTGAGGACAAGTACTTTCTCTCGGCCCTTATCCCCATTACCGATATCCCCGTAAGCTGGACCCTGAACCCGCCTGCCGGAGACAAGGTAGAGGCGGGCACACGCTTTGCCCTCAGTATAGCGCCGGGAGAAACAGCCCTGTACTCATACAATACCTTCATGGGTCCCAAAAAATACGACCTTCTTGTAAGCGAAAAGAGCGGCCTCGAAGGGGCCGTGGAGTTCGGGTTTTTCTCCTTCATGGCCAAGCCCCTGCTCCACGTTCTTAATTTTTTCCAGTCCTATGTGGTCAACTACGGCATAGCCATTATTGTCCTTACAGTTGTAATAAAATTAATCTTTTATCCCCTTACCCATCACGGCCTGAAATCCATGAACGGCATGAAAAAGATCCAGCCCCAGCTTGCGGCCATCAAGGAGAGGTATAAGGACGACAAGGCCAAGCTGAATAAAGAGATAATGGGCCTTTACAAGAAGTACAAGATAAACCCCGTGGGCGGATGTCTGCCCATGTTCCTGCAGATACCCGTCTTCATAGCGCTCTATGAGGTGTTATATGTTTGTATAGAGCTCCGGCACGCCCCCTTCTTCTTCTGGATTCACGACCTCTCCGCCATGGACCCATACTACATAACCCCTCTTATCATGGGCGGCTCCATGTTCCTGCAGCAGAAGATGACGCCTGTGAGCGCAGACCCCACGCAGGCCAAGATGATGCTCTTCATGCCCGTTATCTTTACGGTCATGTTCCTGAAGTTTCCCTCGGGCCTTGTCATATACTGGCTCGTCAATAACATCCTCTCCATAGCCCAGCAGTATTATATAAACAGGACCGATACGGCAAAGATCTGAGACAGCGGCGGTTCTATTTTTTAAGGTCCTTTGTTGGCCCGCGGCGATTGCCGCGGGCCTTGTTTCTTCAGCCCGGGTCTTTATCATCCCCTCTATTTCACGCATTTATCTTTTCTGATATAGTGAATAATTATGAAAGCCCTTGATAACGATACCATCGCCGCCATAGCCACCCCCGCGGGAGAAGGGGGAATCGGGATAATCAGGATAAGCGGTCCCCATGCCCACGCCGTAGGGAATATGGTCTTTTCCCGCCGCAAGACCGGTGACGCCGCCGCACGGAGGTCTCTTCTCTACGGCCATGTAACAGACCCCGGGAACGGCGTTGTCATAGACGAGGGTTTTATCGTCTTCATGGACGGCCCCTGTACCTACACGGGCGAGGACGTGGTGGAGCTTCAGCTCCATGGCGGAGACCTTGTCCTCAGGCGCGTCCTCGGCCTGGTCTTTGGATGCGGCGTACGGCCCGCAGGCGCAGGAGAGTTTACAAGGAGGGCCTTTCTTTCGGGCAGAATAGACCTTACGCAGGCAGAGGCCGTAATGGATGTTATCGGCGCGGCCACGGCCCGAGGCCTTGCCTCTGCCGGCCGGAGGCTCTCCGGAGCGCTCCGTGAAAAGGCGGTAGAGATGAGCAAGAGGCTCGTTGGCCTAATCACCCGCATTGAGGCGGAGATAGAGTTCTCCGAAGATATGGAAGAAGAGAACCCCGGGCCCGCATGGTCTGCCGAGCTCTCCGGGATAAAGGCCATGGTAAAGGGGCTTCTAAATACCTACGAGGAGGGCTCCGCCCTCAGGGACGGCGTGCGCGCGCTCATACTTGGGCGCCCCAATGTGGGAAAATCGAGCCTCCTGAACCTTCTTCTTGGCGAGGAGCGGGCCATTGTCACGCATATACCCGGCACCACGAGGGATGTAATCGAGGAGGCCGTGAATATTCACGGCATCGCCGTGCGGCTCATGGATACGGCGGGGCTCCGTGAGACGCCGGATTTTGTGGAGTCCCTCGGGGTGCGCGCCGCGCGCGAGAGGATAGCCGTGGCCGATGTGGTGCTCTTTGTCTTTGACGCCTCGGCATATGATTTTACCGAAGATAAAGAGCTCTTAAGGGGTCTGCTCGAAAAAAAGGTCATTCTTGTGGCCAATAAGCTCGATAAGATGGATGTGGGGCGTGAGGCCGCTGTAAGGGAGGAATTTTCAGACTGTAACCGCGCCCACCTTGCTTCCGAGGCTCCCCCTTCTCCTATGCCCATAGTTTTTATCTCGGCCCTTGAGGGCAGGGGCGGCATGGCCCTTAAGGCCCTTGAGGCCGCGCTTTACGAGTCCATTACAGGGCGCGCGCCAGGTTCCGGGGCAGGCGCCCCCATTCCCGGTGAGTACATTGCTACCTTGAGGCAAAGCGAGGCCCTCCTGAGGGTCCTTGAAGGGGTCGAGAGAGCAGAGGAGGGCATCAGGCGGGGTCAACCCACGGACCTTGTGGCAACGGACCTTGGAGCGGCGCTAAAGGGGCTAAAGGAGCTAACCGGAGAGGTTACTTCAGATGATATTTTAGACCGTGTTTTTTCAAGCTTCTGTATCGGTAAATAGTGCGGTTTTTTTTAATTCAGATTCACGGGGCCATGGGGGGCGGAGTGGCATTAAAGCCCATCCCTCTTGCTAAAAGAAAGTGGAAACTTCTTTTTTTACAGGTTGAGGCCGGTCATGCATTCATTTTTTCAAAACCTGCCCATCTTTTACATGGGCTGTCTTGCGAGCCTTTGCACGGGGCTTGCCACGGGTATCGGGGCCATACCCGTCATGTTCACGCGCAACATCTCTCAGCGCGCCCAGGACGTGATGATGGGTTTCGGGGCCGGGGTCATGCTGGCGGCAACCTCTTTTTCTCTCATCATCCCCGCCATAGAGGTCTCTACCGCCGACGGTGCCGGTAAAACGGTTGCCGCCCTCATCGTTGCGGGCGGCATGTTCATAGGCGCCGCTTTCCTATGGCTCAGCGACAGATACTCCCCTCATGAGCACTTCATATCAGGCCCCGAGGGGGCTGACCCGAGAAACCTCAAGAGGATATGGCTCTTTGTCATCGCCATTACGCTCCATAACTTCCCCGAGGGCCTTGCCGTGGGTGTGGGCTTTGGCGGCGGTAACGTATCCAACGGCATAGCCCTGGCCACGGGCATCGGTCTTCAGAATATCCCCGAGGGCCTTGTCGTGGCCCTGGCCCTCATGACAGAGAGGTACTCAAGGCCAAGGGCATTTATGATAGCACTATTATCGGGGCTCGTGGAGCCCATCGGCGGCGCAATAGGGGCGGGCGTGGTGACACTGGCAAGGCCGGTGCTGCCCTGGGGGCTCGCCTTTGCCGCAGGGGCCATGCTCTTTGTAATAAGCGATGAGATAATCCCCGAGTCGCACAGAAAGGGCTTTGAGAAGGAGGCCACCTTCGGGGTGATGATAGGCTTTGTGGTAATGATGGTCCTCGACGTTACGCTGGGCTGAGGAGACAAAACCTTCATCGCGTCATACCTCCCGCACCTACTCCATTATTATCCTTACGTTAACACAGCATCATCCTTTTCGTCGGTTCCGTTAAGGAGCTTTTTCACGGCAATGATAAAGGCCCCTGTGAGCAGGAGGTTCAGCGCCAGTGAGAGCATGGCCACCGTTATCATGACCCCGCCTATGCCATAGGATATGGATATGATAAGGACCCCTGCGCCCACCTCGCCGCGTGGAAACATGCCCACGGCAAGGGCCAGGCGTTCCTTCCAATGGGCCTCCCTGCGGTAACAGAAAAAGGGAAATAGCTTTCCAAGGTTGGATATAATGGTGACCATTAATACATGAAAGGCGATGGCCGGCCATGGAAGACCGGGACTTTTCGCGCCAACGGGCGCTTCTTGAAGGTCAGTGGGCCTGGGGGCGGCTCTCTCCGGTCCCACCGGTTTCTCTGCGATTATATAGGCCTCCACAACATCAATGTCCGCCTGCCGTACCTCTGCCGCGGTGCCGGCGATATTTACGACGGGCGGCATGGAGAGACCAACAAGGGCCATGAAGATGGTTGAGACAATTATTGTTACGAGCCTCTCACCGGGCATCTCGGTGATATCCACCATCGCCTTTGCGTCCCCTGATGATATTTTCTGATGCGCTATCACACAGCCGAGGACAAAGGCCGGAAGAAGCGCCTCTATATGGATGGGCACTACCTCATCAATGAGCCTGCTCGATACATATATCCCCTCGGATATAAGGGTAATTACAGAGCCGTAGCCCAATACCCAGGGCCATGTAACGGGAAGACGCAGCCTGTGCAGGTATCGCCACGCCGCAAGGAGAAGCAGCGCCATTGGAACCATGACAACGCCTAACTGCCACTTTAGCCCCACGAGCATCATCTGCAGAGGTATCATGAGGAGCACTGTGTCAAGGTCGTCGAATATGGCGAGTACCCTTATTTTTTTGTACATCCAGGTGCCCGTCAGTCCCGCGGCGGCGAGCATGGAAAATAGCACCCCCGCCGACGTGGGCGAGGCGAAACGCGAGGTGAGCAGGGCCTTGTTCCAGATATCGGCTCCGTTACCGGCAGACAGGACAAAGACAAAATACAGGGCCACGAATATCCATGGTATGGTGGCGGCAGTGGCCGCAACAATGTAATCCCAGCCGTATGAGCGCAGTCTCGTCTTGTCGAGCTCAAACTCGTAGCCAACGCGTATCATGATAAAACCCAGCATGGTGGTGGTGAGAAGCCTTGTGGCGTGGGCAAAAAGCTCATAGGCGTGTGAGGAGGGGAGAAGAGAGGGCAGGACCTGAGAGAGCGCGAGCCCGACGAGGAGAAAAGAGGAAAACAAAATTACCTTCTTCATGATTCCTTTCTACTTTCTCCCTTGCTTTCTTTTTGGAAAAAAGAAAGCAAGACAAAGAACCCCCCCTACTTTCTTTTAGAAAAAAGAAAGTAGGACAAAGAAAACCAATAGGGGAATGGACTAACCATCATTGAATACACGCCATGC
>CAZMKZ010000027.1:22132-27983 GCA_964567185.1 uncultured Thermodesulfobacteriota bacterium
GGACAAAGAAAACCAATAGGGGAATGGACTAACCATCATTGAATACACGCCATGCCCCCGCGCTGACCCTTAAAAGAACAGACAAAGAAAACCAGCAGGGGAATGGACTAACCATCATTGAATACACGCCATGCTCCCTTGCTGACCCTTAAAAAAACAGGCAAAGAAAACCAGCAGGGGGAATGGACTAACCATGATTGAATACACCCCATGCTCCCGCGCTGAGCCTTAAAAGAACAGGCAAAGAAAACCAGCAGGGGGAATGGACTAACCATCATTGAATACACGCCATGCCCCCTTGCTGACCCTTAAAAAAACAGACAAAGAAAACCAATATATTCACAGGCCGGGCCCTCGCCTGAAGAGGTCTCTCTTCATGTCCGTGACCCTGTCGATGAAGAGTATGCCATCAAGGTGGTCTATCTCGTGCTGGAGGGCAACGGCCTCAAAGCCCCGGGCCTCAATGGTTACGGCCCGGCCCTCTGGTGTTAGCGCCTCGACACGCACCTTTCTCGCCCGTGTGATGTTGGCCCTGTATTCCGGTATGGAGAGGCATCCCTCGCGGCCCTTTCTCTTTCCGCTTGAAAAGATAATTTCCGGGTTCAGGAGCCTCAGCAGGCCGTGACCCGGGTTGGCGGGCGTAACGTCAACTATGATTATCCTTTTCAGAGCCCCTGTCTGCGGGGCGGCTATACCCACGCCCCCGCTTGCGCGCATGGTCTCTACAAGGTCATCTACAAGGGTGGAGATGCCGGCATCAAAGGGCTTAACCTCGGCGGAGACCTCTTGAAGAACGGGGTGGGGATATAAAAGGATTTTTAATGGGGCCATGGTCAAGGGGCCTCTTGGGGCATATGAGAGGGCCTAAAGCCGTCCGAAATCCTCTATTGGTTTCAGGCTGATGCTTACACCAAGCTCCGCACCGAGGGCCTTGAGCCTGTTCTTGAGCCCGGACAGGTCTGTTTTAGCCGTAATATACAGCTCCATCATCATCATATAGAGTTGCCTGCCTTCGTCCCCATCGTCTTTTTCACTATGGGCCGTCTTTGTCTCAAGGTCTGTAATGTTTATATTCTCTTCGAAAAGGAGGCACGCGGTCTTGTATATTAAGCCCGTACTATCCTCTCCGTGCAGTGTTAAGATGTAATTCGAGAGGGCCGTCCGCTCTTCCTGCGTTCCTTCCGCAACTTCTTTCATATCTATGGTGAGCGCGCATTGCCTGCCTACTTCATTAATATCATGAACAAGGGCCGCAAAATCAACTTTCCGCGGGAGTGTCATTAAGAGGATAACGGCAAACTCGGCACCGAGAATAGTCATGCTCGAGTCCTCGATATTACAGCCGCTTTTAAAGAGCGGCTCTGTAATTGCCGCTACTATTCCGGGCTGGTCTCTGCCTATGGCGCTAAGCGAAAATTTTTTCATGGTCCTTCTCCCTGAGTCCGGCGGGTTATACCCTCTCCTTTTTTTTCTCCATCATGGCGCGGATTGTCTTCTCATAGCCCCGGTCCGAGGCCTCGTAATAGACCCTTTTCCGGAGCTTTTCCGGCAGACACTCCTGGTCTGTCACGGCCCCTTCAAAATTATGGGGATACTTGTACCCCCCGCCGTAGCCCAGTTTTTTCATGAGGGACGTTGGGGCGTTCCGCAGGTGCAGCGGCACGGGAAGGCTCCCCCCTTCCCTGACGTCACGCAGGGCCCCTTTATACGCCATGTACGAGGCGTTGCTCTTTGGGGCCGTGGCAAGGTATGTGGCGGCCTGCGCAAGGGGTATCCACCCCTCCGGCATGCCGATAAACTGCAGGGCCTCTTTTACGGAGACGGCCATGCCCAGGGCCTGCGGGTCGGCGTTGCCGATGTCTTCGGAGGCGAATATAACCATGCGTCTTACTATGAATAGCGGTTCTTCCCCGGCCTCAATCATCCTGGCGAGCCAGTAGAGCGCCGCGTCCGCGTCGCTTGCCCGCATGGACTTTATGAAGGCCGAGACCACGTTGTAGTGTTCTTCGCCGGCCCGGTCGTAGAGAAGCGTCTTTTTCTGCAGGGCCTCGCGGGCCGCCTCGATGGTGATATGCCGTAGCCCGGCCCCGTCTGTGCCGGCTATCATGTAGGAGACCTCAAGGCAGTTCAGCGCGGCCCGTGCGTCTCCCTGAGCCTGCTCCACGATAAAGTCCACTGCCCCGGGGTCTACGTGGGCCTTTATACTGCCAAGGCCGCGTTCGCTATCGTTAATGGCCGTGGTGATAATTTTTTTTAATACGCCCTCGTCAAGGGCCTTCAGGACGATGACCCGGCACCTTGAGAGGAGCGGGGCGTTGAGCTCGAAGGATGGGTTTTCCGTGGTGGCGCCTATGAGTGTAAGGGTCCCGTCCTCCACGCTGTGCAGAAAGGCGTCCTGCTGGGCCTTGTTGAAGCGGTGTATCTCGTCCATGAAGAGCAGTGTCTTGCCGCCCCGGGCCTTGCGGGACCTGGCCTCAGCTATAACGGCACGTATCTCTTTAACTCCCGAGGTCACGGCCGATAGTTCGACGTACTCGGCGCCGGCGCTTTTCGCGAGTATCCTTGAGAGGGTGGTCTTGCCCGTGCCCGGGGGCCCCCAGAGTATCATGGAGGGTAGATCTCCGCCACGCACTACGCTACCGAGGAATTTCTCCCTGCCCATGATGTGCTCCTGGCCGAGAAATTCCTCAATGGTCCGGGGCCTCATCCTCTCGGCAAGCGGAGGTCTTGGAGAGGCCGCGGGGTTTGCAGCCCCTGCCGCGCCCTCAGTATCACGGTCAAAAAGGTCCATGAAAAAATACTACATAAAGGGAGAGAAAATAGCAAGGAGGAGAAAAATCATTTAAGCCTCAAGGCAATTTAGGATATAATAAAAGATAAGGTATTTCATATTAGACGGCATTACATTAAAGGTGAGACAATGGCACTGCGCGAAGTATTAAAATATCCCGACCCCTTTTTACGGAAGACCTGCGAGGCCGTTTCCGAGGTGGACGGGACAGTTACTACCCTCATAGACGATATGGTGGAGACCATGTACGCCAACAAGGGCATTGGCCTTGCCGCGGTTCAGGTGGGCGTGGCCTTGAGGGTAA
Source organism: uncultured Thermodesulfobacteriota bacterium (assembly GCA_964567185.1). Taxonomy (GTDB): domain Bacteria; phylum Desulfobacterota; class GWC2-55-46; order GWC2-55-46; family JADFVP01; genus JAJRZX01. The sequence goes on from CAZMKZ010000027.1 coordinate 25,228, forward strand.
TAGTCCTTGATGTGCCCGCCGATGACGAGGACGAAGAGGTAAAGCCAGGAAAGGGCCAGTGCCTTATCTCGATTGTCAACCCGGAGATTACATGGCGCGACGGCAAGGCAAGGTTCGAGGAGGGCTGCCTCAGCATACCCGGCGTAAACGAATATGTGGAGAGGTCTGCCGTTATCAGGGTAAAGGGACTTGGCCGCGACGGTAAGGTTATTGATATGGGCGCCGAGGGGCTTCTGGCCATCGCGCTTCAGCACGAGATAGACCACCTTGACGGCGTACTCTTTATCGACAGGCTCTCGTGGTTAAAGAGAGACCGTATAAAGAGACGGCTAAGAAAGGCGGCAATGGAGGCCGAAGAGCAGGCGGTTTAGCCTTCTCGTCACTGCCGTCGGGCTTGTGATAGTTTGCGATATATCTGTACCTGATCCGCTCTCCCTAACTCTTTCCCCCTGATGTTTTTCTGTGCGGGGATTTTTTTATTTTTCGGCAGCGTGGTCTTAAGGGTTATCCTCAAGCTCGTGAGAATCTAATTGCTCAAAAGAAGGAGGATTGAAATGCCGCTTAAAAAGTGCCATACAAAAGCGGAGAGGGATAATGCAAGGTTGTTTGCTCGCCTCGCATACAGGGGTAAGAAAAAGCTGGAAGGTGATTGTGCCCGACTCCTGGCAGAGGCAACAGAGGAGGAGGCAAAGAAGTATGGGAAGACTATATCGGCCTTCTGGAAACTCCACAAACTCTACCATAAGAGGAGAATGGAGCTTGAACATCTCCTTTACCGTGATGGTGCTCTTTCTACACCTTTTGACGAGGCTCCCCTTAAGATGCCCAAAAAGAGAGTCTACCCAAAGGTGTTAACAATCACGCCTTGTTGTACCAGCAGGATACTGGAAAGAGATGAGGATTATGAAGGAGAGTGAATAAGATGCCTGGAAAAAGAAGAAAGAAGGTCACCTGTTTCTGTCTTGCCTACACTTTCCCTCATCGTATGGGAGGAGGCCAATGTGAGGCTTGGGAAGGTTCAGACTTCTGTAAAGAGGCAGGATGAGTGAATCAGTAAAGATTATATACATGGGTACGCCGGAGTTTGCCGTGCCGCCTCTGCGTGCCATACTTTCTGATATTAAGGGCGTAGATATAAGGGCTGTTGTGACTCAGCCCGTACGGGGTAAGGGCAGGGGCAGAAAGCCGAGCCCCTCGCCGGTGGAGGTATTTTCCACTGAGCAGGGCCTGAGGGTCTTGACGCCACGGGACGTAAAAGAAGGTTCTTTTATAGATGAGTTAAAGGCCGGGGCCCCTGATTTTATCATCGTAGTGGCCTATGGACAGATACTGCCCGAAGAGGTCCTTGCCATACCACGGCTGGGTTGCGTAAATCTTCATGCCTCTTTACTGCCTCTTTACCGCGGGGCCGCGCCCATTAACCGTGCCGTAATGGACGGGGCCGCGGAGACGGGGCTCACTACCATGCTAATGGACAGGGGCATGGATACAGGCCCCATGCTCTTAAAGGAGAGGGTAGCCATAGGAGAGGACGAGACTGCCGGGGAGTTGACAAAGAGGCTTTCCGCCGCCGGGGCCGGGCTCCTTGTCAGGACCATAGAGCGGCTCATGGAGGGGGGCATTACCGCGGTGCCTCAGGAGAAGAGCCTTGCCACCTACGCGCCGTCTCTTAAGAAAGGCGATGGGCTTATTGATTGGACAAAAGACGCGCAGGATATAAAGAACCTTGTGCGCGGCGTCTACCCGTGGCCCGGGGCATATACTTCGCGTAAGGGCAAGGTCCTCAAGGTTCATGAGGTACAGACCGCGTCTCTTGATTCTGTGGGCACGGAGCCCGGGACCATTGTGCGGGTGGATAAAGCGAGTTTTTTCGTGCAGACAGGGGGCGGCTTTCTGGAGATACTCCAGGTTCAGCCCGAGAATAAGAGGAAGATGGAGGCCGGTGCCTTTATACAGGGCTATAAACCCGTAGCAGGCGAGATCCTGGGCAAATAGGCGGGCTGGTTGCTTTGTGCCTCTTTGCCTTGTGGCGGGCTTAGTCTTGAGTCCGCAGGGCGTGAGGCCTGTGTTTAAGGGTAAGAATCCTCGTCCCATATTGGTTTTCTTTGCCCTGCTTTCTTTTTTCCAAAAGAAAGTAGGCATTGACAAACCCGTCGGTTTGGCTGATGATTAAAGATTAGGATAAATAATGGGGCTCTTGCGCCCGTGAGCAGGCAAGGGGCGGTCCGTTATTTTGATAACAGGTGAATCTGTGAGCAAGGCAGTTAAAAAGAAAGACGCGAAGTGGGAGGGCAGCCCCGAGAGCAAGGATTACAGTCCCGGGCTTGGCGGCTTCATATGGCTCCTGGTCCTGACGGCCATGGGTATTCTGACGGCGGGTTTTTTCTTCTGGTACATACCCACAAAAGGACTTGGCAACATACACCCGGCCCTGCCCTATATCTTCGGGGCCATAGTGCTCGTAGTGGGCGCCTTTGTCCTTGGCGGCGCGCTCCTGCTGAGCCTCGCGGCTACGGGCGGGCGCATCTCATATTACTCGCCATGGCTGAGATGGATGCTGGTAAAGCTCTTTTTGCCGCTAATGGTCCTGCTCGGGGGGGTGGTAAAGATGCCCAAGATAAAGATAGAGCGGGCCTTTATAGAGATAAACAACCAGATGGTGCGCCTCATGAAAAAGAAACGCGGCGCCATGAGGCCCGAAAAGCTCCTTATACTCATGCCGCACTGCATTCAGTTTGACGACTGCAAGATAAAGG
>CAZMKZ010000028.1:0-27347 GCA_964567185.1 uncultured Thermodesulfobacteriota bacterium
CCGTTACCTCGGCACAGAATATTATCAAATGCGCCAATAAGGCCGGTCTTGATGTGGATGATATCGTATTGCAGCAGCTGGCGAGCAGTGAGGCCGTTCTTATACCAGATGAGAAGGAGATAGGCGTCGTGCTTGTGGATATAGGCGGCGGCACTACGGATATAGCCCTCTATCATAACGGCACGATAAAGTACACCACCGTTATCTCCCTTGGCGGCAATCAGGCCACCGGGGACATCTCCGTGGGGCTCCGTACCCCGGTGAGCGTTGCCGAGAGCATAAAAAAAGAGTACGGCTGCGCCCTTACCGCCATGGTAGGAAGGGATGAGACCATAGAGGTGCCCACGGTTGGCGGGCAGAAGCCCAAGAGGGTCTCAAGGTTCATGCTCTGCGAGATACTGGAGCCGAGGATGGAGGAGTTGTTCGAGCTCGTAAACAGGGAGATAGTAAAGTCCGGCTATGACGCCCTTATATCTTCGGGCATCGTATTGACGGGCGGCACCTCAGCCATGGATGGCGCCGTGGAGCTGGCCGAGCAGGTCTTCAACCTGCCCGTCAGAAAGGGCGTTCCAAGGGGCGTTACAGGGCTTACGGATATTGTGCAGAATCCCATGTACGCCACTGGCGTGGGCCTTGTGAGGTTTGGCACTCGGAAGGTAAGCAGCGCTCATTTTCCACAGAGGGGAGGCAATGTTTTTAATAAACTCAGTTCAAGGATGAGGGGCTGGGTCAAGGAGTTCTTTTAAAAGGATTATGGTCTGAACCGAAGGATTTATTATATGTCAACAGGAGGCAATGATGGATTTTACAAAGGAGGGGGAGATGAACATACGGTTTGACGACGGCTTTAACGCCGGGGCGAGACTCAAGGTAGTAGGCGTGGGAGGGTGCGGCGGAAATGCCGTGAACACCATGATAGACTTCGGCCTGCAGGGTGTGGAGTTTCTCGTTGCCAACACGGACGTGCAGGCCCTTGGAAAATCAGGCGCCGGGATGAAACTGCAGATAGGCTCAACGCTGACAAAGGGCCTTGGCGCCGGGGCCAACCCCGAGGTGGGCAGAAACGCGGCCATTGAGAGCAGGGACGTGCTCCTTGACAGCCTCTCAGGGGCGGACATGGTCTTTATAACCGCGGGCATGGGCGGCGGCACGGGCACCGGGGCCAGCCCCGTAATAGCCGAGGTGGCAAGAGAGACCGGGGCCCTTACCGTGGCCGTAGTTACAAAACCCTTTGCCTTTGAGGGCACAAAAAAGATGAGGCAGGCCGAAGAGGGCCTTAAGAGGCTAAAAGAGGTGGTGGATACGGTGATAACCATCCCCAACCAGAGGCTCCTCTCCGTATCGTGCAAGAACACCACCCTTGCCGCGGCCTTTCAGAAGGCCGACGAGGTATTGCTGCAGGCCGTCAAGGGTATCTCCGACGTGATAACCGTGCCCGGGCTTGTGAACGTGGACTTTGCCGATGTAAAGACCATCATGAGTGAGATGGGCCAGGCCCTTATGGGAAGCGGCACAGGAAGCGGAGAGCAGAGGGCGCAGGACGCGGCCCGCAAGGCCATCTCTTCACCTCTTCTTGAGGATATCTCCATCAGCGGCGCAAGAGGCGTGCTCCTTAACATAACGGGCTCCTCGGACATGAGCATACACGATGTCAATGAGGCCTCAAGCCTTATCCACGAAGAGGCCCATGATGACGCCCATATCATATTCGGCGCCGTAATAGACGACACCATGGGCGACGAGGTGAGGGTTACGGTCATTGCCACGGGTTTTGGCGAGGCCAAGGAAGAGGCCCTGCCCGTTGATAACATTCCCGCGGCCCATGTGATAAAGGACCTCGATGTGCCTACGGTAATAAGGCACGGCAAGGTAAAGGCCATGGGGCTTAACACTGGTGAGATAAAAAGGCTTGGCCAGTTCGGGGGGCATAATACCGATGATGAAGACATCTACGACACCCCCACATTCCTGCGTAAGCAGGCCGATTAAGAGTAAGAGGCCGCTTTTAACGCCATTTAACATATAAGGAGCATACAGGTTTTACAGGCTTGGCAGGAGGGCATTTTAGTAGGCGTTTAACGCCCTCTTGCCGATTTTCAAGGCAGAGACCTCCAGGGGACGAATTGTCTCCCTCCCATGAACCCGCGGCCCTCTCCTTTCAGGAGGCGCGGCGGCCCGTCGGAATAAAATCCTCCATTCAGGTGCAAAAACCTGGTCTTTTTGTTTTCCCATAAAGACCCCGAGGGGGGTCTCTGCCTTGAATCCGCCTCTATTCCATGTGATAATAAAAAGATTACCTCTTACTCTCTGCCGGCCTTTGGAGGGTATGAGGATCTGTGCTAAGGAGGCGTTGGGCCATAAGCTGGAAACTGAGGGAAAAGGCGAGAAAGATTCTCGCGCTGGAAGAGGGCACAATAAAAAAGGACCCGGGCGGGCGCCTGAGCGTAGCCCTGGTATATCCCAATCACTACTCGCCCGCCATCTCCAACCTGGGGTTTCAGACCGTCTACAGGCTCCTTAACTCCATGGAGGACGTTCTGGCGGAGCGGGCCTTTTTGCCCGATTATGACGATATCACGGAGTTTGAACGCTCCGGCACAAAGCTCTTTACCCTTGAATCGGGCAGATCCCTGAAAGACTTTGACATAGTGGCCTTTTCAATCTCATTTGAGGAGGACTACCTTAATATACCCCTTATACTGGAGCTTTCGGGAATAGAGCTTCAGGCTTTGCGCCGTAGCGGGGCAGAGCCCTTTGTCATGGCCGGAGGCATCGCCACTTCTCTTAACCCATGGCCCATAGCCGACTTCATGGACCTCTTTCTCGTGGGAGAGGCCGAGGGGGCCGTAGAGGAGTTCATGGGCTCTTACAGGGCCGCCCTTGAGGCGGGACAGGGGGGCAGGGGGAATGCAACGGCAAGGCAGGGCCTTTTAAGGGGCCTTGATTCGCTGGACTTCACCCTTGTCCCCTCATTTTACGAAATGGAGTATTCCGATGAGGGGGTCCTGACAAAGATAAAGTCCGGGGAGGGCGTGAAGACGAAGGTAAGGGCCAAAAAGAATCTCTCTCTTTCGGATTTTATCATACCGGAGAATTTTATCCGCACGCCCCTTGGCGTCTTCAAGGAGGCCTCCCTTATAGAGATAGAGCGTGGCTGCGGGCGGGCCTGCAGGTTCTGCGCGGCGGGTTTTGTATGCCTTCCGCCAAGGGAAAGAGAGCTTGAGTGTGTGCTTGAATCAGTGCGTAAGGGCGCGCATGCCACGGGCAAGGTAGGGCTTGTGGGAACGGCCGTATCGGATTACTCGAACCTTACCGCTGTTGTTGAGGAGGGCGTGAAGGCCGGGGCAGGCATCACCTTGAGTTCACTGCGCCTTGACGTCCTTACCGAAGAAAAATTAAGGCTCCTCAAGGACTCCGGCTACAAGACGGTGACCCTTGCCCCCGAGGCCGGTAGCCAGAGGATGAGGGACGTTATAAACAAGGGCCTTACCGAAGATGAAATTCTTGGTGCCGTGGCCATGGTGGCAGAGGCGGGTTTCAGGAAGATGAAGTTCTACTTTCTCTTCGGCCTGCCAACGGAGACGGACGACGACGCCGTAGCCATAGTGGAGCTCACCCGGAAGATACATGCCCTTGCAAAAGGCGGGGCCATCACCATAAGCCTCAATCCTTTCATACCAAAGCCCTTTACGCCCTTTCAGTGGGCCGCCTTTGAAAATGCGGAGGTCCTTAAGAGAAGGCTCAGGCTTATCAAGGGGGGGCTGAAACAACTAAAGGGGGTAAGGCTCAAGGCCATGCCCGTTGCCGCGGCCTTTTTTCAGGCATATATGGCAAGGGCAGATGCCCGTGCCAGGGGCCTTATCATGGATGCCCGGGAGCTCGGCATGAGGCGCGCGGTTAAAAAGAACTCGGCCTTTATGGAGAGAGAGCTATACAGGGAGAGGACGCTGGACGAGCCCCTGCCGTGGGACATTATAGACCATGGGATAAGAAAAAAATATTTCTGGTCTGAGTACCGCAAGGGGCTCGCCGGCCGTCATACAAGGCCCTGCGCCCCGGGATGCACAAGGTGCGGGGTCTGCCCGCCGCCTGCGCGTTAACGATTGATAATAAAATAAGGAGATTTTTAAAAATAGATGGAAGCCGCTGATTTTAAAAAATTTTTACCACTTGTGAGAAGACCCTCAAGGTATATCGGAGGTGAGGTCAACTCCATAAAGAAAGACCTCTCCAGAGTGGGGCTGAAGTTTGCCCTTGCCTTTCCCGACAGCTACGAGGTGGGCATGAGCCACCTCGGCATGCAGATACTCTATCAGATACTTAACTCAAGCGATGAGATCGCCTGCGAGAGGGTCTTTGCGCCCTGGACGGACATGGAGGCGCTGCTACGTGAGAAGGGCCTTCCCCTCTGTAGCCTTGAGTCAAATCTACCCCTTCACAGATTTGATATAATCGGCTTTTCCCTTCAGTACGAGCTTTCCTACACCAACGTCCTCATGATGCTTGAGCTCGGGGATGTGGCCCTTCGAGCCGCGGACAGGGACGGGGCCGACCCCTTTATACTTGGCGGCGGCCCCCTTACGTGCAACCCCGAGCCTGTTGCCGCGTTTTTTGACGCATTTCTCCTTGGCGACGGCGAGGAGGCGGCCATGGAGATGGCCCTTGCTATTATGGAAGGCCGTAAAAATGGGCTCTGCAGGCGCGATATCCTGAAGGCCCTCGCCCGTATAAAGGGCGTCTATGTGCCCTCCTTTTTTACCCCCTCCTACAATGACGATAATACGGTCCGTGAGGTAAGGCCCCTTGAAGAGGGATACAGGGGCGTGTATAGACGGGTAGTCATGGACATGGACAACTACCTGCCCGTCCGCCCCATTGTGCCCTTTACGGAGACCATACACGACCGGGTGACAGTGGAGATAAACCGCGGGTGTACCCGCGGCTGCAGGTTCTGTCAGGCGGGTATGCTTTACAGGCCCATCAGGGAGAGAAGCCCCGCGGTGGTCATGGAGATAATCGAAAAGGCCCTTAAGAACACGGGTTATGACGATGTCTCGCTCCTTAGCCTCAGCGCCGGGGATTACAGCGCCATTGAGCCTCTTATGCAGGGGCTTATGAAGGGTTTTGTGCGCCAGCGCATAGCCCTGTCTCTACCCTCGCTCCGCGTGGGGACCCTTGGGGCCACTCTTGCCTCGGAGATAAAGAAGGTACGAAAGACTGGCTTTACACTTGCCCCGGAGGCAGGCTCGGAGCGGCTTCGGCGGGTCATAAACAAGGGCATAACCGAAGAAGACCTCATACGGGCCGTGCGCGAGGTATTTGCCCTTGGCTGGAGGTCCATAAAACTCTACTTCATGATTGGGCTTCCCACGGAGACCGATGAGGATGTGATGGAGATAGTGGAGCTTGCGCGGCGCGTTAAAAGGGCGGCGCGCGGCGAGAGAAAGGGTGGACGCGCCCCGCGCATAAGCGTCAGCGTATCTTCTTTTATACCAAAGCCTTTTACCCCCTTTCAGTGGGTGCCGCAGATGCCGCCCGGGGAGCTGAGGCGGTTGCAGGGCATATTGAGAAAAAGGCTCTCAGGACAGGGTATTGACTTTAAATGGCACGCCCCAGATATGAGCCTCCTTGAAGGCGTCTTTGCACGCGGTGACAGAAGGCTCGCAGATGTGATAGAGAGGGCCTACTTCAAGGGGTGCAGGTTTGACGGATGGGGTGAAAAGTTCAATTATTCCCTCTGGCAGGAGGCCTTTGCCGAGGAGGGCATGGACCCTTATTTTTATACCGTGAGGGAACGGGACCTTGGCGAGGTCTTTCCATGGGACCACCTTTCGCCTGGAGTGGAAAAGGGGTTTTTGTACGCCCAATACAAGAAGGCGGTCTCCGCCGAGGAGACGCCCGATTGCAGGGGCTCTGTATGCTCGGTCTGCGGCGTCTGTGACCACAAGACAGTAAAGAACATCATCACCGATGAACCGGTCCCCGAAATGCCTGCGGCCCCTGTAAGGGTGCGGGAGAATTTGCCCTCTTATAAGGTTAGACTTGTATTTTCCAAGCGCGGGGACTTGAGATTTCTCGGCCATCTTGAGGTCATGAAGGTCATAAAGAGGATGGTGCGGCGCGCGGGACTGCCGGTAAAGTACTCATCGGGTTTTCATCCCATGCCGAAGCTGAGTTTTTCTTCGCCCACGCCCCTTGGAGTAGAGAGCCTTGACGAGCGTCTGGATATGACCCTCGTAGGGGTGCCTGTGCCCGTGGATGAGATAGTCGCCAGGCTTAACGCCCGGGCTCCGGAGGGCATAAGCTTTCACGTCCCGGCCACAGAGTCCTTGAAAGTTGCCTCCGGCTCTGATATGATGCAAAAGATTGAGTATCTTGTATTATTTGAAGACGCCCCTCGTGGTTTTTATATAGATTCTGAAAGGATTGATGGGTATATAAAGGATTTTGTTTCAAGGGATACACTTTCGGCGATAATTACAAAAGGTGATAAATCGAGAACAGTAGACATAAAGACTCAGCTTGTAGAGATAAGACGCCTTGAAGGTCCAAGGGTGAAACTTGTCCTTGCAAGGCAGGCCACAGCGGGAATAAGGCCCGTTGACGTGCTTGTCCATGTCTTCCATATTCCGGCGCCGGAAGCCCTCCTCATACCTATCCTCAAGACAAGATCCTTTCAATAAAAAAAGGCGCAGATAATCTCTGTTTTTGCATTGGTAGAGGCAGGGCTGTCCTGTTTTTTCTCTTTGCAGGCGGCCTGCCCCCATGTTTTTTTTGCAGGGATTATTGCGCATAAGGTGAGGATGAAAAAAGATAAAAAGATAGAAATGTTCGTAAATTCCAACCCCTTTGAGACAAGGGTGGCCATTACCGAAGACGGCACGCTTTCCGAGCTATATATAGAGCGGCCCGAAGAGAGAAAGGTTACGGGCAATGTATACAAGGGCAGGGTCGCCAGGGTCCTGCCGGGCATGCAGTCGGCGTTTATAAACGTGGGGCTCGCGAGAACCGCCTTTCTCCATGTATCCGATATTCAGGAGACCCTTGAGGACGTTGACGATCAGGCCGAAGATAAGGCCGAGGGCAAGAGGGGCGGCAAGAACGGCGGAGGCGGCCGTTACAAGACCCTGAGGATTCAGGACCTGCTAAAAGACGGCCAGGACGTAGTGGTGCAGGTCACCAAGGAGCCCATGGGAACAAAGGGCGCGCGAGTCTCATCCTACATTTCCCTTGCCGGAAGGTACCTTGTCTTCATGCCATCTTATGACAGGGTGGCCGTATCACGAAGAATATCCAGCGACAGGGAGCGAAGACGTCTCAAAAAGATAGTCCAGGGCATGCGTCCCGACGGCTATGGTTTTATCATAAGGACGGTCTGCGAGGGCGCCTCGGAGCAGGACCTCAAAACGGATATGGACTACCTTGTAAGGTTATGGAAGTCCATTGATGAAAAGAAGGCAGGCGCGCCGACGCCGTCGCTTCTCCATGAAGAGCTCGACCTTACCCTCAGGATGGCCAGGGATAAATTTTCCTCAAAGGTAAAGAGGCTCGTCCTTGACAGGGAGGATGCGTACGAGAAGGTTCGCGACTTCACCAGAGAGGTTATGCCCGCCCTTGAGAAAAACATAGAGCTATACAAGGGCGAAGAGGGCATCTTCGAGAGGTATGGCATAGAGATAGAGATAGACGGGGCACTTGAGAACAAGGTCTGGCTCCGTTCAGGCGGTTTTCTCATAATAGACCAGATGGAGGCCCTTACCGCCATAGATGTTAACACCGGCAAGTATGTTGGCAAAAAAAATTCCGAGCATACCATCGTCAAGACCAACCTTGAGGCCGTGGACGTTGTCGTAAAAAACCTGCGGCTCCGTAATATAGGCGGTATTATCGTCATAGACTTCATAGACATGCTTAAGGCATCGGACAGGGACAAGGTCTTTAACGCCCTGAAGGAGGCCCTGAAGGACGACCGCGCCCGCACCAACATACTCAGGATATCGGATCTCGGCATAGTGGAGATGACGCGCAAGCGTCTTCGCAACAACCTCATCCAGTCGCTCTGCAAGACATGCCCCACCTGCGAGGGCGTGGGGTTTATAAAGTCCGAGCATACTGTTATGATGGATATATACAGGTCACTTGAGAGGGAGCTCCACGGGAAAAAGGCCCCCACCCTGTATTGCAGCGACCTTATAGCGGAGAGGCTCAAAGATACCCCCGCCATAATCAAGGACCTTGAGGACCGGTTCAGGGAAAAGGTGACGATTGTCCCTGTGGAGAGCTTTCAGCAGGACAGGTTCGAGGTCCTATAAAGGGCCGGGGGCTCATGCCGCGGGGCGGCATGCGGGGGCGCCCGGTCTCTTGAGCACTGAGTTTTGCCCCTTAAAGGTTTTTTTTCAAGATAAGAAAGTCTATATTGATAAAGATATGAAGCCTACCTTGTTCCTTATATTTCTTTCCCTTATAGTCTCATCTTTTTTAGTTCCTTCTCCTGCCCGTGCCGGAGATTCCCCGGGGGCCGGGGTCTTTTTATCCAGAGGTTGCACCCGCTGTCACAGAGTGACACGGCCCGGCAGGGTTACGCGCGCCGCCTTTCTTGCCCAGAAGGGACCGGACCTCTGGTACGCTGGGAGCAAATTCAAAGAGGGTTTTTTAGCATCCTGGCTCGTTAATCCCAAACCCATCAGACCCCTTGCCTATAACTCCCTTGTAAAGAAGAATAGTGGCGCTCATCCCCGTCTTGCGCTTGCCGAGGCCCGGGCCGTGGCTTTGTGGCTCATGACGCTTAAGGCGGAGGGCCTTGAGACCCCGGCGGGCATACGTCCCGGAGTAAATGTAAGGGGCAGGATAGTCTTCATAAAAAAATTCGCCTGCTATGGCTGCCATCTTGTAAAGGTGCGAGGCACCGTCGCGGGCGGGCTCTCGGGACCGAGCCTTGAGGGGGCGAGAGAGAGGCTGAACCCTGATTGGATATACGCCTTTATCACAAATCAGCGCGCCTTTAGCCCTGTAAGCAGGATGCCCGTCTATGAGGGGCTGGCAACAAAGGCTGAGATGAAGGCCCTTGCCTCCTATGTGGGGGGTCTTGAATGAGAGATAAAAAGCTGGAGCAGGTATCTTGAGGATAAAGGTCTTTTCAGAGTTTTTATTTATTGTCTTGCCGGTCTTTTTTGTAATATCCGCCTCCACCGGCCTTGCGGCGACGGCGCGGGATAACTACGCCTTTTACTGCGCGCAGTGTCACGGACTTGAGGGGCGGGGCGACGGCCCGAATGCCACGGAGAGCCAGCCCGTTGACCCTCGTGACCACACCAGCGCCTATGATATGAAAAAGCTCACAGACTCTGATATTATAGATGTATTGCGCAGCGGCGGCTCGGCTACGAGCAAATCCACGCTAATGCCGCCCTTTGGAAAGACATTGTCGGATAAAGAGATAGAGGACCTAAAGGACTACCTGCGGGAGTTATGCGGGTGTTAGCCGCATCTTTAGCGTTTACCATGTCTTGAGACCTCGGAGTACCGGGGCAAGACCGGCCAGCGGGGGGGAGCGGGAGGTTTAGCTTGTGCTTTCATGATATGAATAAAAAGATTTTCAGCATCTGCGTCGTCTCTCTTGTCTTTGCCTTTCTTGTCCGGCCATCTCAAGCCGTGGCCGGTCAAGACGTGAGGGTCCTTGTCCTGCAGGGGGCAAAGGCAATTACTATTGAGGGGGCTTCGGGCAGGAGAGGGGAGGGGGCCTTGACCCTGAAGAGGCTCGCGGGTACCGAGAAGGTCCTTGAGAACAACATGGTAAAGGCGCTTCCCCTGACCTTCAGCCCGGCTCGTGGCGGAGAGTTCATATATATAAACAAGAGGCCCTACAGGGGCAGGCTCAGGCTATACGCCGACGATAAGGACGGCCTTCTCGTCGTTGACGAACTTGATTTAGAGGAGTATCTTGCCGGGATAATAAATTACGAGATTTCTTCTGCCTGGCCGCAAGATGCCGTTATGGCACAGGCCGTGGCGGCAAGGACCTATGTGCTTTACAGGATGGAGCGGGCGCCGTCGTGGCCCTACGATATAGAGGGCACAACGGCCGGACAGGTCTACAAGGGCGCCGCCTCTGAGGACGAGGCCGCCACAAGGGCCGTTAACCGGTGCCGAGGCGAGGTCCTTGTCTACGACGGTAAATTCGCCCTTACGGTCTATCACTCCAACGGCGGCGGGCGCACCGACGCCGCCGAGGATATATGGTCGGGAGGCGGTGAGTACTACCCCTATCTAAGGTCCGTGCAAAGCCCTTATGACGCGGCCTCTCCCCGTTACAGATGGGACTTTGCCATTCCCGCGTATATCTTCGGGAAGATCCTCCGTGGCGAGGGCCATAATATCGGGACGCCCGGGAGCCTAAAGCTGGAAGACATTACGCCAGGCGGCAGGGTGAAATCAATAAGGCTCAGGGACGGCCATGGCAGGACTCTGACCCTTGGCGGCGAGGAGCTTCGCAGGCTCTTCGGTTACTCCATCTTGAGGAGCTCTGTCTTTACGGTGAGCCACGAGCGCGGCCTTTTTATCTTTTCCGGCAGGGGCTCGGGGCACGGCGTGGGCATGTCGCAGTGGGGGGCCAGGGGCATGGCCGAGGCCGGTTATTCCTATAAAGAGATACTCAGGCACTACTACCCGGGGGCAAGGCTGAAAAAGTTATTATGAGAGGGCGGCCCCCATGGAAGGGAGGGGGGATTTTTTTTTGGCCCTCTTTCATGGAAAGGCTTGTATCCGCTGGTTTTTATGTTACAATGGCCCTCTTTTGTTTGTATGATATTATGTTATGGAACTAAAGGATTTTGATTACGCCCTTCCCGAGGGTCTTGTGGCCAGGTATCCCCTTGAGCAGAGGGACGCCTCAAGGCTCATGTCTCTGGACCGCGGTTCCGGGCGTCTCACTCATGGGTTTTTCAGGGACCTGCCCGTCCTTCTCCGGCGCGGCGACCTTCTTGTCCTTAACGATACCAGGGTATTCCCCGCGAGGCTCAAGGGCCGCAAGGCCACGGGCGGCCATGTAGAGTTTCTCCTTGTGGAGCGGGTCGAGGGGGGCGAGGGGCTAAAGCGGGACGATAGCACGGATGGGGAAGGCGGCGGAGCGCGGGGCCACGGCGCTTTGTGGCGTTGCCTTGTAAGGCCCGCAAAGGGGCTCGGCGAGGGGCGCAGGGTCTTTTTTGAGGCCGGGATAAGCGCCGTTGTAAGGTCTGCCGAGGGCAATGGTTTTATTATCTGCGAGTTTGCCGGTCTTACGGAAAAGGCGCTTTACGAGGCCGGACTCGTTCCCATACCCCCGTACATGGGCAGGGAGCCCGAAGAAATAGACAAAAAGAGGTACCAGACCGTATTTGCCGCTAATAGCGGGGCCGTGGCGGCCCCTACGGCGGGGCTTCATTTTACGGATTACATGCTCAGCTCTCTTGAGGGGCTCGGCGTGGAGATAGAATACATTACCCTTCATACGGGACCGGCGACTTTTTTGCCCGTAAGAGAGGATGATATAGATAGGATACGGCTCGGAGGCGAGTCGTTCAATATAAGGCCCTCCGTATATGGTGCCGTGATGAAGGCGAAGGCAGAGGGCAGAAGGGTAATCGGCGTTGGCACCACTACGGTGCGCGCCCTTGAGAGCGCTGTCCTTAAGGACATTGAGAAACCCGTGCTGGAGGGCAAAACAAGCCTTTTTATCAAGCCCGGATTCGAGTTCAAGCTAATAGACGGGCTTATCACCAATTTTCATCTGCCCTGCTCAACACTACTAATGCTCACGGCGGCCTTTGCCGGGCATGAGCGCATCATGAAGGCATATGGCGAGGCCGTTAAAGAGGGGTACAGGTTTTATAGCTACGGCGATGCCATGTTTATCTTTTGAGGGCCCCTCTTGAGGCCCTTTGAGCTTATAAAAGAAGACCCCACGGGGGCAAGGCTTGGCCGTATGACTACGGCACACGGGCAGTTCAATACGCCGGTTTTCATGCCCGTAGGCACAAAGGCCGCCGTAAAGGGGCTCTCTGTCGAGGAGATAAGGGAGACAGGGGCGACGATTATACTCGCCAACACCTATCACCTTTATCTTCGTCCCGGCGTTGAGGTGATACGGGACGCCGGCGGCCTGCACAGGTTCATGAACTGGTCCGGCCCCATACTGACGGACAGCGGGGGCTTTCAGGTCTTCAGTTTGAAGGGGCTTTCCCGTATTGACGAAGAGGGCGTTACCTTCAGGTCGCATCTTGACGGTTCGGAGTGCCGTCTCACGCCTGAGTCTGTCGTGGAGATTCAGGAGGCCCTTGGCTCTGATATCATCATGTGCCTTGACGAGTGCGTGAGGGCCGGGGCAGGGCGCGAGTATACGGAAAAGTCCACGGCCCTTACAAGCCGATGGGCCGCGAGGAGCAAGGCGGCAAGGTCTGCGGACAAGAGCCTGCTCTTCGGCATCGTTCAGGGCGGCATGTATAAAGACCTCCGCGTGCAGAGCGCGCTGGCCATGGTGGAGACGGGTTTTGACGGCTACGCCATAGGCGGGCTCAGCGTCGGTGAGTCCAAGGCCGTTATGACGGAGATGACCCGCGTTGTAACAGAGGTACTGCCCCGGCAGAGCGCAAGGTACCTAATGGGCGTGGGCACGCCGGCGGATTTAATCCGTTCCGTTGAGGCGGGCGTGGATATGTTTGACTGCGTTATGCCCACTCGCAACGCGAGAAACGGCATGCTCTTTACAAACAGTGGAAAATTGGTTATAAAAAATAGTCGCTATGAGCGCGACTACGGGCCCCTGGACAGCGAGTGCGGCTGTTACACATGCGCTCATTACTCAAGGAGTTACCTGCGGCACCTTTTCATGTCAGGAGAGATGCTCGGGGCAAGGCTCAATTCCATACATAATCTTTTTTATTACGCCTCTCTCATGGAGAGGATGAGGACGAGTATAGAGGCCGGCGCATTCGGACGGTTCAAGAGGGATTTTTTCAGCGGTCCCTGCGCCGAGGCCGAGTCCGGAAGTTAAATACATAAACGATACATAACGCACTTCAGGGAGGAATCAATTTGTTGACCATAACACCGGTGGCGCTGGCATTTGCCGCGGACTCCACAGCAACGGGCGGAGCAGGGGGGATGTTAAGTTTCGCCCCTATTATTGTACTATTCGCCATATTCTATTTTCTTATGATACGCCCCCAGCAGAAGAAGGCCAAGGCCCATAAGGAGATGCTCTCCAAGACGGCCAAGGGCGACTACGTGGTGACCACGGGCGGCCTGCACGGAAGGGTATCGGGCGTCTCCGAGGACACGGTTACCGTGGAGATAGCCGAGAACGTGAGGGTGAAGGTAGAAAAGGGCGCCATCGCCAAGAGAAAAGTCAAGGGAGAATAAACGGGCCGCAGGGGGCTATGGGCGGTCTCAAAGACGCCGCGCCGGCCTCTGTGCCTTTAAGGACAGGTTTTCTTATATGAAGAGTATAACGCTACGCCTTGTTTTTCTCGGGGTCTTTACCCTTGTGGCCATAGCCCTGTTTTTGCCCTCAACGCCGGTCTCGCACCTTTTGCCTTCGGTCTGGAGCGATAAGATACCGAAGATAACACTGGGGCTCGACCTTCAGGGGGGAATGCACCTTGTCCTTGACGTGGATAAGGACAAGGCCGTGGAGAGCTACACGCAGAGGCTTGTAAACTCCATCGAGGGGGTGCTCCGCACAAAGAATATCCCCTACAGGTTTGTAAAGCGCAAGGGCATCTCCGCCATGACCATCGGCTTTTTTGACGATAATACACGCCGTCAGATAAGTTCCGTCGTAAAGGACGAGGCGCAGGTCTTCGAGGAGACGGGCACAAGCGGCAAGGAGCTTTCCTATTCTCTTAACGCCGCCGAGGTAAAGAGAATAAAGGATTGGGCCCATTCGCAGGCCCTTGAGACCATCAGAAACAGGATAGACAAGTTCGGCGTTGCCGAGCCCCTTATCCACAAGCAGGGCCAGAGCGAGATAGTCATTCAGCTCCCCGGCCTCAAGGATACAAAGCGCGCCATAGAGCTCATAGGAAAGACGGCTGTGCTTCAGTTCAGGCTCGTAGACGAGTCCATGAGCCCGCTGAAGGCCGCCTCCGAGGGAGCTCCGCCAGGCTCGGAGATACTCTACCAGCTGAAAAAGTCACCGGACGGCGGCCCCCCCATAAAGGTGCCCTTTCTCATAAAAAAAGAGGTTCTTTTGTCGGGAAGTTCCCTCTCCGACGCGCGTGTGGCCTTTGACCAGCAGTTCAACGAACCTTATGTCTCTCTCACCTTCGACTCCACGGGCGCAAGGATATTCGAGAGACTTACCAGAGAGAACGTGGACCGGCGCATGGCCATAGTGCTCGACGGCAACGTGCACTCCGCCCCTGTCATAAGAGAGACCATCTCGGGCGGAAGGGCGCAGATAAGCGGCGGCTTTACCCGCGAAGAGGCCGTAGACCTTGCCATCGTCCTCCGGGCCGGCGCGCTTCCGGCTCCTGTAAAGATTATACAGAACGTCACCGTGGGGCCGAGCCTGGGGGCGGACTCCATAAGGGCGGGGCTGCGGGCCGCCGTGCTTGGCGGGGCGCTCGTGCTTATCTTCATGGTCATCTATTACAGGGCATCGGGGCTTGTGGCCGACTTTGCCATAGCCCTTAACATGATAATGTTACTCGGGGCCATGGCCTGGATTCACGCCACCCTGACACTGCCGGGAATAGCCGGCATGATTCTCACCATTGGCATGGGCGTGGACTCCAACGTCCTTATATTCGAGAGGATAAAAGAGGAGCTCAAGGGCGGGCATACGCCTCGCTCGGCCATCAACTCGGGTTATGACAGGGCCTGGTGGACAGTCGTGGACTCCCATGTTACGACTCTCATTACGGCCTTTGTCCTCTTTCAGTTCGGCTCCGGCCCCATCAAGGGCTTTGCCGTTACGCTGAGCCTCGGCATACTGACAAACCTCTTTACCTCCCTTGTGGGTACAAAGGTTGCCTTTGATATACAGAGCGAAAAAATGAGGCTGAAGAAGTTGAGCATCTAAGGGCCTCTTGCGAGGGTGAGGTTCATTAAAAGGAATAATATGCTTGGAAATACAAAAATAGATTTTCTCGGCGTTAGAAAGATTACTTTCACCATCTCAGTCATCCTCGCCCTTGTGGGTATAGTGGCGGCCATCGCCATACCTACGGGCAAGGCGAGGCTGGGTATTGATTTTTCCGGAGGCGTTGCAATTCAGTTCAGGTTCAAAAAGCCCGTTGAGCTTGATAAGGTAAGGGGCATCCTCTCAAAAGGCGGTTTCGAAGACGCCAACCTCCAGCAGCTGGCCAATTCCAACAAGTTGCTTGTGCGGCTGAAATCCACAGGCACGGAGCTTTCCGCCACATCAAAGGCCCTTGCCGGGGTCTTCCGCAGGGATATGCCGGAGAACCCCTTTACCATTGATTCCACCATGGAGGTGGGGCCTACTGTGGGGCAGAAGCTCCAGACAGACGCCCTGAAGGCCATCTCCATAGCCCTTCTGGGCATACTCTTTTACGTTGCCTGGCGATTTGAGTTCCGCTTCGGAGTGGCCGCGGTTATCGCCACATTTCACGATGTCCTTGTTGTCCTGGGGCTCCTGTTTATCATGCACAAGGAGATGAACCTCCTCATAGTGACGGCCCTGCTTACCCTTGCGGGTTACTCGCTATCGGATAGCGTCGTTGTCTTTGACCGAATACGCGAGAACCTCCATCGAAAGAAAAAAGAGGACTTTTACTCCCTTGTAAACAGGAGTATCAACGAGGTCCTCAGCAGGACAGTTGTCACCTCACTCACTACCCTCATCGTCCTCCTGGCCCTCATGCTCCTCGGCGGCGAGGTAATACATGACTTTGCCCTCTCCCTCTTTCTCGGCGTAATCGTGGGCACCTATTCTTCCATGTTCATAGCGAGTCCCGTGCTCCTATTCTGGAAGGATAAGAAAAAAGGCCCCGCAAGCGTGGATGGGGCCCTTGAAAAGACCTGATACGTCCCTCTCCCCACTCCCATTCCGCCTCTTAGACAGCGGCGTGGTGCGGAGGGGGAGGGGGTACTGCTTTTTGCCCCACTCCATGGGGCTTTTGCACGGCCCCCCGCTTTTTTGCCGCCGCTCCCTACGCCTTTAAGCCATTTTTAGCGGCCCGGCCCTTCCGTCCTTTTTTTATCGGTTTTCCTGTATTCCCTGCATGGCTTCGCCCCTTGCCCTCCGGGCCTTGAGATGAGCGCATGGCGGCTATGACGTGGTAGCCCTCCAGCACGATAAATCTATTGTATAAAGTGCTATTTTATGGTAATATTCAACGTGGCAGGGTCGTTGAGCTTAAGCTTCTGGCATGTCACGTAGAGGTCAACCTATTGTATTTATCAACTGTGAACAATAAGGCTCATGACGGGTCTCTTTAGCCGGGGTAAGGGATGCCTCAATACTTTTATGGTGTTGAGGTCTTTTTTTGATTTATGGACAGGACGGAGATTATAAAAAGCGGGCGGGGTAAGGACGCATCCGCCGCCCTTGTCCGGGGGTTCAATGCCTCCAGATGGCGCGAGTTTCAGGACGGGCTCTCCAGCCTTCTCGGCGTCTCCATCTCTCTTAATGACGAGAAGGGTAATTTTATCGTTCCCCCGAGTCTCAAGGCGGAGAGCGGCGCCGCGATTATGGGTAGGCCTGACCTGTCTGAGTACTATGGCGAGGATTATCGAGGCGCCGCCTTAAGGGCCTTGAATGACGGCGACACGCATATCTTCAAGTGCCGCCCCCATATGTATGCCTTTGCCATGCCGGTTTTTCTCCACGGGCGCTCTTTTGTCCTTATCGGCGGAAGGGGCTATCTGAAGGGCGCGGAGAGAGGAGCCCCGCTTAACGGCGCCGAGGGGCTTGATGAAAACAGGCGTCCCTGGTCGAAGGGCGGCGCGAGTCGCGCTTCATATGAATCACTCTTCAGCCTTCCCGATACCTTCCGCAGGCTTGCCGTGCCTTTTTTAGAGTCCCTTTATGACACGCCCGCCCAACGGCCGGCCATGGGACCCTTGTCCGGCATGGCATCTTGCGACGGCGAGTTTTCCGGGCTCCTTGATATATACAGGAGTATCTCAACGGTAATAGACAAGGACTCCCTATATGAGATGGTCCTTGCCAAATCCAGCGAGTTTATAGGGGCCGAGCGCGCCTCGCTCATGATATTTGACAAGGCCAGCAAGGTCTTCCGCATCAAGGCCTCAAGGGGGCTGGAAAAGAGCATCGCGAAAAGCGTGCGTATAAAGTCGGGCCAGGGCATATCCGGCCGCACGGCGGCAAAGGGCGTTCCCTTCGTGGTAAAGGACATAGAGAAGGAAGTGCCCTGGCAGAAGAGTCCACGCTCATACAGGACGCGGTCTTTCATCTCCGCGCCCCTCAAGCTCTATGACCGTGTAATAGGCGTAATCAACCTCGCCGATAAGCGCGGCGACGGCATCTTCTCCGGTGAGGACCTCTTTGTCCTCCTCTCGATATCACACTACGCCAGTATCGCCCTTGAAAGAGGGGCCTATTACAGCATGAGCGAGAAGCTCAAGACCATCTCCATGACAGACCCGCTCACAGGGCTCTTTAACAGGAGGTTCTTCAAGAACAGGCTCTTTGAGGAGGCCGAGCGCGTAAGAAGGCTGAGGGACAGCTTTACGGCCTTTATAATCGACGTCGATGACTTCAAGTCCTTTAACGACCGGTGGGGTCATCAGGCGGGCGACAATGTCCTCAAGCTCATCGCCATGGCCATAAAAGACGCCGTAAGGACAGTGGACGTGGTGGTAAGGTACGGCGGCGAGGAGTTTGCCGTTATCCTGCCCCATACCTCCAAGCAGGACTCCGCGGTCATAGCCGAGAGGATAAGGTACGGTGTGGAGAACCTGAAGCTTCCCGGCGGCATAACCTGCTCCTCTCCTACCATCTCCATAGGCATAGCCGAGTTTCCCGGTGACGCGAGAAACACCGATGACCTTATCTACCGGGCCGATGCCGCCATGTATCTGGCAAAACGCAAGGGCAAGAACAGGGTGGTCCTCTATGAAAAATAGGTCTATATTCAAGGTCCTCCCGGAGGGTCTTTTTTTCGGCAGGGCCGGGCTTATCGAGAGGATATGCAAGGCCGCCACGGATCTTGCGCATCCGCCCTGCGGGATTATCCTCAAGGGCGGCAGGTGGACGGGAAAGACAGAGGTCCTCAGAAGGGCGCACAGAAATCTGTTCTGGGAGCAGGCCCATGTGGCGCCCGTATATTATCAGTTTCGAGAGATATCCCGCCTCGAAGAGTTCGCCGGGGACTTTATAAAAGAGGTAATAAAGCAGTTTCTCGCCTTCAAGCGCCGCGACCCGGGGCTTGCGCTGGCCCAGTTGACATTAAAAAAATTAAGGGTCCTCCTCTCTGACGAGGGCCTTATGGATGCCGTCGCCATTATTACCGCCCACCTTGAGGCAAGGGCGGGCGGCGAGCCAATGGCGCTTTTGAGAAATGCCCTCTCCACCCCCGACGTAATCTCGCGCATTACCGCTTCACCGGCATTTCTGCTCCTTGACGATATGGGCCTCTCAAGCGGGATACGCCTCTATGAAGGCGGTCCCGGCGTAATGCGGGAGATAGCCTCTGCGGTGAAGACCTGTGGCTTTATCGCCTCTACCGGCGCCGGCGTCACGCAACAGGAGCTGGCCGGAGAGGTATACTCGGAGACACTGGAGATAGACGGGCTCCCTGCCCATGAGGCCCGCGCCATGATAGAAGAGCTCGCCCGCGGATATAACCTCTCTTTTGAGCCCGAGGTGGTGGCCACGGCCGCCCGTCGTCTCGGGGGCAATCCTTTTTATATGAGAGAGTTTCTCCGTGCCGTCTCCTGCGGTCAAGGCGAGGCCCTGAAGACACAGAAGGGTTTTGCATCGCTCTATGTCAGGGAAATTACCTCAGGGACGCTTGGTACGGCCCTTGGCGGCGAGTTTTCCTTATGCGGCCACCTCGGGCTCAGGGTCCTGAAGGCCGCCATGAGGGCAAAGACTCCGCTGGGCATTGAAGACCTCTCGGAGATGCTCGGGGTAAGCCGTTCGGAGTTGGAGAGGACTGCCCTGGCGCTTGAGTCCCTTGATCTCCTGAGGGTAAACCTTGGTTCTCTCGTATGCTCCTCTGACCCGGTGGTGCGCGATTACATCGAGTATATGTGCTCCACGGGGTTGCTGGGCAAGAGCCCCGAGGAGACGAGGACATGGATGATAAGGGATGTGGTAAAGACGGGGTACTCCTGTCCGGGCAAGGTAGATAAAGAGAGGTTCAGAAAAGAGGTAATGGCCACGCTTGAGGCCTTTGACGGTCAGGACGCGCCGGAGGCCCTGTTCCGCGTTAGCCCCGATACCGGCGGGGCCGCGGCGCGCAAAGGCCCCTCTGAAGATAAACTCCTGGCCCTGCCCTCTGTTACGGGATGTTTTTCAGCCAGCGCCTTTGAGAAGTTCGAGAGCGGCTTGCCCGTTGTGATAGCCCATGGCTTTGCGCCCGGAAGGTTTGACGCCAGCGGCGAGGTGCTCTGGCTCGCCGGCGTCAAGGGGTCGCACGCCCCTGTAAACACCGGTGATGTAGAAAATTTTCTTAGACGCTCGCGTATCCTCCAGAGAGAATTCTGTCCCGTCAGGGTGATAAGGTGGATGGTGGGAAGAGAGGGCTTTACGGCAGAGGCCATTTTGAGGCTCGGAAAAGAGGGAGGGGGTGTCTTTACCTCGGACGCCGAGGCCCTTACGGCGCTTAAAAAATTATCAAGGCCCGTTGAGAGCAAGCACGAAGATGAGGCCGAACCCCGGATAAGGGAGTTCGAGATGGTGCTCCCGTCGAGCAGAAACGCCGAACTCGTGGGCGTGCGTGCGGCCGGCGAGATAAGCTCCGGCATGGGCTTTGATGAGGACTCCATCGGGCGGATTAAGACAAGCGTTGTAGAGGCGTGCATAAACGCCTTTGAGCATAGCGGCTCCCCTTCGTCCAGGGTGCGCCTGAGGTTTATAGCGGCCCCGGACATGCTTACCATATACGTCTCTAACCCCGGCCTTGACTTTGACGGCCTCTTTACCGGTGGCGTTGCTACGAACGACGCCGGCGGCTTGCCCCACAAAAGGGGATGGGGGCTTGAGCTGATGAAGGGACTTATGGACGAGGTGCGCTATGAGAGCCTCGACGGAGGAACGCGCCTTGTCCTGGTAAAATATCTAAAGAAAAAAGGAGATGACGATGTCGGATAAAGAAGTCAGGACTTTCAGGGACTACGGGGAGGTCATCGTCGTCTATGCCAGAGATTATCTGAATGATATTGAGGGCGAGAAGCTCGAAGACATATGCGAGACCTTCCTCAGGAACAGGGGCAGGGCGATTGTCCTTGATTTTTCCGGCACGGATATCATAAATTCCATAGGCATCTCCATACTAATCGGTATCATAGAGAAGGTAAAGAGCGTTGGGGCAAAGGTCTCCTTTTCAGGGCTCTCCGGTGTGGCATATGATGTTCTAAAGATAGTGGGCCTTACGGAGAGCGTAGCCATATATGATACCGAAGACGACGCCCTTAAAGCCGAGGGTGTGAAGGCTCAATGGCTTGCGGTTTAGGTCTTAAGATTTTTTATCTGGGATAACAGCAAAGGAGAACCAATGGCCACGCCGGATATAAGCCTTGAGAAACTTGTTTTTCATCTGAACACACTTGCCGAGCTTGGCGAGGAGATAGCCTCACCCAAGGATTTCATGAGAATCATGAGGTCTTCGCTCATGATGGTGATGGGCACCTTTTCCACGGCAAAGGGGGTCATACTCTCTTATGAGAGCGAAAAAAAATGCTTTTCTGCCGTAGCCGCCAAGGGCATACCCGGCCTTAAAGGCAAAACCCTTAGGCTCAGCGGTGATACGGTAAAGGCCCTTGCCGCCAATGTCAAGTCAATGAACCTCAACGATGACGAAGCGGCCGGTATATTCGGCGCGCTTACTGAAGAACTCCTCCGTTTCGGGACTGTCGTGGCCTCTCCGCTTGTGATAAAGGGCGATCTTCTCGGAGTAATCGCCATAAGCGAAAAGATAACGGGGCAGGACTTTACCCTTTACGATATGCAGCTTCTCTCCGTCATGGCCCAGCATATATCATACAGCCTTCACACAAACGCCCTCTTTACGCGTCTCATGCATAAGTACAATGAGAACAGGGGGCTTTATGATAACCTCTCCATGGTCTACCGTGATACCATCCATGCCTTTGCCACGGCCATTGACGCAAAGGACGCCTACACCAAGGGACACTCGCACAGGGTCTCGGCCTACTGCGCGGTAGTGGCGGAAAAGATGGGGTGGACAAGCAACAGTGTCGAGGGCATAAGGGTTTCAGGACTGCTTCATGATATAGGCAAGATTACAGTGGACAAGACCATAATAAACAAGGCAAGCCCCCTTACAAGCATGGAGTGCAGGGAGCTGAACTCCCACCCCGTAGTGGGCTATGAGATACTCTCGAATATACATTTCCCATGGAAGGGTGTGGCCCTCATGACGCGGAACCATCATGAGAAGGTTGACGGCACGGGATACCCCGACAGGCTTGAAAATGATGAGATACCCGTGGGCGCCAGGATAATGGCCCTTGTAGACGCCTTTGACGCCATGACCACGGACAGGCCCTACAGGCCGCGCCTCAGTTTCATTACAGCCATTAAAGAGATTAGAGATAATACGGGGACGCAGTTCGACCCAGAGGCCGTCTCTGCCTTCTTGGGCGTAATACTTGATGAAATAAACGGCGAGGCCAAGCGTATGACCATAATGCCTCTACTCGCCGAGCACCTCGACCCCCATAAGGTCCGTAGCCTCATTACGTCTTCACAGCCGCGGCCATGATGCCCGGGGTAAGGCCGTGGCACGGCGCTCTCGAATCATTTTTGTCTCAAGCAATCACACCTTGACCTTGCAGGGCTTTGTATATAATATATAAGTGTTTGGTTGACAGGCGTCTGTCCCGAAGAGGCCTGCGCTTTGGGGCCCTTTTAACGGGGCCTGTTTTAAAGCTGAAAAAGGCTTGAAAGAGGGCCTGTGCCGAAGAGGCCTGCCTCTTTTAACCTGGAAAAAAGCCGCACAGGGCCTGCGCCGTTAATATCTTATGCGCTATTATCCCTGAAGGTCCATAAGAAAATGCCGGCTCTATTGGACAAGTCAATCCTGGCCTGTACCGTTAATATCTTCTGCGCTATTACCCCTGAAGGGCCATTGTTAACGCTATGAAAAAACGCTGGAAGGTTAGCCCATTTGACAAGGTTCTTCAGGAAAGACTGGCAAGGGACCTTGAGATACTTCCACTTACCGCCCGGCTCCTCATAAACAGGGGCCTTGTCGATAGCGACAGGGCCTCTTCTTTTTTGTCTCCCGGCCTTACGGACCTTCACGACCCCTTTCTCTTAAAGGACATGGACAAGGGCGTAAGACGGGTGCGCGAAGCCCTTGAGAACGGTGAGGGCATAGCTGTTTACGGCGACTATGACGTTGACGGCACGAGCTCCACGGCCCTTCTCTATCTCTTCTTCAAGGCCATAGGCGTTGAGGTGACTACATATATCCCGGACAGGAAGACCGAGGGGTATGCCCTGAATATCGAGGCCCTTAAGGCCCTTAAGGCCAGGGGCGTAAAGGTGGTCATTACCGTGGACTGCGGCACCTCCAATCATGAGGAGATTGCCGCGGCAAGGGCCCTTGGCATGGACGTAGTGGTAACGGACCACCACGAGCCCACGGCACAAAGCCTGCCTGCCTGCGCCTTCATAAATCCCCGTCAGGAGGGATGCGCCTTTCCCTTCAAGTCCCTTGCCGGCGTTGGCGTTGCCTTCAACCTTGTCATGGCCTTGAGGTCAAGGCTTCGGGAAAGCGGCTTTATAAAGGGCAGGGGCCCCAACCTCAAGAGGTTTCTTGACCTTGTGGCCATAGGCACTGTCTCGGACATGGTCCCCCTTGTGGACGAGAACAGGGTCTTTGTCCGTTACGGCCTCAAGGAACTCGCCGATACGGACAGACCCGGCCTCATAGCCCTGAAAGAGGTCTCGGGCCTCCGGCCCGGCCCGGTGGAGACCCATCATATAGCCTTCAAGCTGGCCCCGAGGCTTAACGCGGCGGGCAGGATAGCAAAGGCAGAGCTGGCCCTCTCTCTTCTTGTAAGCGAAGACGAGTCACGCGCCGGGGCCATCGCCCGGGAGCTTGACGAGGCCAATACCTCGCGGAGAAAACTGGAGAGCGATATCATGGACGAGGCGCTGGCCATGGTGGACGGGAGTGAAAAGCGTGCGCTGGTCCTCTTCTCTTCGAAGTGGCATCAGGGTGTCATAGGCATTGTGGCCTCAAGGCTCACCGAGCGCTTTGGCCTTCCCGTGGTGATGATAGCAGTTGACGGCGAGGTTGCCAGAGGTTCGGCAAGGGGCGTCAGGGCCTTTAATATGCTCGAAGGCATCATAAACTCCGCTCCCATACTCCTTCGATACGGCGGACACAGGGCCGCGGCGGGCTTCTCCGTCAGCAGTGACAAGATTGATGCCTTTAAAGAGCAGTTTCTCGGCTATGCCGCCAGGGTACTCAGCGAAGATGACCTCATACCGGAGGTGGAGCTTGACGCAAGGGTCACAATTCAAGACATGAACCTGCGCGCCATCTCCGAGATAGAGAAACTCGCGCCATTTGGCGTGGCCAACCGCGAGCCCCTGCTCTGCCTTACGGATACGACTCTAATGGATACAAAGGTAGTGGGCGGCAGGCACCTGCGCTTCAGGTTTCGTCAGGACGGGGCCATGGCGCGCGGCATCGGGTTTGGCATGGCGGGGCTCAAGGAGCTTACGGGTGAGGGCTTTTCTCTGGCCTTCTCGCCTTACACGGACATGTGGGGCGGCGCCGTAAAGCCCGGTTTCAGGATACGGGAGGTATCAAGGACTTCTGATGCCTTTGCCGCTCCGGTATCCATGGCAGGGGGGCAGGGGCTTAGGGATAAGGACGCGGTAAAAGGCGGTTAGGCGGGGCCGGCAGACAAGGGATATGAAAAAAGGGGTTGCGCTCTCTATCCTCCTGATATATATTAAACACCATACAAGTGTCTTAAACCCCCGGCAAAGACCGGGTGCAAGCCGGTTTATCTCTGCCGTAGCGGTGGTTTAGACACTTTTGCCGTTTATTGCATAAATGTTGTCTCTGTTGACCAAGAGCAGAAAAATTATCGGGAATTTTTTTTAACTGGAGGAAGAGTTGAAGAAAGAGATATCTTTAGAGGAACCCTTTTTGGGGGGAGGGGGGCAGTCATTGGAAGTAGAGAGTATCAAGAAAGTTTACGCGGCTTATTCAAATGTATATGATGTGCTTTTCAAGAGATTTTTTTATCCCAGGATACGTAACGCCATTACCACCATGGATATAAAGCCGGGCGAGCGTATCCTTGACGTGGGAGTGGGCACGGGCCTCTCCTTTTCCGTCTTTCCCAAGCACTGCAAGGTCGTTGGCATAGACCTCTCAAGGGAGATGCTTAAAAAGGCCAAGAAAAAGATTGATGAGAACCGGCTGGATAATATAAATGTCCTGAGCATGGACGCCATGAGCGTGGGTTTTGCGGACAATACCTTTGACAAGGTCTTTCTCTCCCATGTGGTAAGCGTGGTGCCCAACCCCTACCGCGTCATGGAAGAGGTGAAGAGGGTCTGCAAGCCCGACGGCGTAGTTGTTGTGGTTAACCACTTCAAGAGTAAGAATCCCCTTATCGAGATGTGTGAGAAGTGGATGAACCCCCTCTGTAAAAAGATAGGGTGGAGGTCAGACCTCTCCCTTAACGAATTCATAAGGAATGCCGGGCTAAAGGTGACAAGGCAGTATATGCTCAAGAAGATAGACTTCTGGCATATAGTCTTTGCCACTAATGAGAAGTAACAGCGCTGGCTGCGCCCAATGTAAGGGTTTCCTGCGACTTGAATCCCGCCGTTGCCCCGCGTTGCTCCGGGGCATCTCTGCCGGGAGGCCGTAGCCCTCTCATGGCGTTGACCGGGACAATGGTTTATTCTTATGGCGGCGCCTTGCCCCCTCTCTATTATGGCCCGGGACCTCTTTTGATGGCCCGGGTCCTCTTGTGATACCTTGCAAACCAAAGACTTGATAATCCCGGCAAGATACAAGCTCAGGCCCATGACCCCGGCGGACCTCGATGAGGTCCTGCCCATAGAGCGGGCCTCCTTTACCATGCCATGGACAAGGGACCAGTTCGAGCGGGAGATAGAGAACCCCATATCATATCCCTACACGGTACAGGTTGAGCGGGACGGCGGTGAGACACAGCTTGGCGCCTATATAATATTCTGGATAGTCTACGGCGAGGCCCATATCCTTGACCTTGCCGTGCGTCCGGGGCTCCGGCGCAGGGGGCTGGCCTCGTGGCTCTTCGAGAGGGTCATTGAGATGTTTCACGAGGCCTATGTAAAAGGGGCCTTTCTTGAGGTGAGAAAATCCAACGCCTCTGCCATACGGCTTTACAAGAAGTTCGGCTTCAAGGAGTCTTATGAGCGCAAGAGGTATTACGGCGACGAGGACGCCCTTGTGATGACGCTTTTATTTTAAGGTAGATCTGCTGTGGATATAAAGATGAACGAGGGGGCTACGGTCCTTTATAATAAAAAGACGGCGAGCGGGGCGTACAGGCTTGGCCTCGGTTTTCCTGTTAGCGGTATTGCGGCTGGCCATTTTTTTATGATACGCACGGCAGAGGGCATTGACCCGCTGCTGAACAGGCCCCTCGGGGCCTATCGAGTCCTCGACGCCGCCGGAGCGGTAGCACCGCTGCCGGCCGGGCAGAAGACCTTTTCCGGCGAGGGCGTGGAGTTTCTTTATAATGTCGTTGGCAGAGGCACGTCTTTACTCGCAGGGCTCAAGGCCGGCGAGAGGACAAGCGTCCTCGGCCCCCTTGGAAGGGGCTTTCCCATACCGGAAGATTCTACCAAAAAGATTATAATGGTAGGCGGAGGCATGGGGATTGTGCCATTTTATATGCTGGCAAGCGTCGTCAAGGGCGGGGTCTTTCTTTTCGGGGCAAGAGGGGCGCGCGATGCCGGACTTACCTCGGATTTTGACGGCCTCGGCTGCCGGGTCATGGTTTCCACTGAAGACGGCTCTGTGGGGACAAAGGGCCTTGTAACGGATCTATTAGGCGAGGAGTTAAGTTCTGATTCCCTTGTCTACGCCTGCGGCCCTCCGGGTATGCTCAAGGCCGTTGCCGCCGCGGCCGAGAGGGCGGATGTGAAGTGTTATGTATCCCTTGAAAAAACCATGGCCTGCGGCATAGGCGTCTGCCTTGGCTGCGCCGTGAAGACGAGGCAAGAGGGCAGGGGCAGGTACCGCATGGTATGCTCCGAGGGGCCTGTCTTTGATGCCGCGGAGATTGACTGGGATGATATACAATGAGCCATAGTGTCGAGAATTCAGAGAGGGGAGTGAAAAAAGCGGATAACTCCGTAGACCTTGGCGGCGGGCTCAGGCTAAAGAACCCCGTCATGACCGCCTCGGGCACCTTTGGCTATGGCCTTGAGTTCATGCCCTTCATGGACATCGCCTCTCTCGGGGCCATAATCGTAAAGGGCCTCTCTCTAAAACCCCGCATGGGCAACGCCGCGCCGAGGATAGCCGAGACGCCCTGCGGAATGCTCAACGCCATAGGCCTGCAGAACGTGGGCGTAGAGGCCTTTATAACGGAAAAACTCCCACTCCTGAAGAAGATAAATACCCACGTTATAGCCAATATATTCGGCGAGACAATAGACGAGTACAGCGAAGTTGCCAGAAGGCTTGAGGACCAGCCCACAGTAAAGGCCGTTGAGATAAACATATCGTGCCCCAACGTAAAGAGGGGCGGAATCGTATTCGGCACAGACCCGGCAGAGGCGGCAAAGGTTGTAGGCGCCGTCAGGAAGGCCGTAAAGAGGCTTCATGTAATGACCAAGCTCTCGCCCAATGTAACGGACATAAAGGTAATGGTAAGGGCCGTGGAGGACGCGGGCACAGACTCCATATCCCTTATAAACACCCTTTCGGGCATGGCCGTGGATGTGGAGAGGCGGCGTCCGAGGCTTGCCACTGTTACGGGCGGGCTCTCGGGACCGGCCATAAGGCCCGTGGCCCTAAAGATGTTATGGGAGGCGGGTAAGGTGGCGGGCGTGCCCCTTATCGGCGTTGGCGGCATAAGCACGGCCTGCGACGCGCTGGAGTTTATCATAGCCGGGGCAAGCGCCGTGCAGGTGGGCACGGCGAGCTTCATCAACCCCGCTACAT